>DASSJI010000141.1:0-55687 GCA_035691285.1 Vicinamibacteria bacterium | reverse complement strand
AAGCCGTCCGTCGGGCTGAGGTTCAGGCGCTGGAAGCGCAGCAGCGGGTCCGTGGCCTGGGCCAGCACGCGGTCCAGATCGCCCAGGCCGAAGCGGATCACGTCCGGGTCGACGATGCTCCACACCGCGTCGAGGATGACCTCGCCCGTCGACAGCTTCAGGGGCCTGTCGTAGCCCCTCAAGGACGCCGGGTCGACGTCCTCGAACTCGTACGTGCCGTCAGGCCACGACACGATCGTCAGGAGCACCTCCCGCACGTGGAGGGCGAGCCCCTCCTCGAGGCGCTCGCCGTCGAGGATGCCCAGGTCGAGGAGGATCTGGCCGAAGCGACGCCCGGTCACCTCCACCATCTCGGCCGCGCGCGCCTGGTCCCATTCGGTGAGCAGCCCGTGGCGCACGAGGGTGTCTCCGAGGCGCGCCTCGCGGACGCTGCTGGAGCCGTAGACGATGCGGCCGCCGACGAAGCACACGCTGGCCCGCTCGCCGCCGCGCGTGACGTGCAGCATCCCCGTGCGCCGGCCCACGTACGCCGCCCGCAGCACGCCGGGAAGGATCCCCTCCCCGAGTTCTCCTTGAAGCTTCATCGGCGCAGCAGGGCCAGGGCCAGCGTCAGCAGCGCGCTGAGCAGCAGACAGGTCGTGACGGGCACGTACAGCGTGAAGCCGCCACGCCGCAGCACGAAGTCCCCGGGCAGCCGCCCCAGGCCAGGGACGCGCTCCGCCAGGACGAGCACGAGGCCGAGGACGACGAGGACGATGCCGGCCGCGACCAGGACGCGCCCGGCTCCCGAGAGGCCCGCCATGCTCTCGATGCTAGCGCAGCTCGATCCCCGGGAAGAAGTAGCCGATCTCGAACGCGGCGGTGTCGGCGGCGTCGGAGCCGTGGATCGCGTTCGCCTCGATCGAGGCGGCGAAGTCCTTGCGGATCGTGCCCGGAGCGGCCTTCGCGGGGTCCGTCGCGCCCATCAGCTCGCGCAGTCGCGCGATCGCGTCGTCCCGCTCGAGGACCATGGTCAGGCACGGTCCCGAGGACATGAACGTGCACAGGCTGGCGAAGAACGGCCGCTCCCGGTGGACGTGATAGAAGCCCTCGGCCTCGGCCAGCGTGAGGGTCCGCAGGCGCACGGCGATCAGCCTGAAGCCCGCCCGCTCGACGCGGTCCAGGATGGCGCCCGCCCGGCCTGCCTTCACGGCGTCCGGCTTGATGATCGACAGAGTGCGTTCGGTCAAGGTCGCTTCCTTGTCTCCTTCAGCAGCTTCGCCACGGTCTTGCCGATGTCCGCCGGCGACTTGACGACGTGGATTCCGGCGGCGCGCATCGCCTTCATCTTCTCCTCGGCGGTGCCCTTGCCGCCGGAGATGATGGCTCCCGCGTGGCCCATGCGGCGGCCCGGCGGCGCGGTCTGCCCTGCGATGAAGCCGACGACCGGCTTCTTGACGTGCTGCCTGACGTAGGCCGCCGCCTCCTCCTCCGCCGTGCCGCCGATCTCGCCGATCATGACGATGGCCTTCGTGGCGCGGTCCTTGTTGAAGAGCTCCAGGGCCGCCGTGTGGTTCGTGCCGATGATCGGGTCGCCTCCGATGCCGATGCAGGTGGACTGGCCGATGCCGAGGGCCGTGAGCTGGGCGACGGCCTCGTAGGTCAGGGTGCCGCTGCGGCTCACGACGCCCACGCCGCCGCCCATGTGGATGTGGCCGGGCATGATCCCGATCTTGCACTTCTCGCCCGGCGAGATGATCCCGGGGCAGTTCGGTCCGATGAGCCGGGTGCTCTTCCCGGCGAGGCAGGCCGCCACCTTCACCATGTCCAGGGTCGGGATCCCCTCGGTGATGCAGACCACGAGGGGGATGCCGGCGTCGGCCGATTCCATGATCGCGTCGGCCGCTCCCGGCGGCGGCACGAACACCACCGAGCAGTTCGCGCCCGTCTTGCGCACGGCTTGGTCGACGCTGTCGAAGATGGGGAAACCCTCGATCTTCGTGCCGCCCTTGCCGGGAGTCACTCCTCCCACGACGGTCGTTCCGTAGTCCCGGCAGCCGATGGCGTGGAAGGTGCCGTGCTTCCCCATCCCCTGGACCAGCAGCCGCGTGCCCTTGCCGACCAGGACGCTCACCGCACACCTCCCGCCGCGGCGACCACCTGCTTCGCCGCCTCGGTCATGTCGTCGGCCGCCGTGAAGTTCAGCCCCGAGGCCCTCAGCATGTCCTTGCCGCGCTCCTCGTTGTTGCCCTTCATGCGCACCACCACGGGGAGCTGGACGTTGAGATCCCGCACGGCGGCGATCACGCCCTCGGCCAGCACGTCGCAGCGCAGGATGCCGCCGAAGATGTTGATCAGGACCGCCCTCACCTCCTTGTCCGACATCAGGATGCGGAAGGCGTTGCGGATCTGCTCGGCGCTCGCGCCGCCGCCCACGTCGAGGAAGTTCGCGGGGCTGCCGCCGGCGAGCTTGATGATGTCCATCGTCGCCATCGCCAGGCCCGCGCCGTTCACCATGCAGCCGACGTTGCCGCCCTCGAGCTTGATGTAGTTGAGGCTGTGCTTGGAGGCCTCGACCTCGAGGGGGTCCTCCTCGTCGAAGTCGCGCAGCTCGCGCAGCTCCGAGTGGCGGTAGAGCGCGTTGTCGTCGAGGCCCAGCTTCGCATCGAGGGCGAGCAGCTCGCCCCTGCCCGTCATGAGGAAGGGGTTGATCTCCACGAGGCTCGCGTCGATCCCCTCGAAGGCGCGGAAGAGCGCCTGCATGAACGGAACGGCCTTCGGGAGCGTCGCGCTGGGCAGGCCGAGGCCGAAGGCCAGCTTGCGCGCCTGGAAAGGCTGGAAGCCGGCCGCCGGGCTCACGGCCTCCTTGAGGATCGCCTTCGGGTTCCGGGCGGCGACCTCTTCGATGTCCACGCCACCCTCGGCCGAAGCCATGAACACCGGGCAGCCGCTCGCGCGATCGACGATCACCGCGAGGTACATCTCCTTCGAGCCCCTCAGGTCCATGCCCTGCTCGATGAGCAGACGGCGCACGACACGGCCCTCGGGGCCGGTCTGGTGCGTCTTCAGGACCATGCCGAGCATGGACTTGGCGAGGGCCTCGCACTCCTCGGCCGAGCGGGCGAGCTTGATGCCCCCGGCCTTGCCGCGCCCGCCGGCGTGGATCTGGGCCTTGACCACCACGGGGAAGCCCAGCTCCTTCCCGTTCTCCACGGCCTCGTCGGCGCTGTAGGCGACCTTGCCCCTGGGGACGGGCACCCCGAACGAGGCGAGCACCGCCTTCGCCTGGTATTCGTGGATCTTCACGCGGGTATCCTCCGGCGTGGGCCTGGGGGGCCCGGAAAGGCCCGCCGATGGTAATGGCCCGCCCCGGGCCAGTCAAACACCGGCGAGGTGGCCGTTGATCCTGTTGAAGTGCTCGAGGGCCTGCTCATGAAGTCGAACTGGTTCAGGGCTTCCGCTCCCGGTGCGGATGGCCGAAGAGCGCCTCGAGGGCCGGCGCTCCCTCGGCGTCGACGATGGCGAGGATCTCGTCCCCCGCCTCGACGGTGAGCGGCCCGCGCGGGATCACGATCTCACCCTTGCGGAGGATGGCGGCGATCACGCAGTTCGCCGGCAGCGGCAGATCCTTGATGGCGACTCCCGTGGCCCGGGCGCGGGGAGGCAGCTTCTCGCTGACGAGGGAGAAGCGGCCGCGGCGCAGCTTGAGCAGCGTCATCATCTCGCCCAGGGACATCTCCTGCTCGATCAGCTTGGCCAGGATGTCCGACTGATCGAGCGCCACGTCCACGTGGAAGGTGTCGTCGAACAGCCACGCGTTCCGCGGATTGTTGATGCAGGCGATCGTGCGCGGCACCTTGTACAGCACCCGGGCCATGTGGCACAGCGCCAGGCTCTCGGCGTCGCTCGCCATGCAGGCCGCGACGACCGCCGCCCGCGACGCGTCCGCCGCGTCGAGCACGCGCGGATCGGTGGCGCTGCCCTCCACGATCGCCTCGGTGGGCAGGTCCCTGTGGAGGTGCGCCAGCACCTCTCGGCGGGGCTCGATGAGCCGCACTTCGTGGCGCTGCGCGAGGAGGAAGGACGCCAGGCGCGCCCCGGTGTGACCGCCTCCGCCGATCAGCACGAACACGTCAGCGCTCCCCCGCGAGCCGGCGCAGGAGCGCGGCCGCCGCCCCCTGCGTCACGCCGACGTGAACCACGTCCCCGGCCTCGAGGCGCGTCGCTCCGCTCGCCATCTCGGCCTTGCCGACGCGGGTCAGGGAGACGGGCGTGCAGCCCTCGGCGGGAAGCACCTCCTCGAGCCGCTTGCCCGCCCAGGCCGCGGGCACCAGCAGCTCCTGGATCTCCACCTCGCCGTGCCCCACGGCCACGACGGTCCGCGACGCGCCTCCCTTGAGAAAGGCCTCGATCCGCCGCGCGCCCCAGGCGGTCGAGCTCACCACCTTCAGCTTGAACGATTCCAGCAGGGGCCGGTAGCGGGGATCGTAGTTGCGAACCACCACGCTCGGCACGCGGAACACCGTCTGGGCGACGTGGCCCACCACGGCGTTCACCGGGTCCGAGTTCGTGACGGCCGCCAGGCCGTCGGCCTGCTCCACGCCGGCGCGCTTCAGGACGTCCTCGGCCAGCACCTCGGCCTCGATCGTGCGGCCCCGATAGTCGCCGGGCAGGTGCTCGAAGGACCCGCCGACGCGGTCGATGACCGTCACCTGGTGCCCCTCCCGGTGCAGCCCGTAGGCCAGCTCCGAGCCGAAGCGACCGCATCCGACGACGAGGAAGAACATCACGCCTCCAGGGTCGAGGGCTCGAGGTCCACGTGGTACGGCACGTTCGTGATCACGATTCCGGGCCGGAACAGCAGCGCCAGCCGCAGGAACACCGCGGTCTGGGCGTGCAGCAGGTTGTGCCAGGATCGGCGCGGCACGAACTGCGGCACGACGATCGTCAGCGTCTCGCCGGGCTGCCGCAGCCGCTCCACGCCCTGGATGTAGTCGAGGAGCGGCTCCAGCAGCAGGCGGTAGGGCGACTCCAGCACCACCAGGCGCACGCCGTTCCCCCACATCCCCCACTTGGCCTTGAGCGCCTCGGACTCGGCGGCGCTGATCGACACGTGCACCGCGGTGATGTCGTCGGACAGCGCCCGGGCGTACCGGAGCGCCGCCACCGTTCCCCGATGGACGCCGCTGACCGCCAGGATCACGCGGTGCCGCCGCACGCGCGGCGGTACGCCCCAGGCCTCGAGGGAGAGGCGGCCCGCCAGGTCGCGGTAGTGACCGTGGATCGAGACGAACACGAACACGAGGAGCGGGATCAGGATCACGATGATCCAGGCGCCCTCGCCGAACTTCGTCACCGCGAACACGAGCATCACGGCGGCGGTCATGATCGCGCCGAAGCCGTTCAGCGCCATGCGCCAGCGCCAGCTCGGCTCGTGCCGCAGCTCCGACGACCGCTCCCTCACGACCGCACCGGGCGCGACCTGCCCGCTCTTCCACCAGCGCCGCGCCATGCCGGCCTGGGACAGCGTGAACGAGAGGAACACGCCGATCGCGTAGAGTGGGATGAGGCCGGTCACGCTGGCCTCGAAGGCCACGATCAGCAGCGACGCCACGATGGACAGCAGCGCGATCCCGCGGGAGAACACCAGGCGGCTGCCCCGGTATGCGAGCTGGCGCGGCAGGAAGCCGTCCTCGGCCTGCAGCGCGCCGAGGCGGGGGAAGTCCGCGAACGCGGTGTTGGCCGCCATGATGAGGATGAGGGTCGTCGCCGCGATCGTCAGCAGGTAGGGCAGCTCGCGCCCCCCGTAGACGGTCCGGGCGAGCTGCGAGATCACGGTGTCGATCTCCGACGGCACCGCGCCGGCATGCACCGCGAGGAAGGAGATGCCCAGGAACAGCGTGCTCAGGATGCCCGCCATCCAGAGCAGCGTGACCGCGGCGTTGTGGCTGCGGGGCTCGCGGAAGGCCATGATGCCGTTCGAGATCGCCTCGATGCCCGTGAGGGCGGTGGTGCCGTTCGAGAAGGCGTGGAGCAGCACGAAGAGCGTGAGGGCCGAGCTGGCGTGGATCTCGAGGGGCGGAGGCTCGGGCACCGTCCCGAGGGCGCCGAAGAAGTATCGGACGAAGCCGAGGCCCACGGTCAGGAACAGCATGACGATGAAGAAGTACGTCGGCACGGCGAAGACCTTCCCCGACTCCTTCACGCCGCGCAGGTTCACGAAGCCGACCAGCAGCACGCAGGCCACCGAGACGGCGACGCGGTGCGCGTAGACGATGGGAAAGGCCGACGCGATCTGCGCGACGCCCGAGGAGACCGACACCGCCACGGTGAGGATGTAGTCGGTGAGGAGCGCGGCGCCCGCGACCTGCGCCGGCAGCTCGCCCAGGTTGTCGCGGGCCACGACGTAGGCGCCGCCGCCGCCCGGATAGGCGTGGATCGTCTGCCGGTAGGACAGCGTCACGATCGACAAGAGCGCGACGATGGCGACCGAGATCGGCAGCGCGTGGTGGAAGGCGGCCGTGCCCGCGAGCGCCAGCACCACGAGGATCTCCTGCGTGGCGTAGGCGGTCGAGGAGAGGGCGTCGGAGGCGAAGACGGCGAGGCCCACCGCCTTGCCGATGGCCTGGTGAGGCGCATCCGCGGTGGCGAGCGGGCGTCCGAACAGGAATGAGCGAAGCCGTCGTCCAGGGAGACCCAAGGCTTCCGGCTGCGAAGCCTAGCACGGCCGGGCGCGGCGCGACCCGCGCCGGGTTTTTCCGCTAGGATTCGGGTGGATGTCGGAGCCCTCCGCTGGCTTCCCGCTCTCCGCGGAGACCCCGCAGGAGGCGGGCGAGCAGCAGGCGGCGCCCGGGCTGTCGCCGCGCCAGCACCGGGTCGCCTCGCTGCTCACCCGGCTGGCCGCCACGGCGCGCTCGTTCCTGCTCTACGACCCCCACAACGAGACCATCCAGCGCTTCATCACGAAGCTCCTGCTCGAGCTTTCCGCGGCGCTCGAGGAGGAGGGCCCGCTCACGCTCGAGGTCCTGCCTCTCGAGATCGCCTTCGAGAACGCGCCGGTCTACGTCAACCGCGATCGCGAGCGCAGCCTGGCGTTCCGGCTGTACCGCGACGGCGTGCGCCAGCTCAGCTTTCGTCCGGGCTTCTCGCCCGACGAGCTGGCCCGCCTGCTCGAGGTGCTGTCGATCCGCTACACCGGCATCAACCAGCGCGAGGAGGACGTCGTCACCCTGCTGTGGAAGGCGCGCTTCCGGCACCTGGACGTGGTGTCGGTCGAGGGCATCGTGCCGGAGGACGACGCCGCGTCCGGCGCGGCGCCCGCCGAGCCGGACCCCGGGCTGCGCCTCCCCGACGACGTCGATCTTCCGCGGCCCGAGCTGCCGATGCCGCAGGCCCCGTCCTGGGTCGCGGTGTCCCCGGAGCGAGCCGCGGCGCTGCTCGCCGAGGCCGACGCGACCCGCATACCGGACGACTGCCTCGCCCTGATCGGCCGGCTGCGCCGCGAGCTCGACGATCCCACGGCCCGCATGGCGTTCGAGGAGGTCTCGCACCTGTTCATCGAGGTGCGCGACTTCCTGCTGAACGAGGACCACCTGCCAGCCCTCAAGCGCTTCATCTCCCTGCTCTGGGACATGGCCGGCGCCGAGGAGCCGCCCTGGGACCAGGCGCGCCATGCCGCGCTCTACGAGCTCCTCGACAGCTGCGGTGACCGCCGGGCCGTGCGCCGCGTCCTGCATTCGGTGCCCTTCGACCAGCGCAAGCTGAGCCCGACCCTGGTCGAGGTCCTGGACCGCGCCTGTCCTGATTCCCTGGCTGCCGTCCTCGACGTCCTCGAGGTCGAGACCGGGCCGGCGGTGCGCGCCGTGGCCCGACAGCTCATCGAGCACTATGGCACGCGGCGTCTCACCATGATCGAAGAGCGCTTCCACGGCTCGTCCGGCGAGACGGCCTCGGACCTCCTCCGCGTCCTCGCGAACATGGGCGGCGAGGAGGCGCCCGCCTTCATCGCGCGCCAGGCGTCGCACCCGGACAAGGCGGTCCAGGACGAGGCGCTCTGGCATCTCGAGACCATGGAGTACTCGGGCGCCGTGGGAAGAGCCTACTTCGACGCCTTCAAGGTCACGGACCTGACGCGTCGCGCGCGGGTGCTCGGCATGATCGCCCGCACCGGGGACCGCCGCTTCGTCGACCTCCTGTCGGGCTTCCTCGAGGAGCACGGCGCGTCCCTGGCACCGGGCGAGGCTGCACAGATCGGCCAGGTGCTCGGAGCCCTCGCCGGCGACCAGGGCGTGGCGCGCTTCGCCGCCTGGCTGACTCCCGGAGGCCTCCTCCGCAAGACCCTGCCGGGCGTCCCCGCCCAGCAGATCGCCGCAGCCATGGCGCTCGCGGAGAGCCAGGGCGACGCAGCCGGCGCCGCCCTCGAGGCCGCCCTCGGCGTCGCGGAGCCGGAGGTCTACGACTGGATCCTCGGCGCGCTGGGACAGCGCGAGCGCAACCGGAGCGGCAGATGAGCGACCCGCGGGTCCACGAGATGCAGCGCGGCCTCGAGAAGGCCCTGCGGCGCGCCTACCTTGCCGACGATCGCGAGCTGATGGGACGCGTGCGCGACGAGGGCCACCGGCTCGTCTTCCTCCTGAACGGGCTGGTGCGGACGAGCCGGCTCTACAGCGTCGAGAACGACGCCCTCGACCAGCCGGCGGAGGACTTCGCGACGGTCCTCAAGGGCCTCCTCGACCTGCTCGGCGCCGTCCATCTGGTCACGGTCGAGGACCAGGTGTTCGTCAACGACGTCCGCCTCCGGGTGCGGCCGCAGGAGCAGGTAGTGGTCGACGCCTTCGCCGCCGAGCTGCTCCGCCATGAGGTCGGCGGCCTCTCCTTCCACGCGCCCCTCGGCACGGCCGCCGTGAAGGTCCTCGCCCGCGCGCTCGGCGCGCCCGCCGAGAGGCCGCCCCGGACGGCCCTCGCGCGCCGGCTCCAGGCGGTGCACGACGTCGAGGTCTTCGGCCGCTACCGGTTCCGCGTCAGCGGCGAGCGGGTCTCGGTCGTGCGGAGCCACGACGAGGTGGCGCGCCAGGCCGCGGCCGTCGCCCGCGAGGCCCTCGCGGGCCTGGGCTCCGGGCGGCTGCCGAACCCGCTGCCGGTGCGGCGAGCGGTCGTCGACATGGTGGACGCGCTGCCCGGCCACGAGGACCGCGCCGCGGCCTGGCCGCTGCGCCGGGCCTCCGGCAACGTCGGCGAGCGCCATCTCGTGTCTGTGAGCCACCTGGCCCTGCTGCTGGGGCGACGGCTCGGCCTGCCCGAGGGCGCCCTCGCCGACCTCGGCGTCGCCGCGATGCTGCACGACGTCGGCTACGTGGCCGGCGCCGGGCGCAGCACGCACGCCTCGGCGGGCCTGCGCCTGCTCTCGCGCCAGCGCGGCTTCCACGAGGGCAAGCTCCGCCGCCTGCGCGTGGTCCTGGAGCACCACCTTCCGGCCTACGGCCCGGACGAGCCGCCTTCGATCTTCGCCCGGATCCTGCGCATCGCCGACGACTACGACGTCCTCACCGCGCCGCGCCCCGAGCAGCCGGGGCTCCCTCCTCCCATGGCGCAGGCCTCGATGTGGGCGGCCCGGGGATCGACCTACGACTCCGACCTCCTCGCGCTCTTCGTCCAGGCGCTGGGGCTCTACCCGCCGGGCAGCCTGCTCGAGCTCTCGGACGGCCGCTGGGTCGTCAGCGTCTCGGGCGGCCGTGACGAGGCGCGCTTCGCATGGCCCGTGGCGCGGGTGGTGCGCCGAAGCGACGGCTCGCCGTGCTCAGGGGAGGAATCCCTCGATCTCGCCGCGACCCGCGACCTGCTGCGCCCGAGGCGCGTCCTCAACCCCGCGACGCTGGGCCTGGACGTCGGCGCGGCGCTGTCAGCGGCCTTCGGCTAGCCGGAGCGCCCGATGAAGCGGGCGCCGATCCGGGAGACGGCGCCCTCCTCGAAGCGTTCGATGCGGCACACGACGGCGCTCACCGCGTAGACGGCCTGCCCGCCGAAGTGCTTGCGCATGCCCTCGGGAATCGCGATCTCGAGGCTCACCCGGCCGCCGACCGGCACGTGATAGCGGCTCTCGAAGCAGATGCCGCCCGCGCTCAGGTTGCGCGTGCGGGTCTCCTCGCTGAAGGAGTGGCCGCCCTCGTCGGCCCCCTTGACCTTCACGGGCAGGTGGAGCTCCAGGCGCTTCTTGCGATCGACGATCGAGATCATCGCTGCACCTCGACGCTGGCTTCGTGGACAGGCTGCGGAGAGTCTCCTCTGAAAGCCGCCGGCGGCGCAAGAGCGAAGGTGGAGGATCTCTAGCGCAGGCGCCGGCTCGGGTTGCTGTGCTGGAGGCAGCGCGCCGGCCGGATCATCGCGCTCAGCATTGCTCCCTCCCTCAGGCCCGCGCGATCAGCATCGACGTCGGGCAGCGCAACAGGATGCGCTCGGTCACGTCCTCGCGGCCCCAGGCCGCCTCTCCGGACGACGCGCCCGCGACCAGGAGGTCGTACGCCCCATGCTCGACCTCGGCCAGCACCTCGTCCACCACGAGCCCCTCGCGGACGAGCAGCTCGCGACCTGCCTCGGCCAGCAGCGCGCGCGCCGCGGCCATCTCGTCGAGCGCGGGCGCTTGCTCGCCGCCGCGCCCCCGCTTGTACGGGAGCGCCACCTCGGAGGCGACGTGCAGGAACGCGCTTCGCGCCCCGAGCGCCGCCTCCATGGCGACGGTCGCCCGGATCACCCCGGCCGTCGCCGCTCCTCCCGACACCGCCCCGAGAATGCCCGCGATCCGCTCTGGCGGCCGGCGTGCGACCAGCACCGACGCCCGCACGCTCCGCACCACGGTCGCGACCCGTGAGCCCTTGAGCATGCGCTGGAGAGCGCCGCGGCCGGCGGGAGGCACCACCACGAGGTCGTAGGCGCCGCCCGCCGCCTCCAGGGGGATCGCGCGCTCGGCGGGACCGGGCAGGCGTTTCTCGTCCAGCGCGCGTGCCCCACGCAAGGCCTCGCGGGCGCGCGTCAACAGCGCCGGGTCCCGGGCCGCGTCCTCGTCGGTGGCGACGAGCGTCAAGCGCTCGAGGGCCGGTGTCAGGAGGCGCCCCAGGCGCAGCGCCCACTCGCCTCGGTGCGACGGGTCGACGTAGAGCAGGCAATGCATGCGGCCCTCCTAGAGCGCGAGCAGCAGCGCCGGAACGAACAGGAGCAGCGCCACGAACCCGGCCAGCGCCCGGGAGCTGCGCGTGGCCCGCCGCGCGACGCGGTCCACGAGACGCTCGAAGGCGTGCGGGACGAGCAGCACGATCGGCAGCGAGAGCAGCGTGACGCTGGCCATGAGGATCGCCACGATGCGCACCGCGTCCGGATGGCCGACCAGTGCGCCCGCGAACAGCGTGTCGATGAAGGTCGTGATGTTGGCCCCGAGGATGTAGGGCCAGACGTTCTCGCGCCGCACGAAACCCTTCGCGGCCAATGGCACGAGCAGCGACAGGGAGACCGAGACCGAGAGCGTGAGGGATGTCACGGCCGCGCCGATCAGGAACATCGGCCAGGGCCTGTAGATCACCCGTCCGGCCGTCGCGACCGGTCCACGCCCCTGCAGGTCTGGAAGCAGGCCGTCGAAGACCCGGAAGGCCCCGAGCAGCGCCAGCACCCCCACCACGAACAGGAACGCGCCCGGGACGAAGCGCGCGAGGAAGCTCGTGACGGGCCCGCACACGGCCGTGACCACGGAGGCCACGAGCCGCCCCTCGAACCGCAGCCCCTGCAGCAGGCCGGTCTCGAGCGCCCCGTAGCCCAGCGCCATCGCCGGCAGGTACACGATCGACGTCGAGACGAGCGCCGCCACGCCGATGTACGCGCTGCGCTTCTCGGTGCGCCGCTGCCGCAGGTCGTCGACGAGCCCGATGAGGAGCACGACGAACGACGCACCGAGGCGCGAGCCCCCGACCATCGCGAAGGCCTCGGGGGTGGTGAGGGCTCCCGACGCCAGGAGCGTGAGGGCGATCGCCGCCACCGGGGAGCCCGACAGCACGATGCAGGCCATGAGCCAGCCGAAGCCGACGCCTCCGGCCGGCCCGTCCACGTCGAGCCCGCGCAGGATCGGGACGATCCCCGCCGCGCCCTTCTTCAAGAGCTCGAGGGCGAGCACGAACGCGAGCAATGCTACGGCGAGGAGCGCGCCGCGGCGCGCCGCCCTCATCGGCCTCCGCCGAAGAGCTTCCCGAAGAAGTCCCCGTCGATCCAGCGCGGTCGCCGGGGGTCTGTGGCCAGGCGCAGGCCGATGCGGCGGTTGAGCTCAGCGAAGCGCGTCAAGGAGTCCCAGTCGATCGCCTGGCCCATGTCGTCCCTCGGCGTGTGGTAGCGGGTCCGACGCCACTCGGCGACGACGGCCCGGCCGTCGATCTTCGGATCCCGGCTGCGCAGGCCGGCCGCGATGGCCACGGCGGGAACGCCGCGCCGCACGAACGGGTACTGGTCGCTGCGCACGAAGAGCGTCTCCCGGGGGAACGGATCCGCCACCAGCTCGAAGCCGGCCTTGGGCGCCTCCTCCCGCACGATCGCCCCGAGGCTCGAGTGCTCCGCTCCGAGCGCGATCACCTCCGCGAGGGGAAACAGCGCCAGGAACATGTCGGTGTTGACGTTGGCCACGGGAGGCAGCGGCGGGTGCAGGGAGAAGTACTCGGCGCCGAGCAGACCCTCCTCCTCTGCAACGCAGGCCAGGAACAAGATCGACCGCTTGGGACGGGGCGCCGTGGCCAGGGAGCGGGCGATCTCGAGGAGGGTCGCCACGCCGGACGCGTTGTCGAAGGCTCCGTTCCAGATGGCGTCGCCCCCCACGGGCTCGCCCACCCCCTCGTGGTCGAGGTGCGCGGAGAACACGACGGCCTCGCCCTTCCGGACCGGGTCGGCGCCCTGGAGCAGGCCGACCACGTTCGGGCTCTCGTAGTCCCTGTGGCGGGTGAAGATCCGGAGCCGCGCCGTCACGCCGAGGGCGGCACTCTTCGGCCGGCCCGCCTCGGCGTCCCGGACCACGGCCTCGAAGGCCTCGCGCCCCCCGAACAGGCGCTCGGCCTCGGCCAGGCTGACGAGGGCCGTGGCCCGGATCTCCGGCCCGCCGGCTTCGATGCGGCCGTCCGGATGGCGCCACCCGTTCGCGCCCTTGGAGAGCTCGGGCACCTTGCGCGCCCAGGGGAAGCGAGCCTCGTCCTCCGGAAGGGAGAAGCTCAGGACTCCCGCCGCGCCGTGGGCCACCGCGTTCTCGCGCTTGGTGCGGCGGCTCGAGTGGTGGGCACGCTCGTCGGTCGGCAGCGTCGCAGGGGCGCCGCTCGCCATCAGCACGATCTTGCCGCGCACGTCGAGGCCCGCGTAGTCGTCGTAGCGCCGCTCGGGCGCGGTGACGCCGAAGCCGACGTACACGACCTCGGCGTCGACCTCCCCGCGCTCGAGGCTCAGGCCCGCCGCGGGCAGGAAGTCCTCGCGGACGGCCAGGCGGCGCTCCTCCCCGCCGCGCCGAACGACCATCTCGCTCTTCGCCTGGTCCACGATCCCTTCGCGGAATGGAACCGGCTGGTAGTAGGAGCCCGAGACCCCGGGGGCGATGCCCGCGGCCTCGAAGCGCGCCGCGACATAGGCGGCCGCGAGGTCGTAGCCGCGGGTTCCCGTGCGCCGTCCTTCCAGCAGGTCGGAGGCGAGGAAGCCCATGTGGGCGCGCAGCGCCTCCGGGCGGATCTCGACTGCCGGGGCGGGAGCCAGGAAGAGGGCCAGGAGGATGGGGGTCATATCGGCCGGGCAGTCTCGGACCGGGACCCGCCCGTGTCAAGGGGCCACTACAATGAAATGAAGATGGACGAAGACGATCCCTCGACGCCGGCGAGCCGGCCGGCCTGGCTGCCGTTTGCCGCCGGAGTGCTCGCCGGCGCGGCGGGAGCCGTCCTGGTGCGTGCCCTGGCCCCGCGCCCGGCCCTCGACCCGCGGCTGCTGCCTCGGGATCCCGAGGCCGTCGTTCCTCCGACCGTGGTCGTCCCCGGTCTCCTCGGCAGCCAGCTCCTGCGCGCGGACGGGACCCTCGCCTGGCTCAACCTCGGCAACGCCGTCGGCGCCCACGACATCGCGCTGCCGCCGAAGCTCCCGTTCTCGGAGAGCCGTGACGCGCTCGTTCCCGGCGGGCTCCTCGGAGTCGACGCCGCCCTGCCCCGCCTGTTCGGCTTCACCGAGTACGCCGATCTCCTCGACCTGCTGGACGACGCGGGCTTCAGCCGTGACGACGTCGCAGCCGCGCTCTCCTACCACGTCTTCTCCTACGACTGGCGCCGCGACCTCGTCGAATCGGCGGCACGCCTGGGCGAGGCGCTCGACACGCTGTCCGAGAAGCGGGGGGAGCCCAAGGCCCGCTTCAACCTGATCGGCCACAGCATGGGCGGCCTCGTCGCCCGCTACTTCCTCCGCTACGGGAGCGCCGAGCCCGGCGGCCCGGTGACCTGGGCGGGCGCGCGGCGCATCGCGAACCTGCTGCTCGTGGCCACGCCCAGCGGCGGCAGCATCCCGGCCCTCGACGCGCTGCTCAACGGCAGCCGCGTCGGCTTCTCCCACACCACGCTCTCCGCCACGGTCGTGGCGCACATGCCGTCGCTCTACGAGCTGCTTCCTCCGCCGGGCGCGCACCCGCTCCTCGACGACTCGGGCACGCCCCTGGCCGTCGACCTCCACGACGCCGCGTGCTGGGAGCGCTTCGGCTGGGGGCCGTGGAGCCGTCGCGCGCGGATCGTCGAGCACGACTTCCTCGCCGCGGTCCTGGCGCGGGCCCGGGCGTTCCACGAGGCGCTGGCGCGGCCGCCCGCATCGCCCTGCCCCGTACGTGTGGTCGTGCTCGGGGGCGACTGCCTCGCGACGACGGCCCGTGCGGTGGTGCCCAGGCGCCGCGGCGCCAAGCCGCGCTTCGAGCCTTGGACCGAGGCCGAGGCCCAGGCCATGCTCGAAGCCGGGGACGGGCGCGTCACGCGCGCCTCCGTGCTCGCGTCGCACCTCGACGAAGCGAACCCCGAGGAGCCCGGCTGCGGCATCCCCGAGGTCTCCCGCGCCGTCTTCGGACACGCGGACCATCACGGCATCTACGGCGAGCCGACGTTCCAGAGCCTGCTGCTGCGCCTGCTCCTGCAGCCCGCGCAGGCGAGGCCGCGGCTCGTTGCGCGCTCCGCGGCGAGCGAATAAGATCGCTTTCCCGGGGTAACGAGAATGAACGCGTGGCTGGCGCTCATCCGCTCGTCGATCGGCCGCAAGGTCGTGATGGCGGTCACGGGCGTCGTCCTGTTCGGCTTCGTGGTCGGCCACATGGCCGGCAACCTGCAGGCCTTCGCAGGTCCGACGAAGCTCGACGACTACGGCGCCGCCCTGCGCAAGATCCCGGCGCTGCTGTGGGCGGTGCGCCTCGGCCTGCTGGCCGCTGCCGCGCTCCACGTGTGGGCCGCGGCCTCCCTCACCCTCACGAGCTGGGCGGCGCGGCCCGCGGGCTACCGCAGCCTGCGCCCGCAGGACTCGACCTATGCCTCGCGCTCGATGCGCTGGAGCGGCGTGATCCTGCTGGCCTTCATCGTCTATCACCTGCTCCACTTCACGATCGGCAGCGTGCACCCGGATTTCGTCGAGGGCGGCGTCAACCACAACGTGGTGACCGGCTTCCGGGTGATGTGGGTGACGGTGTTCTACGTCGTGGCGATGGCCTGCCTCGGCCTGCACCTCTGGCACGGCGTGTGGAGCCTGACCCAGACCCTCGGACTCGCCCACCCTCGCTACGACGCGCTCCGGGAAGGCGCGGCCACCGTCTTCACGCTGGTCGTGGTGCTGGGCTTCCTCACGGTGCCGTTCGGGGTCGTGGCCGGCCTCCTTCAGGAGGCGCCGGTCGTGGCCGTCCAGGCGCAGGCCGGGAGGTAGGGGCGATGGAGCTCAAGGCCTGCGTTCCCGGCGGCCCGATCGAGAAGAAGTGGGACCAGCACCGCTTCGAGATGAAGCTGGTCAACCCCGCGAACAAGAGGAAGTACACGGTCCTCGTCGTCGGCTCGGGCCTGGCCGGGGCCTCGGCCGCGGCGACCATGGCCGAGCTGGGCTACAACGTCGTCTGCTTCTGCTACCAGGACAGCCCGCGCCGCGCCCACTCGATCGCGGCCCAGGGCGGGATCAACGCCGCGAAGAACTACCAGAACGACGGCGACAGCGTGTTCCGCCTCTTCTACGACACCGTGAAGGGCGGCGACTTCCGCGCCCGGGAGGCGAACGTCTACCGCCTGGCCCAGGTCAGCGTGAACATCATCGACCAGTGCGTTGCCCAGGGCGTGCCGTTCGCCCGGGAGTACGGCGGCACCCTCGCCAACCGCAGCTTCGGCGGCGCCCAGGTCTCGCGGACCTTCTACGCCCGCGGCCAGACCGGCCAGCAGCTGCTCCTGGGCGCCTACCAGGCCCTCGAGCGCCAGATCGGCCTGGGGCGAGTCGAGATGTACGCGCGCCACGAGATGCTCGAGCTCGTGGTCGTGAACGGCCGCGCCCGCGGCGTCGTGACGCGGGACATGGTCACGGGCGCGATCGAGTCGTGGGTCGCCGACGCGGTCATCCTCGCGACCGGCGGCTACGGCAACGTGTTCCACCTGGCCACGTACGCCAAGGGGTGCAACGGCACGGCCATCTGGCGCGCCTACAAGAAGGGCGCCGCCTTCGGCAACCCCTGCTTCACCCAGATCCACCCCACCTGCATCCCGGTCCACGGCGACTACCAGTCCAAGCTCACGCTGATGAGCGAGTCGCTGCGCAACGACGGCCGCGTCTGGGTGCCGAAGAGGGCCGGCGACACGCGACGTCCCGACCAGATCCCCGAGGACGAGCGGGACTACTACCTCGAGCGCAAGTACCCGAGCTTCGGCAACCTGGCGCCCCGGGACATCTCCTCGCGCGCGGCGAAGCAGGTCTGCGACGAGGGTCGCGGCGTGGGCGACACGAGGCTCGGCGTCTACCTCGACTTCGCCGACGCGATCGCCCGCCTGGGCGAGGGCGCGATCCGCGAGAAGTACGGGAACCTGTTCGACATGTACGAGCGCATCACCGACGAGAACCCCTACAAGGTGCCGATGCGCATCTACCCGGCCACCCACTACACCATGGGCGGCTTGTGGGTCGACTACAACCTCATGAGCACGATCCCGGGGCTGCACGTGCTCGGCGAGGCGAACTTCTCGGACCACGGCGCCAACCGTCTCGGCGCCTCGGCCTTGATGCAGGGGCTCGCGGACGGCTACTTCATCATCCCCTACACGATCGGCCATTACCTCGCTTCCGCGCCACGGGAAGAAGTCTCGGCGGACCGTCCCGAGTTCAAGCAGGCCGAGGGCGAGGTGCGTGCGCGCCTCGACCGCCTGATGGGAATCAAGGGCAAGCGCACGGTGGACTCGTTCCACCGCGAGCTGGGCCGCATCATGTGGGAGCAGTGCGGCATGGCCCGCAACCGCAAGGGCCTCGAGGAGGCGCTCCAGAGGATCCCGACGCTGCGCGAGGAGTTCTGGAGGAACCTGACGGTGCTGGGCGACGCCGACGGCCTCAACCAGTCCCTGGAGAAGGCCGGCCGCGTCGCCGACTTCCTCGAGCTGGGCGAGCTGATGTGCCTCGACGCCCTCGAGCGCGAGGAGAGCTGCGGCGGACATTTCCGGGAGGAGTACCAGACCGAGGACGGCGAGGCCCTGCGCGACGACGAGCGGTTCTGCCACGTCGCGGCCTGGGAGTACCGGGGCGAAGGGAAGAAGCCGGCGCGTCACGTGGAGCCGCTGCAGTTCGAGAACGTCCACCTGGCCCAGAGGAGCTACAAGTGAGCGCCCGGACGATGGACGTCAAGCTGCACGTGTGGCGGCAGAAGGACAGCCAGGCCCAGGGGCGCTTCGTCACCTACGAGGCCAAGGGCGTCAGCCCCGACATGTCGTTCCTCGAGATGCTCGACGTGGTCAACGAGGGTCTGATCGAGCGGGGCGAGGAGCCGATCGCGTTCGACCACGACTGTCGCGAGGGCATCTGCGGCACCTGCGGCATGGTCATCAACGGCGTCCCCCACGGTCCGCGCCGAGCCACGACCGCCTGCCAGCTCCACATGCGGAGCTTCAGGCACGGCGACGAGATCACGGTCGAGCCCTGGCGGGCCTCGGCCTTCCCGGTCCTGAAGGACCTCGTGGTGGATCGCGCGGCCCTCGACCGGATCGTCGCCGCGGGCGGCTTCATCTCGGTGCCCACGGGCTCCGCGCCCGACGGCAACGCCATCCCGGTGCCGAAGGAGAACGCCGACCTGGCCATGGACGCCGCGGCCTGCATCGGCTGCGGAGCCTGCGTGGCCGCATGCCCGAACGCCTCGGCCATGCTGTTCGTCTCGGCGAAGGCCTCGCACCTCAACCTGCTGCCCCAGGGCCAGCCGGAGAGGGAGAGCCGGGTGCTCGACATGGTGAAGGCCATGGACGAGGCCGGCTTCGGCACGTGCACCAACCATCGGGAGTGCGAGGCTTCGTGCCCGAAGGAGATCAGCATCGCGTTCATCGCCCGGTTGAACCGCGATTACCTCAAGGCGGTGCTGACGAGCGGGCGGCGCGAGACGCGGGCGGGGGAAGCCAGCGCGGGATAGCCTCGCCGGGACGCGGAAGGGATTCTCATGCGTGACCAACGCGACCTCGAGCGGCGCGTCGCGGAGCTGGAGCAGCAGCTCGCCGCGGTGAAGCAGGCCCGCCCCCGTGGCATCCGCTACCGTTCGTCGCTCGGCCTGGGCGACATTCCGCTGCTCGCCATCGCCGCCGGCCCGGACGCGGAGCGCGGCGAGCTGCGCGGCCATGCGAAGGGCATCATCGCCCTCGGCGACATCGCCACGGGGGTCGTCGCCCTGGGCGGAGTGGCCCGCGGCCTGGTCGCGATCGGCGGGCTCGCGCTCGGAGGCGTGAGCCTTGGCGGGCTGTCGATCGGGATCCTCGCCGCCGCCGGCGGCCTGGCCATCGGCTCCGTGGCCTTCGGGGGCGCCGCGGTCGGTGGCGTGGCGATCGGCGGCGGAGCGGCCGGCTACTACGCGTGCGGCGGCGGAGCCGCCGGGACGCACGTCGTGAGCGCGATGTCCCACGACCCCGAGGCACAGGCATTCTTCCGCCGGTACGGGCTCGAACGCATCTGCAGAGGACGATGAGGCGATGGCGTCCCTCGCCATGGCAGTCGTCCTGCTCGTGGCGCTCCAGCATCTCGGGTTCCTGGTCCTCGAGATGTTCCTGTGGACGAAGCCCGTCGGCATGCGCACGTTCCGGCTCTCGCCCGAGCAGGCCCGGAGTTCGGCGGCGCTGGCCGCCAACCAGGGTCTGTACAACGGCTTTCTCAGCGCCGGCCTCGTCTGGGGCGTCCTCGCTCCCCCGCACCTGGGCTACCCGCTCCAGGTCTTCTTCCTGATCTGTGTGCTCGTCGCGGGCCTGTTCGGCGCGGCCACGGTGTCGCGCCGCATCCTGCTCGTGCAGGCCGCTCCCGCGGCGGTCGCCCTCGGCTGCCTCCTCCTCTCGCGTCCCTGAGGAAGGTCCACCTCATCGATCGATGGGTTCGAGCGCGCGATCGTCATCGTTGCTCCCTGGGTCACGCCGTACAATGCCGGGATGGACGAGTTCGAGCCCGTCGCTGTGCAGCTCGTCGCGCTGGCCCACGCCTGCGCCGGCCGCGGCTCAGTGCCGGCGACGAGCGGCAACTTCAGCGCCGTGGTGTCGCGGCGCCCGCTGCGCCTCGCGATCACGCCCAGCGGCGCAGACAAGGCCGCGCTGTCGCCGACGGCGATCCTGGAGATCGACGGCACGGGCGCACTGGTCCGCGGGCAAGGCCGGCCGTCGGCTGAGGCGCCTCTGCACCTGGCGATCGTCCGCGCGCGGGGCGCCGGCGCCGTCGCCCACACGCACTCGCTGTGGGCGACGCTCTTGTCCGCGCGCGACGAGTCCGTCACGATCGAGGGGCTCGAGATGCTGAAGGCGCTGGACGGCGTGGCGACCCACGAGCATCGCGAGGTGCTGCCCGTCGTGGCGAACACGCAGGACTGGGCTTCGGGAGCGCGAGCCGTCGAGGACGTTCTCGCGCGGCATCCGTCGGCCCACGGCCTTCTGATCCGCGGGCACGGCCTGTACACGTGGGGGCGCGACGCCGCCGAGGCACGGCGCCACGTCGAGGCCCTGGAGTACCTGCTCGAGATCACGGGGAGGAGCACATGGCGGTCGTGAGGATCCCGTCGGAGGGAAGGACCATCGCCGGCGACGCGGCGGTCCGCGAGACGCTGGGCCGCATCGGAATCGACTACGAGCGCTGGGAGGCGACGCGGCCAGTTCCGCCGGGCGCCGCCTCGAGCGAGGTCCTCGACGCCTACGCGCCGGAGATCGAGCGGCTGAAGAAGGCCGGCGGCTACGTGACCGCCGACGTCATCGACGTGACGCCCCAGACGCCCGGCCTCGACGCCATGCTCGCGAAGTTCAGCCGCGAGCACTGGCACGACGAGGACGAGGTGCGCTTCATCGTCAAGGGCGGCGGCCTGTTCCACGTCCATCCCCAGGGCGGGCCCGTGCACGCCATCGAGGTCGCCGCGGGCGACCTGATCCGCGTGCCGCGCGGCACCCGGCACTGGTTCGACCTCTGCGCCACGCGCGAGATCCGCGCCATCCGCCTGTTCCAGGACCCGTCCGGCTGGACGCCCCACTACACCGACAGCGGCGCCGAGAAGGGCTACGAGCCCGTCTGTCTCGGACCGTCCCAGGTCGCACCTTCACTCTGACGCGTGGGGCGGGTCCAGGCGCTGCTCCTCGACGTCGAGGGCACGACCACGCCCGTGGACTTCGTGTACGGAACGCTGTTCCCGTATGCTCGGGCGCGGCTCCGGTCGTTTCTCGCGGAGCACTGGAACGAGGCGGAGGCGCGCGCCGACGTTGCGCGCCTCGCCGCCGAGCACGTCGAGGACGAAGCCACGGCGCCGGCCTGGCGCGAGGAGCCCGCGTGCGTCGCCGCCTATCTGGCCTGGCTGATGGAGCGCGATCGGAAGTCGACAGGACTCAAGTCCCTGCAGGGCCGGATCTGGGAAGAGGGCTATGTCCGCGGCGAGCTGAGCGGCGCCGTCTATCCCGACGTCCCGCGCGCCTTCGAGCGCTGGCGGCGCGCGGGCCGGCGCGTCGCCATCTTCTCGTCCGGCAGCGTGCTCGCGCAGAGGCTGCTCTTCGCGCATTCGAGCGCCGGCGACCTGAGCGGCTTCATCGAGGCGTATTTCGACACGACCACGGGACCGAAACGCGAGCCGGAGAGCTACGCCCGGATCGCGTCAGCCCTCGGCCTCCCGCCTTCCGAGCTGCTGTTCCTCTCTGACATCGTCGCCGAGCTCGAGGCTGCGCGCGCCGCCGGCCTGCAGACCGCCTTGTGCGTCAGGGACGGCGCCGCCACCGCCGCGTCGTCCCATCGTGCCGTCAGGAGCTTCGACGAGATCGAGCCCTGAGATACCGTCAGGGGCCCGTGTACTGGACGACGAACAGACCCCCTTGCAGGTCGCTCGCGACGATCAGGTCGCTGGCCGGGAAGATGTAGGCGCCCCAGTCCCCGGCGAAGCCTCCGAAGCTCCCGTCGTAGGTGTCGTAGAAGCCCATCACGCGGGGCCGCGTCGGGTCGCTCACGTCCAGCAGGTGAACGCCCTCGGTGTAGTGCGACACCACCATGCGGTTGCCGTCGATCATCACGTTGTGCGGGATCGTCCCGGCCTGGGCGATGTACTCGGACACCTTCCGCGGATTGCGCATGTCGGAGAGGTCCCATCCTTCGAGGGGACGGCCCGGCCGCTCGTCGGTCGTGAAGAGGTAGCGGCCGTCGCCCGTGAGCCAGGAGTTGTGGGTGAAGCGCCCGCCGGTGTGGAAGCGCGTCAGCTCCCGGATGCGGGCCGGATCCGAGATGTCGAGAACGGCCTCGAACCCGTCGTAGATCGCCGAGGCGAAGAGGTAGCCGCCCCGGACGTAGCAGTCGTGGATGTAGAACTGCTCGAAGCTGCCCACCTCGCGCGGGTTCGCGGGATCCCGCCGCGCGTCGAGCACGCGCATCCCCGTGGCTTGGCGGGCGGTGTCGCGCGTGCCGTTCACGAACAGGAGCCCGCGGGAGTCGTCGACGCAGAGGGTGTGGGCGGAGACGAACGTCTGGTTCCAGGTGCGCAGCTTCCGAGGCTGGTCGGGAGCGCGGAGGTCGACGACGTCGAGGCCGTGAACGGCCTCGGTGGTGACGTACGCGAACGGCCCCCAGGTCCTCACCTCGCGCCACTGGCTCGACGGCCCCTCGACGAGAGCCACGCTCTCGGGCTGCTCCGGGCGCGTCACCTCGACGATCGAGAGGCCCACCGACGTGCCCGTCAGCGCGAAGCGCCGGCCGTCCGCGGTCGTGTAGCCCCAGTTGCCGGAGCCGGAGAGCGCGCCCAGCCCCTCGATCGGCTCGTCGTGGTGCGCGTGCGCCTCGTGGGCGGTCAGCGCCTCGAGGCTGACGTGCGCCAAGAGCCGCATGTTGTACGACTGCGCGGTGGCCGTCGTGGGCGGGGTGGACGGCGTGGGGTCCGGCCCGGATCCCGAGCCGCCGCAGGCCGTGCCGAGCGCGACGAGCAGCGTCCCCCCGACCCGACCGAGTCTCATAGCTTCAGGACGTCGACCAATTCCTTCACGGCCGCGGCCGACTTGTGGAGGGCCTGCATCTCCTCGTTCGTCAGCTTGAACTCCCAGATCTTCTCGACGCCGGCGATGCCGAGCTGCGCGGGCACGCCCACGTACAGGCCCTCGATCCCGAACTCGCCCTCGAGATAGCAGCAGGACGGAAGGATCTTGTGCTTGTCGCGCAGCACGGCCTCGACCATCTCGGCCGTGGACGCCGACGGCGCGTAGTAGGCCGAGCCCGTCTTGAGCAGCTTCACGATCTCGGCCCCGCCGCTCCCGGTGCGGTCGCAGATCGCCTTCACCCGCTCGGGGGACATGAGCTCGGTCATCGGGACGCCCGCGACGGTGGAGAAGCGGGGCAGCGGCACCATCGTGTCGCCGTGGCCGCCCAGCACGAAGGCGTGGACGTTCTCGACCGACACGCCCAGCTCCATCGCGATGAAGGTCCGCATGCGGGCGCTGTCCAGGACGCCGGCCATGCCGAAGACCCGGTGCTTCGGCAGGCCCGACACCTTGTAGGCGACCTGGCACATGGCGTCGAGGGGGTTCGAGACCACGATCAGGATCGCGTTCGGTGAGTGCTTCAGCGCGTTCTCCGTGCACTCACGGACGATCTTGTAGTTCGTGTTGAGCAGGTCGTCCCGGCTCATCCCGGGCTTGCGGGCGATCCCGGCGGTGATGACCACGACCTCGGACCCGGCGGTGTCCCCGTAGTCGTTGGTGCCGACCACCCGCGCGTCGGAGCGCTCGACGGGCATGGCCTCGGCGATGTCGAGGCCCTTGCCCTGCGGCATGTCCGGCACGATGTCGATGAGGACCACGTCGCACAGCTCGCGGTCGGCGAGCCGCTGCGCCAGCGTCGCGCCGACGTTGCCGGCGCCCACGACGGTGACTTTGCGATTCATCTTCTTCGCGCTGCCCCCTGTGGAGCGGATTGTACTACGGGCTATAGTGCGAGCCGGGTTGACCGGCGCGGTCGCGGAGATCGTCTTCGAGGGCTTCCTCGCGTTCGACGAAGCGTTCCGGGCCGTCACGCGGCGCGCGCCGCGGCGCTTCGCGGCCCGCGACTGGCCTGCGGCCCGCGGCGATGCCCTTGAGCGCCTGCAGCTCTATCGGCGCGCGGTCGACGGCGCGCTCGACGAGCTGGCGCGGCAGCTCGGCCGCCCCTCGCGCGAGGGCTGGGAGGCTGCCGGGCTCAAGGAGCGCTACGCCGCCCTGGCAGCGGGCCGCAACGACCCCGAGCTCGCGGCGACCTTCTTCAACTCCGTCGTGCGCCGCCTGTTCCAGACCCGCGGCGTCGACCCCGCCCTTGAGTTCCTTGGCTCGGACCTCGACTGCGTTCCCGGCCCGCGGCTGTTCGGCTACGAGCGTTACGCCTGTGGCGGTCTCGTGACCGGCGACTTCCTGGCTGGCCTGCTGCGTCGCACGCCCATCGTCGCCCCCTGGGCCCACCTCGAGAGCGATGCCGAGGCCGTGGCCCGCCGCGTGGCGCTGACGAGCTGCCGCGCCTGGCCGGGCGGGGTCCTGGCGGTGGACGTGGTGCCCGCGGTGTTCTATCGCGGCAAGGGCGCCTACGTCGTGGCCCGGCTCTGCGGCCGTGGCGATCGCCAGCTTCCTCTGGTGGTGGCCCTGCTCAACGAACGCGACGGCGTGCGGGTGGACGCCGCCCTCTTCGACGAGGCCTCCGCCAGCATCGCCTTCGGCTTCACGCGCTCGTACTTCTTCGTGGACACGGCCTGCCCGGGGCCGCTCGTGGGCTTCCTGAAGTCCATCATGCCGGGCAAGCCCGTCGCCGAGCTCTACACCTCGTTGGGCCACAACCGGCACGGCAAGACCGAGCTGTACCGGGAGCTGGTCCGCCACATGGACGACACGGAGGAGCGCTTCGAGCTCGCCCCCGGGACGCGCGGGATGGTCATGGCGGTGTTCGCGCTGCCATCCTTCGACCATGTCTTCAAGGTGATCCGCGACCGCTTCCCGGAGCCGAAGGACATCACGCGGACGGGCGTCATGGAGAAATACGAGCTCGTGTTCCGCCACGGCCGCGCCGGGCGGCTCGTGGACGCGCAGGAGTTCGAGCACCTGCGACTCCCACGCTCGCGCTTCTCCGCTCGAGCCCTCGACGAGCTCCTCGGCTCGGCGGCAGGAAGTGTCACGGTGCGGCGGGACGAGGTCGGCATCGCGCACGTGTACGTCGAACGCCGGCTCAAGCCCCTCGACCTCTACCTGAAAGAGGCGTCACCCGGCGAGGCGCGCGCAGCCGTCATCGACTACGGACAGGCGATCCGGGACCTGGCCGCCACCGACGTCTTCCCGGGCGACGTGCTGCTCAAGAACTTCGGCGTCACGCGTCACGGCCGCGTGGTCTTCTACGACTACGACGAGCTGTCGCGGCTCACGGAGTGCCGCTTTCGGCGCCTCCCGGTGCCGAGGGACGACACCGAGGCGTGGGCAGCAGAGCCCTGGTTCTACGTGGGGCCTCGCGACGTGTTCCCGGAGGAATTCGCGTCGTTCCTGGGCCTCCGGCCCGCGCTCCTGGCTGCCTTCCGGGAGGCGCACGCCGAGCTTCTCACGGCGGAGTACTGGCAGAACATGCAGGCCCGCATCGAGGCCGGCGAGATCGTGGACATCTTCCCCTACCGGCCCGAGCAGCGGCTGCAAGCAGCCGAGAACCGGTAGAATCCCCGGCCGGGGAGGAGCCCACGCATGGACTACCAGCACGCCAAGGTGCCGTCCTCGGGGAGCGGCATCGGCATCCGCGACGGCCGGCTCGAGGTGCCCGACGAGCCCATCGTCCCGTTCATCGAGGGTGACGGGACAGGACCCGACATCTGGCGCGCCGCCGTCCGCGTCTTCGACACGGCGGTGGCGAAGGCTTACGGCGGCCGCAGGCGCATCCACTGGATGGAGGTGTTCGCTGGCGAGAAGTCACACGTGGCCCTGGGAAGCTGGCTGCCCGACGAGACGGTGGAGGCGTTCCGGGAGTTCCGGGTCGGGATCAAGGGCCCGCTCACGACCCCGGTCGGCGGCGGCATCCGCTCCCTGAACGTCGCGCTGCGCCAGCTTCTCGACCTCTACGTCTGCCT
Source organism: Vicinamibacteria bacterium (assembly GCA_035691285.1). Lineage (GTDB taxonomy): Bacteria > Acidobacteriota > Vicinamibacteria > Fen-336 > Fen-336 > DATFEN01. Next base: position 29,931 of record DASSJI010000141.1, on the reverse strand, counting down.
GCGCCCGGTCCGCTGGTTCAAGGGCGTGCCCTCGCCGGTGCGGCACCCCGAGAAGGTCGACATGGTGATCTTCCGGGAGAACACCGAGGACATCTACGCGGGAATCGAGTTCGAGAGCGGAGGCGAGGACGCGCGCAAGGTTCTTGCGTTCCTGCAGGAGGCCTTTCCCCAGGCCTACCGGAAGGTCCGGTTCCCGGCCACCTCTGCCATCGGCTTCAAGCCCGTCTCCAGGGAGGGCAGCGAACGCCTGATCCACGCTGCCATCCGCTACGCCCTGGACAATGGCCGCAGGAGCGTCACCCTCGTCCACAAGGGCAACATCATGAAGTTCACGGAGGGCGCCTTCCGCAACTGGGGCTATGCCCTTGCGGAGCGCGACTTCGGCGACCGCACCTGGACGTGGGAGCGCGGCGCCGAAGGACCGGGCAAGGTCCTGATCAAGGACGCGATCGCGGACATCACGCTGCAGCAGGTCCTGACGCGCCCGGACGAGTTCGACGTGATCGCGACGCTCAACCTCAACGGCGACTACCTCTCCGACGCCCTGGCCGCCCAGGTCGGCGGGATCGGCATCGCTCCGGGCGGGAACATCAACTACGACACCGGCCACGCCGTCTTCGAAGCCACCCACGGGACCGCGCCCAAGTACGCCAACCAGGACAAGGTCAACCCCGGCTCGGTCGTGCTCTCGGGCGAGATGATGCTGCGGTACATGGGCTGGACGGAGGCGGCGGACCTGGTCGTCAAGGGCATGGACGGCGCAATCGCCGCGAAGACCGTCACCTACGACTTCGCGCGCCTGATGGAGGGAGCGCGCGAGGTCCGCTGCAGCGAGTTCGGCGACGCGGTCTGCGCCCACATGGGCTGATCCTTCGTCGCGCAGCTCTACGAGCTCAGCCGGATCGCCCGCGCCTCGCGCACGCCCGGAACCTGCTCGACCTCGGCCAGCACCTCGCCGGGGACGTCGCTGTCCACCTCGATCAGCATGACGGCGCGGCCGCTGCCGGGCTTGCGGCCGACGCTCATGCGGGCGATGTTGATCGAGCGAGCGCCCAGCAGCGTGCCGAGGTGACCCACGACGCCGGGCGTGTCGTCGTTCCCGACGAGCAGCAGGCTGCCCTGTGGTATCGCGTCCACCTCGACGCCGTCCACGTCCACCAGGCGCAGGTGGTTGGGGCCGAAGAGCGTGCCGGCCACGGAGAACTCGCCCTGGCTCGTCTTCAGGCGGAGCGCCATCAGGTTGGAGAACGCGATCCGAGCGCTGGACGTGGACTCCACCACCTCGATCCCCCGCTCCTGGGCGATGGCACGGGCGTTGACGATGGTCAGGTTGCCCTTGACGACGGGCCGGAGCACGCCCAGGACGGCCGCCGAGAGGATCGGCTTCGCGTCGATCTCCCTGAGGTCGCCGTAGAGGCCGAGTTCGACCCGCTCGATCGCCCCCGGCCGGACGTGGGTGAGGAACGCGCCGAGGCGCTCCGCCAGGTCCATGGCCGGCCGCACCTGGTCGTAGAGCTCGCCCGACAGCGAGAAGAAGTTGACGGCGTTCTGGATCAGGCCGCCCTTGAGGAAGTCTCGGACCTGGGCGGCGATGTCGGTGCCGACGCGCTCCTGGGCCTCGCTCGTCTGCGCGCCCACGTGCGGCGTCGCCACCACCTTCGGGTGACGGGCCAGGCGCCAGTCCACGGGCGGCTCCTGGGCGTGGACGTCGAGGGCCGCCGCCGCCACGCGGCCCGAGTCGAGCGCCTGGAGCAACGCCTCCTCGTCGATCAGCTCCCCCCGCGCGGCGTTGACGATGCGAACCCCGGCCTTGACCTTGCCGAGAGCCTCCTTGCCCAGCAGATGACGGGTCTCCTTCGTGAGCACGCTGTGCAGGGTGAGGAAGTCCGAGCTCGCGAGCAGCTCGTCGAAGGAGAGCAGCGTGACGTGGAGCGACTCGGCGATGGCCGGGGCCACGAACGGGTCGTAGGCGGCCACGTCCATGCCCAGGGCGCGGCAGCGCATGGCCACCTCGCGACCGATCCGCCCGAGGCCCACGACCCCGATGCGCTTGCCGTGCAGCTCGACGCCTGCGAAGGACTTGCGGTCCCATCTCCCCGCCTTCATCGCGGCGTCGGCCGCCGAGATGGGCCTCGCCACGCACAGGAGCAGGCCCAGGGCCAGCTCCGCCGTCGAGACCATGTTGCCCCCGGGCGAGTTCATGACCACCACGCCGTGGCGCGTCGCTGCCTCCAGGTCCACGTTGTCGACGCCGATCCCGGGCCGGCCGATCACCCGGAGCTTCTTCGCCGCCGCGATCACCTCGGCCGTGACCTGGCTGCCGCTCCGGATCGTCATCGCGTCGTAGGCGCCGACGATCTTCGCCAGCTCGGCAGGCGGCATGGCCTTGCCCTGGTCGATCGCGAAGCCTTCGGCCTCGAGCAGGGCCAGGCCCCGCCCCGTGATTCCCTCGAGGACGAGGATCCGGGCGCTCACCCGCGCTCCAGGTACGCGGCCTGCGCGGCGGCGACGCCCGCTCCCGCCTCGAAGCCATGCCCCAGGCGGCGGAGCGCGATCTCGAGCGTGCCCAGCAGCCCGAGGATGTCCGTGGCGTCGTAGTAGCCCAGGTGGGCGACGCGGAAGATCCTGCCCTTGAGCTGCCCCTGGCCTCCGGCCACCGTCGAGGCGAACTCGGACTTCAGCGCCTTCACGACGGCGCCGGAGTCCATGCCCGCCGGCGGGTAGAGCGCGGTCAGGGCGTCGCCGTGGTGGCGCGGGGCGACGAGCGGCAGGCCGAGGGCGCCCGCCGCGGCGCGGGTCATCGCGGCCAGCGTGCCCGCGTTCCGGACGAGGGCGTCGACGCCTCCGAGCGAGGCGACGAAGTCCAGCGCCCCCTTGCAGGCGACGACCAGCGAGATGGGAGGCGTGAAGGCCGCCTCCCCCTCGGCCTGGGCCTTCCGCTCGCGGCGCAAGTCGAAGTAGAAGCGCGGCGCCTTCGCCCGCTCCATCCTCTCGACGGCCCGGGGCGACAGCGCGAGGAACGCCAGGCCCGGCGGCAAGGCCAGCGCCTTCTGGCTGCCGACCACGACCGCGTCCACGCCCCAGGCGTCCGATTCCAGGGCGATGGCTCCGGCGCCCGAGATGGCGTCCACGACCAGGAGCACGTCCTCACGGTCGCGGCAGACGCGCGCCAGCTCCCTCACGTCGTGTGCGGCGCCGGTCGAGGACTCGCTGAGCTGGACGAAGACCGCCCGAACGCCCGGCTCACGGGCGAGAGCCTCGGCGACCGCGCCGGGCTCGACCGCCTCGCCCCAAGGCGCCTCGAGCGTGCGCACGTCCATGCCGTGCGCCTTGCCCAGGTCCGCCCAGCGCTGGCCGAAGCTGCCCGCCACGAGCGCGAGCATCGCGTCACCGGGTGACAGCAGGTTGACGAGCGCAGCCTCCATGCCTCCCGTGCCCGAAGCCGAGAGCATGAGCAGTTCGCCGCTGGTCTTGAGAAACGACTTCAGCCCCGACGTGCACGCGCGGAACGTCGCGCGGAATTCCTCGGTGCGGTGGTGGACGATGGCGCGCGCCATCGCTTCCTGCACGAGCGGATTGAGCGGAGTCGGGCCCGGGGTGAAGAGCCTCGGCTTGCGGATCATGAACCCCTTTCCGGAATCCACAGAAACTGTGGAAAAGCTTGTGGAAACTTCCGCGAAAGCGGCCACTAACTCAAGACGACAGAGTCGCTTCGCGCGGTTTGCACTCTGTGACAGCAGCGCGACGGAGGCATGCGAATTGCGTGATTGGCTCTTCCTTCACTCTCGCACCGGGGACGTGCGCGAGCGGGCCTCCTTCACGGCCTCCGCGAGTGCGTCCACCACGGCGTCGACCTCGGCGGGCGTATTATACCGGCCGATCCCGAAGCGCAACGAGGTGTAGACACGCGCGTCGGGCAGCCCGATCGCTCGCAGCACGTGCGAGCCCTTGCCGCCGGCCTCGGCGCAGGCGGCGCCCGCGGACAGCGCGATGCGTGCGCCCAGCGACAAGAGCAGCGTCTCCGCCTCGGCGCCTTCGATCGAGACGTGGAGGTTGCCGGACAGGCGCGCCTCCAGGCTGCCGTTGACCTGTACCCCGCTGATGCGCTCGCGCAGGCGCGCGAGGAGCCGGTCACGCAACGCGCGGATCCTGTCCGGCTCGCCTCCCGACAGAGCGTCGGCTGCGAGCCGCGCCGCGACGCCAAAGCCGACGATGCCGGGAACGTTGAGCGTGCCCGAGCGGACGCCCTTTTCCTGCCCTCCGCCCTCGGCCTGCGCCTGGAGGCGGACTCGCGGCTTCCGTCCGCGTCTCACGTATAGCGCGCCGACTCCCTTGGGACCGTACATCTTGTGGGCGGACAAGCTCATCAGGTCGACGCTCCACGCATCGACGCTGACGGTCGTCCGGCCGATGGCCTGCACCGCGTCGCTGTGGAAGAGGATGCCCCGCTCGCGGCAGAGCGCCCCCAGCTCCCCGATGGGCTGGAGCGTCCCGATCTCGTTGTTCGCAGCCATGACGGAGACGAGAACGGTGTCGGCGCGCACGGCTCGTGCCACCGCCTCTACCGCCACCACCCCGTCCGAGCCGGCCGCGACGCGCGTGACCGCGAAGCCCTCGCGCTCAAGGGTCCGGCACGGCTCCAGGACCGCCGGATGCTCGAGAACCGTGGTGACGACGTGACGGCCCCGCTCGGCGTTGGCTCGGGCCGCGCCGCGGACGGCCAGGTTGTCGGACTCGGTCGCTCCCGACGTGAAGACGATCTCCTCGGGCGCAGCGCCGACGAGGCCGGCGACCCTCGCCCGGGCCTCCTCGACGGCGCGGTGCGCCTCCTCGCCGAAAGCGTGGTGGCGGCTCGAGGGGTTGCCGAATCGCTCGCCGAAGTAGGGCAGCATCGCCGCGACGACCTCGGGCGCCACCGGCGTCGTGGCGTGGTGGTCGAGGTAGATCATGGCCCGATCTTAGCCCGTGGCCCCATACACAACCGGCCGTTCGCTGAAGGTGGTCCAGGGTCACGGCATGAGCATCTCCTTCAGGACCCGCTGTCCTGTTTCCAGCGGGTAGTCCAGTCCGAGGAGGGCGTGCAACGTCGGGGCAATCTCCTCCGGGCCGCAGGGCTCGGCGTACCTGCCCGGCCTGACGCGGGGCCCCAGGAAGCCCATGGCGACGTGCCGGTCGTAGAGCGCTGCGGTGCCGTGGCCCGTCCCGCCCTCGTACTCGTCGTCGACGTAGACGTGATCCTTGAGCCGCAGGAGGACGTGGGGGCTGCGCGGCTCGAAGAAGGCGTTTCGGAAGAGCCCGAATTCCGGGTCGCCGGCCGGAGGATCGCCGAGAAGCCGACCGGCCGTGTAGACACGCTGCACGAGGCCTGTCTCGAGGGCCGCCTTCTCGATCCACGCCTCGACGTCCGCCCGCCTCACGCCCTGGCGGGCAAGCGCCTCGAGGTCGAGGTAGAAGTGCGGGTCGTCGAAGTACGCGATCAGGCCCGTCTTCCCCGGAAAGCCCGCCGCCAGTGCCGCGCGCACCGGCCTCTCGATCTCCTCGGGCCGGGCGCGGCGTGCCGGCAGGCCCCTGGCGCGGGAGAGCTCCACCAGGGGCATCACGCCATGGTCCGCGCCGAGCCCGAACAGGTAGCCGTCGGACCCGGTGCGCCGCTCCACCTCGTCGAGCAGTCGGCCCAGGGTCCGATCGAGGCGGAGCATCTGGTCCATCACTTCCTGGCTGTCGGGCCCGTAGGTGTGGCCGATCACGTCCGTGGCGGAGAAGCCCACCGCGAGCAGGTCCGTGGCTTCGTCGTCCCCCAGCCCGTGGGCCTCCAGAGCCCGCAGCGCGACGTCGAGCGTCAGCTCGTCGGCGTAGGGCGTGCGCCGCAGGTCGTCGTAGAACTCCTCCGACCGCGCGGCGCCGCGGATCCGGTGGGGGAAGACCGTGTCCTTGCGGTCCCATTCTCCCTCCACCGCATCGGGTCCGGCGTAGCGCTCGTAAAGGGAGAGGTCCGGGAGCAGCCGGTTCCAGGTACCGCCATTGAGGGCGTCGACCTTGCCTTCGGCGTTCCACGCGACGAGCCAGGGCGGCGCCGTCTTCGTGTAGTAGCTGCTGGTGATGAAGCGTCCGGTGTCGTCGTCGTACCAGTACGCGGCATCCGCCCGGGGCCCGGCCATCAGGATGGCCGAGCGGTCCTTCAGCGCCACGCCTACGACCCTGGAGGACGGAGACGCCTTCTTCAGGCGATCGCCGAGGGTCTGGCCGATGAAGCTGGCGGGCGAGCGTCCCTTGCCCGGACCGCCCACGGGCGTCACCGTGGGGTCCTCGACCACGTTGACGCTCTTGCGCGTCACGCGGTCGTACCAGGAGTTCGCGACGATTCCGTTGTCACGGGCGTGGCGTCCGGAGAGCAGGAGCGCGTGGCCCGGTCCTGTCTCGGTGTTGGCGTGGCGGTAGAGCGCGTGCGAGAAGACGGCCCCGTGCCCGAGGAGCTTCTTGAAACCCGCCTGGAACAGCGGGGCAAAGCGCTCCAGGTAGTCGTAGCGCATCTGGTCGACCGCAACGAAGAGCACGAGCCTCGGAGGCGCCACACGGGTCTGCGCACGCCCGCCCTGCGAGGTGAGCAACGCGAGGGCCGCGGCCATCGCCGCGGCTCCCCGTGCGCGGCGTCCTGCTAGAGCTTGAGCTTGATGCCGAACAGAGCCCCCCAACGGCGGATTGTCGGCGATCACCACGTTCTGCTCCAAGACGGACCAGCCGTAGTCGGCGCGATCTCGGTCCAAGCGACCCCTGACGCCATCTGCCAGCTCCAGCCCGCCGCTCGCAGGCTCCCCAGGTGATGGGTCGTGTTCAACCGCCGCAGCAGCCCTTCCCTTTTGGAAGGAACCCTGCTATCTACGGCGGCTACCTCAGGCCCTGCCCTGGGCCCGAGGGGTTCGCTCATAGACGCTTGCGAAGATCGTCACGAGCCGCTGGTCCGATTTCCAGCATCGAGGCCCGACCTTGGCTTCCCCACCGCCCGCGGAGCCGCCGCCAGCGCTTCGGATGCGCGGGATCCGCAAGGCCTTCCCCGGCGTGGTGGCCCTCGACGGCGTCGACCTCGAGGTGCGCGCCGGCGAGGTCCACGTGCTGCTGGGAGAGAACGGCGCCGGCAAGTCGACGCTCATGAAGGTGCTGAGCGGCGCCAGCGGCAGGGATGCCGGGAGCATCGAGCTCGAAGGCCGCCCGGTCGAGATCGACTCCCCGGGTCGCGCGCACTCCCTCGGCGTCCGCATCATCTACCAGGAGCTGAACCTGGTGCCGGAGCTTTCGGCCGCGGAGAACATCTTCCTCGGATGGGAGCGCCGCACGGGCCTGGGCCTCGTGGATCGAGCCCGGCAGCGCCGCGAGGCGCGGGAGCTGTTCGAGGGGCTGGGCGTCGCGATCGATCCGGACGCTCCGGTGCGCCGGCTCGGCATCGCCCAGCAGCAGATGGTCGAGGTCGCGAAGGCGCTCGCCGACGAGGCCAGGGTCCTGGTGATGGACGAGCCGACCTCGGCTCTCACCGACTCCGAGATCGCGTCGCTGTTCCTCACCATCGAGCGCCTCACCGCCCGGGGCGTCGCCGTCGTCTACATCTCGCACCGGCTGGACGAGGTCGAGCGCATCGGACGGCGCGTGACCGTGCTCCGGGACGGGCGCAACGTCGCGACGCGGGACGTGGGAGCGGCGAGCCGCGCGGAGCTCGTGCGCCTCATGGCCGGCCGCGATGTCGCCGCGCACTATCCGCGCCGGCCGGGCGCCCCGGGCGCGGAGCTCTTGCGCGCCGAAGGCCTGTGCCGCCGTCCGGCGTTCGCCGACGTCAGCTTCCTGCTGCGCCGAGGCGAGGTCCTGGGCATCGCTGGACTCGTCGGCGCCGGCCGGACCGAGCTGGCGCGGGCACTCGCCGGCGCCGATCGGTTGGACTCCGGCACGGTTCTCCTGAGGGGCGAGGCGGTGCGCCTGCGCGGACCGCGGGACGCCATCCGCCGCGGCCTCGGCCTGCTGCCCGAGGATCGCAAGACCCAGGGGCTGGTCCTGGGGCTCGCGGTCTCCCGCAACCTCGCGCTACCCAGCGCGCCGCGCCTCTGCCGCTTCGGCGTCGTGAGCCGGACCGCCGAGGATGCCCTCGCCCGCCGGCAGGTCGACGACCTGCGCATCAAGACGCCGTCCCTCGCCCAAAGGGTCGCCCTGCTCTCCGGCGGCAACCAGCAGAAGGTCGTGCTCGGGAAGTGGCTGGCGGCCGACGTCGAGGTGCTGATCATGGACGAGCCGACGCGCGGCATCGACGTCGGCGCGAAGCAGGAGATCTACGAGCTGATGAACCGCCTGACCGCCGCGGGCGCGGGCATCGTCATGATCTCGTCGGAGCTGCCCGAGGTGCTGGGCATGAGCGATCGCATCCTGGTCCTGCGCCGGGGCCGGGTCGCTGCCGAGATGAACGCAGCGGAGGCGACCCAGGAGCGCGTGCTGTCAGCCGCTCTGGGCCACGCCTCGTGAGCCGCGTGGGGCGAGCCCTGGCCGGGGGCCGCGAGCTGGGCAGCCTCGCGGGACTCGCCGGCCTGTGTGGCCTCCTGTTCGCGCTCACCCCCCACTTCCTGACCGTCCCGAACCTCCTCAACGTCCTCGAGCAGACGTCCATCAACGCCGTCATCGCCGTCGGCATGACTTTCGTGATCCTCAGCGGCGGCATCGACCTCTCCGTCGGCTCGATCGTGGCGCTCTCCGGCGTCGCCCTGGCCGAGGCGCTCCAAGCCGGATGGCCCCCGCTCGCCGCCGTTCTCGCCGGCGCGGGCGTGGGAGCCCTCGCCGGACTCCTCAACGGCCTCTTGATCACGCGCGGCCGGCTGCCGCCCTTCATCGCGACCCTCGGCATGATGAGCGTCGCGCGTGGCCTCGCCCTGCTCGTGACGGACGGGCGACCCGTCTCGGGCTTCGACGCCGGCTTTCGATCCCTGGCGACCGCCCGGGTGCTCCTGGTGCCGGCGCCCGCCCTCGTGACCGCGGTCGTCTGCCTCGCGGCCCAGTTCGTGCTGGCCCGGACCCGCTTCGGCCGCTACGTCTACGCCATCGGCGGCAACGAGGAGGCGGCCCGGCTCTCGGGGGTGGCGGTCCGCTTCCACAAGACCGCGGTCTACGTCCTGTCCGGCCTCGCGAGCGCCCTGGCAGCGACGATCCTGACCGCGCGCCTCAACTCCGCGCAGCCCATCGCCGGCATCATGTACGAGCTCGACGCGATCGCCGCGGCCGTGATCGGCGGCACGAGCCTCAAGGGCGGCTCGGGCACGGTGGCGGGCACGCTGATCGGCGCGCTGATCATGGGCGTGCTCCGCAACGGCCTCAACCTGCTCGGCATCTCCTCGTTCCTGCAGCAGGTCGTGATCGGGCTCGTGATCATCGGCGCGGTCCTGCTCGACGCGCTGCTCAAGAGCCCCGACGAGAGGTGACCATGCAGAGAAGCGCGTTCCTCTTCGCCGTCGCGGCCATGGCGGCCCCGGGCTGCAACCGCGACGGGCCGGCCGCAGGCCCCGCGCGACCCCGCGTCGCCCTGGTGGTGAAGACCCTGAACAGCCCCTTCTTCATCGACATGCAGAAGGGCGCCCAGGAGGCCGCGGGGCGGCTCCAGGTCGACCTCGTCGTGCAGGCCGCGGAGCGGGAGATCGACGTCGAGAGGCAGATGCAGATCGTCGAGAACCTCGTGCAGACGGGCGTGAAGGCCCTGGCCATCGCGCCGAGCGGATCGCGGGAGATCGTCCCCGCTCTCGTCAAGGCCAGCGCCGCCGGGGTTCCCGTCATCGTCGTCGACACCCAGGTCGACGCCGCCGCTGCGGCCGAGGCCGGCCTGAAGCTCGCGACCTTCATCGGCTCGGACAACTACGAGGGGGGCCGTCTCGCGGGCCGTCACCTCGTCGAGGTGACCGGGGGCAAGGCGCGGGTGGGCATCCTGGAGGGAATCCCGGGCCACGAGACCGGCGACTCGCGCCTGCGCGGCTTCCGCGACGCCCTGAAGGACGCCCCGGGCGTGGCAGTCGTGGCCTCCCAGACCGCCAACTGGGAGCGCGACCAGGGCTACAGCGTCTTCCAGAACATGCTCCAGGCCCACCGCGACCTCGACGCGGTGTTCGCCTGCAACGACATGATGGCGCTGGGCGCGGTCGAGGCCATCGCGGCGGCCGGCAGGACGGGCCAGGTCCGCGTCTTCGGCTTCGACGCCGTCGACGACGCGCGCAAGGCCATCGAGGCCGGCTCCATGGTCGCCTCGGTGGCGCAGTTCCCTTCGGAGATGGGGCGCGTCGCCGTGGAGAGCGCGGTGAGGATCCTGAAGGGAGAGAACGTGCCCGAGGACCAGAGGGTCAGGATCGAGCTGGTCGGCAAGGGAGCGGCGCGGTGAAGCGCCTGAAGATCGGCCTGATCGGCCTGGGTCGTCTCGGTCGCGTCTACGCCCGGGACCTGGCCACGCGCATCCCCGAGGCGCGGCTCGTCGCCGTGGCGGATGTCGACACGGCCGCGGCGGAGCAGGTGGCGGCCGAGCACGAGGTCGCGCTCCGATTCTCCGAGGCGGAGGCGCTCGTCGACTCTCCCGAGGTCGAGGCCGTCGTGATCGTCAGCCCGACCAGCACCCACAAGGACCTGGTCCTGGCCGCCGCGAAGCGGAAGAAGCCCACGTTCTGCGAGAAGCCGCCGGCCCTGTCCCAGGAGGAGACCCTGGCGATGAAGGAGTCCGTGGCGGCCACGGGCGTGTTCTTCCAGATGGGCTTCATGCGCCGCTTCGACGCGGGCTACGCCGCCGCCAAGCGCAAGCTCGAGGAGGGCGCGATCGGGACCGCGGTCCTCTTCAAGTCCACCTCCCGCGACCCGTACCGGACGAGCCTCGAGTACGCCGATCCCAGGAGCAGCGGCGGCATGATCCTGGACATGGGAATCCACGACTTCGACCTGGCACGCTGGCTGATGGGCGAGGTGGCGAGCGTGCACGCCATCGCCGGCACGCTGGCCTACCCGGAGCTGAAGACCGTCGGCGACCTGGACAACGCCGTGGTGAGCCTGCGCTTCGTCGACGGCCGGCTGGGGGTGGTGGACCTGTCCCGCAACGGCATCTACGGGTACGACATCACGACCGAGCTGCTCGGCACCGAAGGCACGCTGCGCGTGGGCTACCTGCGCGAGACGCCCGTCCTACTCATGAAGAAGAACTCCATCTCCCATGACACCGTGCCGCACTTCATGGAGCGCTTCGCGGGCGCCTACACCGCGCAGCTCCGGAACTTCGCGCAGAACGTGCTGGGCGGGCTGCCGCCCCCGGTCACTATCGACGACGGGCTCGCGGCCATCCGCATCGCCGTCGCGGCGCGGCGAGCGCACGAGACCGGGCAGACCGTGGAGGTGTGAGGGGCGGCTGCTGAGACCCGCGTCACACCCCCGGTCGAGGCCAACTTCGTATAATGATCTCGATGCGAGCCGCGGCAGGGCTCGCGCGCGGGCGAAACCCGCGAGGAGCGAAGGAGATGCGGAGGCTGGGGTTCCTGGCGGTGGCGCTCCTGCTGGCCTCGGGGACGGCCCGGGCGCAGGAGGCCGAAGAGCCGGAGGCGGCCGCAGAGCAGGCGAGAGATCGGCGTCCCCAGATCCGCGTCCTCCACGATCCCTACGAACTGGCGTCGTTCTATCGGAACGAGAACCAGGGCGGCTTCTTCGCCACCGCGTCGGAGCGCCATCCCATCGCGAGCTTCTATCGGGGCGGGATGTCGCGGGGCGGGTACTCGCGCTTCTGGAACTCGGGCTACGCACCGCGCCCCTACCCGGTCGGCATGCTCCCCCGCGGCGGCGGCTACGACGGCCAGCAGCCGCCGGACTACCGCAGCCGCATCGGCGAGAACGGAGACCTCTTCCTGCTCGCGCCGACGTTCCTCGCGCCGGTGGGCCCGCTCGCGGACGTGTTCTTCTCGGTGGACCTCCGCTAGAGCGGCGGGCGGACGGCACGAGCGCGAGCTCTCGCTCCGCGGCTCGTCACGCCGTTCAACCTGGCGCTCGCGCTTCCCCGCTCTAGCCGCGCTGCGCGTTCTGGATGAGCTTCTCCAGGGTCGAGGCGCTTTCCGGCGCCGCCCGTCGTACGGCGGCACGCAGCATGTCGAGGTCGGCGCCCGAAGCGACGATCGCCTCGATGTCCGCGAGGTCCTGTGTCCGGCCCGCGAGCAGCTTCATCACCACGATCACGTCCACCGGCGCGATCGGTACACCCTCGCTCAGCTCCGCACGGGCGAGCCCTTCCTCGACCACCCGCAGCGACCGGGTGAGCGGGACCTGATCCACGTCGATGCCGTCGAACTCGACGACGGGCACCTTCATCGTCACGTAGCCGCCTGCGTGGCTCTGGAAAGCCTCGTCCCCGACCAGGAAGTCGATGTCCTCCGTGGTGCGGGGCCGGTCGCGATACGCATTCGCGCCGAGAGCGCCGACGAGCGCGTGCCTGATCCCGGCCTCGGAGAACATCCTCGAGACCTCGCGCACCGCCCGCTCGAAGCGGGGAACGGGACGAAGCGCCCGCTTGAGATCGGCCTTCGATCCGAGACCCATCCCGGCGCTCCTTCCGATGCCGATCTGGGGCCGCATGGTCTCCGCTCGAAGCCTACCACGCGGGCGTTGAGAGGCCGCGGGAACTCGTTCCGGACCCGCTCGAGGCGGCCCGGCCCGTCGGGATGCTCGGCCCACTTCGCGTCCGCGAGCAGGACCCTCCCGGCCTTGTGCAGCAGGAAGTCCGCCTCCTTCGTGCGGTCGCGCCAGAACGCGAGCCGCCACGAAGCTGCGCCCGAGGCCAGCAGCCGGTGGAACTCGGAAAAGACCAGCGTCTCCCACAGCGGGCCGACGAGCGGTGGACCTCCGCCAGGCCTCTCGCCTCAGCGCGACGACGGGACGGCCTGCATCAGCAGCGCGAGCGCGCGGTTCAGCGCATCGTCGGCGGCGGCCGCGCCCCTGAAGTGGCCGAGGCGCACGACGACGAGGTCGTGGGTCGGCACGATCAGCGTGGTCTGGCCGCCGGCTCCGGACATGTAGTAGGCCGACTCGGGCACCGGGAACTCGCGCTCACCGTTGATCCAGAAGAAGCCGCCGTAGACCGGGCGGCCGTCGGCCTGCCACGCCGGCGCGACGCTGCTGACGAACTTGACGAACCCCTCCGGCAGGATCCGCTCCCGGTCCCAGACGCCGTCCTTCAGGTAGAGGTTCCCGAGGCGTGCCCAGTCCCGCGCCGACGCCAGCTCGTAGCCCTGCGTCAGGAAGTTGCCGTAGGGATCGGTCTCCATGACCATCGTCCGGATCCCGATCCTGTCGAAGAGGGCTCGCCTCGGGAAGGAGAGGTACTCCTCGCCCCGGCGCTCGACCGCCCGCCGGATCAGGCTGTTGACGAGCACCGGGTCCGTGTTGCGGTAGCGCCCGACCGTGCCGGCGGGCCACTGCGGCGGCCGTGTGGCCGCGTACTCGAAGGAGTCGACCGTGCCCGTGTAGAGGTAGAGGTGGTCCGGGTAGCCCAGCGCCGGATCGAAGTCGGGATCCAGCGGGGCGCGGATGCGGAGACCGCTCGACATGGTGAGCAGGTCGGCGATCCGGATGCGGGAGCGCGGGTCGCCGGGGCTCTGCCACTGTGGAATCGGCGCCCGCTGGTCGAGGCTGTACGCACCCTGCCGGATGAGCACGCCCATGAGCGTGGCGGTCAGGCTCTTGCCCATCGACCAGCTCTCGAGGGCCGTGTGCGGCGCGATCCCGGGACCGTAGCGCTCGGCGACGATCCGCCCCTGCCAGGTCACGACGAAGGCAGCGGTCATCGCCGCCGGGTCGAACGCCGCGTCGGTGGCCCGTTCGAGCGTCGCGGCATCCAGCTTCCCCGGAAGCGGCGCTTCCGGCGGCACGTCGCCCATGGGCCAGGGCGTCTTCGCGGCGTCCGGCAGCGCGCTCGCCACGCGAACGGGCTCGAAGAACGGCGCATCGCGGCCGACAGGCAGGGCGACGCAGCCCTGGTCTCCCACGTACACGGCCCGACGCACGCCGCCGCCCGGCAGCGCCACGCGGACGGCGTTCCCGTCCTTCTCGACGACCGGCCGGCCCAGCTTGCCCCGCTCTTCGAGCGGGCAGGTGAAGTAGCCGACGTTCTCCCACGCGAAGCCGAGCTCGAGGCCGGTCACGAACACCGCGGAGCACATCACCTTCGCGCAGCCGGCGGCGTGGTGCGCGAGGGGATCGCCCGGCGGCGGCTCGTACCTCGTGTCGAGCTCGAGGCTTCGCGCGCGGGCGATCCGGCCCTCGGGGGAGGACACTCCCTGCGGCGCCGCCGCGAGCGGGAAAGCGAGGGCGCATGCCAGTGCCCAGGCCGCGACGCGCTTCATGGCTGCTAGTCCCCGCCCGTCTCGAGCCCGATCACCTCGAAGATCGTCCGGCCCACCTCGCGGGCGAAGCGGTCCGCGTAGCCGAGCACGGGCCCGACGGTTTCGTCGCGCTCGAGGCGGTCGACCCGATGCATCGGATAGAAGGCCGTCACGAGGCCCAGCAGGTCCTCTTCCCCCTTGACCTCCTGGCGCATGAAGTCCTCGAAGGCGTCCAGCTCGATGCCGCGCAGCATGACTCCCGCGGCCGTGAGGCCGAGGAGGACGCCCCAGACCTTCTCGCGGGGCCCGTGGAGGTAGAGGACCACGGGCGTCCCCTCGGCCAGGTCGAACGGCCTCACGTCCCCAGGCCGCGGAGGAAGGCGCCGAGGCGCGCCGCACCGTCCTTCAGCTCCACCATCGAGCGAGCGAACGAGAGCCGGAAGTAGCCGGGCGCGCCGAAGCCCTCTCCGGGAACGACGGCCACGCCCTGCTCCTCGAGAAGACGCGAGCCGAGGTCGAGGCTCGTGGGACACGCCCTGGAGAGATAGGCCTGGCAGTTCGGGAAGAGGTAGAAGCCTCCGCCGGGCCGCACGCAGCTCAGGCCCGGAAGGGCCGAGACGGCGCCGTAGATGAACTCGAAGCGGGCGCGATACTCCGCGGCGAGACGTTCCACGACGTCCTGGGGGCCCGTCAGGGCCTCCACGGCGCCCGCCATCGCGAAGGTCGCGGGGCACTGGGTGCTGTGGGACACGAGCGCGGCGCAGGCGTCCGCCAGCATCCTTCCGGACAGCAACCAGCCGATGCGCCAGCCGGTCATGCAGTACGTCTTCGAGGCGGTGCCGACGATCACCAGGCGCTCGCCCAGCTCCCTTCGCACGCGTCCGAGGAGCGCGCGATCGGTCGGGGCGAAGCTGAGGCGCGCGTAGGTGTCGTCGTACAGGAGCGTGATCCCCCGCCGCGCGCACGTGCGGGCCAGCGCCAGCAGCTCCTCGCCGCCGACGACGGCGCCCGTGGGGTTCGAGGGGCTGTTGATGAGGATCGCGCGGGTCTTCGGGGTCACGGCCCGCGAGACGAGGCGCGCGGTGATCGCGAACCCGTCCTTCTCCCTGGCGCGCACGATCACGGGCTTGGCGCCCGCCAGCCGCGGACACTCCGCGAAGGTCGGCCAGTACGGGGCGGGCAGCACCATCTCGTCGCCGGGCCCGAGGAGCGCCTGGCACACGAGGTACAGCGCCTGCTTGCCGCCGATCGTGATCGTGGCCTCCGCCGGCTCGAAGGCCACGCCGAAGTCCTGGCGGTAGCGCTCGACCACAGCGCGGCGCAGCTCGGGGGTGCCGGAGGCGGGAGCGTACTTGGTCTTCCCCTCGGCCATCGCCCGCGTCGCGGCCGAGACGATGTGCGGAGGCGTCGGCTGATCCGGCTCGCCGACGCTGAAGTCCAGCACGCTCCTGCCGCTCGCGCGAAGGGCACTGGCGCGCTGCGACATCGCCACCGTGGGGGACACCTCGATCATGCGCGCCCGGCGCGACAGCGCCGGGCCCGTGGCCAGAGTCAGGTTCAACGCTTCCTCCCGGACCGCGGCCGCGCCGCGGCGTCCCTCTTCTCCCGCAGCCGCCTCTCGACGACGGGCGGCACCAGGCTCCGCACGTCGCCTCCCAGGTCGAACACCTCCTTCACGAGGCGGGACGACAGGTACGAGAAGCCCTCGGGGGCCATCAGGAACACGGTCTCGATCCTGGGGTTGAGGCGGCGGTTCATGAGGGCCATCTGGAACTCGTACTCGAAGTCCGAGATCGCTCGCAGGCCCCGGATGATCACCGATGCGCCGACCCGCATCGCATAGTCGACGAGCAGGCCGGAGAAGGTGTCCCCGCGCACGCGAGGATCGCGGCGGAACGCCTCGCGGATGAGCTCCAGGCGCTCCGCCGCGCTGAAGAGGGGCTTCTTCTCCGCGTTGACGAGGATCGCGATGATCACCTCGTCGAACACCTCGAGGGCGCGGTTCACGATGTCGATGTGTCCGTTCGTGATCGGGTCGAACGACCCGGGGAACACGGCCACCGAGCGTTTGTCGCGTTTCAAGCTCTCAGCCTCGCGTGTAGAAGCTCAGGCGATGGTCGCCGATCCGGATCTCACGGCCTCGAAGGAGGCCTCCTATTCTCTCCGGGAGGACCCTCTTGTGGAAGTGCTCCACGACCACCACGCCGCCCTCCGCCAGGAGGCCCGAGGCGTCCGTCAGCGCGATGACGCCCGCGTACAGGTCGGAGTCGTAGGGCGGGTCCAGGTACACGACGTCGAAGCGCTCGCCGCGCTCGGCCAGGGCCGGGAGGGCGATGCGCGCATCCTGCCGGAACACGCGCAGCTCGCCCCGGCCGCCGAGCACCCGGGCGTTCTCGCGGATCGCGCGGATCGCCGGCGCGCCCTTCTCGACGAGGACGCTGCATGCAGCGCCGCGCGAGAGGGCCTCGAGGCCGACGGCGCCGCTGCCGGCGAAGGCGTCGAGGAAGCGGCAGCCGGGCAGGCGCGGCGCCAGGACGTCGAACAGGGTCTGCCTCACGCGAGCGCCGGTGGGACGCGTCGCCTGCCCGCGGGGCGCCGCGAGTCGGCGGCCTCTGTCGCGCCCTGCGATGATTCGCGCCACGAGCCTCAGCCTACCCGGGCCAGGCCGAAGCGTCGCTCCCAGCCGCCGCCGTCGAGGAACGCCCGCAACGCGTCCGGGGCGGGCGCGCCGCCGACCGTCCAGGCGAAGGCCTCGGCCCGCGCCCGCTCGAGCAGGTCGCGGTCGCGGATGAGGTGGGCGACGCGGAACGTCGGGAGCCCCGACTGGCGCGTTCCGAAGAAGTCCCCGGGGCCGCGCAGCTCGAGGTCCTTTTCGGCGATCGCGAAGCCGTCGTCGGTGCGCGCCAGGGTCTCGAGGCGCTCGCGGGCGTCGTCGCCCAGCCGGCCCGCGGCCAGGAGCACGCAGGTCGACGCGCCCGAGCCGCGCCCCACCCGTCCGCGGAGCTGGTGGAGCTGGGCGAGGCCGAAGCGCTCGGCGTGCTCGATGACCATGACCGTGGCGTTGGCCACGTCCACGCCCACCTCGATGACGGTCGTGGCCACGAGCACGTGGCTCTCGCCGCGGGCGAAGGCCCCCATGACCTCCTCCTTCTCCGCGCTCTTCATGCGGCCGTGGAGAAGCGCCACGCGCCTTCCCGGCAGCGCCGCCGCCCACGCCCCCGCCATCTGCGTCGCCGCTTTCACGTCCTCCAGCTTCTCGGACTCCTCGACGAGCGGGTAGACGACGTAGGCCTGGCGGCCGGCCTCGAGCTGGCCGCGGACGAGCTCGACCACCTCGCGCCGCTGCGATGCGCTCCGCAGCAGCGTGCGAACCGGCGTCCGTCCGGGCGGCCGCTCGTCGATGACCGAGGTGTCGAGGTCGCCGTAGGCGGTGAGCGCCAGCGTCCGCGGGATCGGTGTCGCCGTCATGACCAGCACGTCGACGTCGTAGCCCTTGCGGCGCAGGTCCTCGCGCTGAAGGACGCCGAAGCGATGCTGCTCGTCCACAACGGCCAGCCCGAGCCTCGCGAACTTCACGCCTTCCTGGATCAGGGCGTGGGTCCCCACGGCGATGTGGGTCTCGCCCGACGCCACGCGCTCCAGCACCGCGCGCCTCCCCTTCCTGCGGCCCGCGCTCAAGAGCTCGACCTGGAGCGGGAGCGGGCGCAGCAGCCGCCTCAGGCTCAGGAAGTGCTGCTCGGCGAGGATCTCGGTCGGCGCCATGAACGCGGCCTGGTAGCCGTTGTCGACGGCGATCAGCATCGCGAGGAGAGCCACCACGGTCTTGCCCGAGCCCACGTCTCCCTGGAGCAGGCGGTTCATCGGATGCGGCGAGCGCATGTCGTCGGCGATCTCGCGCAGCACCCGCTTCTGCGCGCCCGTGAGGTGGAAGGGCAGCACGCGCTTCACGGCCTCCCGGGTGGCGTCGGTGATGGCGAACGCGATGCCCTTGCTCTCCAGCGCGCGGCCCTGGCGCAGGCGAGCCAGGCCGAGCTGGAAGAGGAACAGCTCCTCGAGGATCAGGCGCAGGTGGCCGGCGCTGCGAGCCGCGTTGAGCGCGTCGAGGGAGTCCTCGTCGGTGGGCGCGTGGACGCGCCGCAGCGCATCCCCGCGGCCCAGCACGCCCAGGCGCGCGCGGATCGCGCCGGGCAGCGGGTCGGGCAGGTCCCCGGGCACCTGCTGGGCGAGCAGGACCGTCGCCCGGCGCAGCGCCTTCCCCTGGAGCGGCCCCAGCTTTTCATAGATGGGAACGATGCGGCCCGTGTGGAGGCCCGGCGCGCCGTCGTCGTCTCCGCTCAGCACCTCGTACTGGGGCGAGACCATGCCGAGCTGCCGGCCTCCCGGCGCGTCGAGCTCGACGGCGCCGTAGAGCACGACGCGCGCGCCCATCGGCAGCACGTCGCGGAGGAAGGGCTGGTTGAACCAGATCGCCTTCAGGCGGCCCGTGTCGTCCTCGAGGCGTATCTCGTAGATCGCCATCCGGCGCGCCCGGCGCAGCCCCGCCACGGCGACGTGTCCGCTCACCGACACCTTCATCCCCGGCCGCAGCTCTGCGATCCTCGCGAAGGCGCGGCGATCCTCGTAGCGGAACGGGACGTGCAGCAGCAGGTCCTCGGCCGTGCGGACGCCGAGCTTCTCGAGGGCGCGGGCGCGCTGCGGCCCGATTCCCTTGACGTACTGCACGGGCATCTGCAGGTCCATCGGACCGCGAGAGTGTAGCCGCGCCGGCCTCCCGCCGGGGACCGGGACGCGAGCCTCCGGGCGAAGCAGTATCATCGGCCTGGTGCAGGCCGAGCGCGTTCGGGCACGCAGCGTCATGTGGCCGGAATGAACCCGGCTTGAGCGCCGAAACGCTCGTCTGGATCACGCCGACGCTCGGCGCGATGGTCACCTGGGGCCTCGCGCAGGGGCTGGTCAAGCGGTACATCGGCGAGGTGCCGCCGGCGCGGTTCTGCCTCTTCTACGCCTTCGCGAACGCGGCGGTCAGCCTGGCGTTCTGGGCGTACCACGACACGCCGCCCGTGCTGGCCCCCGAGAACCGGCGCTTCGCGAGCCTCGGGCTGCTGGCCTACACCCTCGACGGGTTGGGCTGGATCCTCTACTACCAGTCCATCGTGCACGGGCCGATCTCCATCGTGGGCACGCTCTCCGCCGCCTACCCTGCGTTGACCGTGGTGTTCGCGCGCCTGTTCCTCGACGAGATGCTCCAGACGACGCAGTACGTCGGCGTGGCGGCGGTGATCGTCGGCTGCCTCGGCCTCGCCTACACGCCCCCGGAGGCCAGGACGCGCAGGACGCAGCGGCGCTGGATGGCCTACGCCGGGGCCGCCGTCCTCATCTGGGGCGTCGCGGCGACGCTGATGCGTTACGCGTATCGGCTCCCGGGAGCCCACGAGGCGAGCATGGCGCTCTTCCTGGCCGTGGGCGGGCTCGCGACCCTCGGCGTGTACGGCCTCGCCTTCGGCCGCCGTGGCGCCCGCCAGGAATGGGCGCGCGCGCTCGGCCCGATGGCCACGATGGCCGTCGGCAGCCTCCTCGCGGCGATCGCCTACAAGAAGGGACCGGCATCTGTCGTGACTCCGCTCTCGGGAGCCTACCCCGTCGTCACGCTGGGCTTCGCCTGGGCCCTGCTCGGCGAGAGGCCCTCTCCCGTGCAGTGGGCCGGCATCGTGCTCGTCCTCGCGGGCATGGTCCTGACGACGGCCACCGGCTGAATCGCCGCGCCCTACTTGAGGCCGTGACGCTCGAGCAGCTCCTGCACGGCGCGGTGTGCTTGATCGATGGCGACGTTGATGAAGGCCGCGGCGCCCGCGTCCGAGTTGGCGATCGCCACGCGCCCGAAGCGACGCCGGCCGATCACGTGGGGGCGCTGGTCGTCGGGCAGGTCGGGATCGCCGAGGCTGTCGTACGTGTAGGCGTAGCCATGCGGCCACCGGTTCGCCGTCAGCGCCAGGACGTCCTCCGCCGGATCGAACCCGCCGGGACCGAGGACACGCGCCAGCTCCCGGCGCGTCTCCAGCTCGATCGTCTCGAACGACGTCGCCAGCAGCTCCTGCATGCCGGCCCGCTGCTGGTCGCGCCGCGGAAGGCCCGGCCGGTTCGGATTGCGGACGAGGTGGATGACGACGGGCTCGTCCGGCCGCTGCGAGCAGCGATAGCCGCCGATTGAGACCGGGAAGTCCAGGCTCAGCGAGGTGTGGTACATGCCCGGAGCGCTGACGCTCGAGACGCCGAGCTTCTCGAACGCGCGCCAGCTCCTGACGAACACGTTCGAGTACATCATCGGTACCTTGACCGCATACGCCAGCGCCTGCTTCTGCGCCTCGGGCAGCTCCGGCATCAGGAAGCGGACCACGGAGTTGAAGCAGGCCAGGATCACGTTGCGCGCCGAGGCCTGGTAGACGCGCCCGTCGCGCACGTAGGCGACGCGCACCGTGCCCGCCTCGTCCGGCGTGCCGTCGTGGAGCACGCGCACCACCGTGCTGCGAAGCCGCAGCCGAACCGGGGCGTCGCGCTCGTCCAGGCGCGCGTAATCGAGGGGCGCCAGGGTCATCGTCTCCATGTCGTGCCGGCCCGGGATCGCGCGAGGAACCAGGCGATTCACGAGCAGCCGCGCGATCGTGGCCCCGCCGTCCGGAAAATGGAAGGTGTAGCTCTCCTCGTCCCAGTCGATCTCGGGCGCGAGGCCGAGGCCGGCAAAGCCCGGCGCGCGGTACTGGGCGGCGTTCAGCGCCGGCGCCGTGTCCATGCGCATGTTGTTGCGGAAGCCCATGCCGGCGAAGAACGGCAGCGCCGCGGGCGTGAGACCGGCGACGCGCACCAGGTAGTCCTGGTAGCTCATCCGCGCCAGGCGCCTCGCTTTCTCCTCGGCGGCGAGGCCGGGAAGGAAGTCCTGCCTGGCTTCGTGGATGCGGACGAGGTCGCGCCGCACCGCTTCGGAGACCGGCGCGGCGGCGAAGAACTCGTCCCACGGCCGCTGCCGATAGCCGGGGACCAGGCGGTCCTCGCCCCACGTCTCGCGGTCGAAGAAGACGCCGCGCGTGAGGCCGAAGCGCGCGTAGAGGTCGCGATCCAGGAACTCCGGATACCGCGAGGCTTCGACGCCCAGCTCGCGCAGCAGCGCCTTCGCGACGAAGCTGTACGGGAACGGCGTCTCGATGCTCTGCGTCCCGCCGTAGCCGATGAACAGCCGGCCCTCGTGCCGGAACTCGTTGCGCTTCGCGTGTCCGCCGAAATCGTCGTGGTTGTCCAGGACCAGCACCCGCCGCTCCGGGCCCAGCGCCTGCCGGAAGAGGTAGGCTGCCGAAAGGCCGGAGATCCCGCCGCCGACGACCACGAGGTCGTAGATCTCGCCGGTCTCCTCGGCCTCGGGAAACGTCGCGTAGGCTCCGTCGCGGGCGTCGTGGGCGTGTTCGAAGGATCCGGGGTACTGCCCGCGCAGCCCCGTCAGCGCAGGCGGGTAGTCGCCCACCGCGGAGCGCGCGGCCGCCTGGCCGGCGAGCAGAGGGGAGCCGAGGCCGACCCACACGCCGGCGGCTCCCACTGCGACCCCGTTGATGAAGTCGCGCCGCGCGATCCGCCGCGTCAACCCCAGGTCACGGGCTTCACGAGTGGGCATGGAGGCCTCGCATCTTGAATTCGTCCGGCGTCATCGCCATGACATCGCTCGGGGCAGCGGCAGGCAGTATCGCATCGATGCCCCGGCCGCGCGCATGGACAAGGCCGCCCGTGTGGAGTAGAAGGCGCAGCAAGGGTCCTTCAGACCGGAGAGCGCATGGGTCGCCCCGACGACCGCGCGCTGGGGATGCGGCGCCGCATCCGCCGGCGCGACTTCTTGAACGGCGCCAGCCTTGCGATCACGGGGGCGATGCTTCCCGAGCCCCTTCTCGCCCTGTTGCGGGAGACGTCGGCCCAGGAGGACCCGAGCTACTACCCGCCCGCCCTCACCGGAATGCGCGGCAGCCACGCGGGCTCCTTCGAGGTCGCGCATGGGCTGCGCGACGGCCAGGGCTTCGGTGATGCAGCGGACACCGGGGAGAGCTGGGACCTGGTCGTCGTCGGGGGCGGGCTTTCCGGCCTCGCGGCGGCGTATGCGTTCCGCCGGTCCGCCGGAAAGGCAGCACGTGTCCTCGTCCTCGACAACCACGACGACTTCGGCGGCCACGCCAAGCGCAACGAGTTCCGCCACGGCGGCCGCCTGTTCATCGGCTACGGCGGCACCGAGCAGATCTACCCGGGCCCGTCGGCCTACAGCCCTGCAGCCCTCGCCCTCATCCGCGAGGTGGGCGTCGACGTCGACCGCTTCTACACGGCCTTCGACCAGAAGCTGTACGCCTCGCTCGGCCTGAGCCAGGGCGCGTACTTCGACAGGGAGACCTTCGGCGTCGACCGGCTGGTCGCGGGTGAGGGCCGGGAGCCCTGGCCGGAGTTCCTGGCACGGACGCCCCTGTCCCCCGCCGCCCAGAAGGACATCGCGCGCCTCTACGGCGCCGCGCCCGACTTCCTGCCGGGGCTCGACACTGCGGAGAAGAAGGCGCGGCTCCGGGGCATGAGCTACAACGAGTTCCTGCTGAAGCTTGCGCGATGCGACCCCGGTGTCGTCCCGTACTTCCAGACGCGCACGAACCGGCTGGCGGCCGTGGGCACGGATGTGGTGAGCGCGCATCTCGCGTGGCGCCTGGGCCTTCCGGGCCTCGAGGGGCTGGGCCTCGCACCCGAGCCGTCCTGGCACGCGAGCCACGAACCCCACGACATCTTCCACTTCCCCGACGGCAACGCGTCCATCGCGCGGCTCCTGGTGCGGGCGCTCGTCCCGGAGGCCGTCCCGGGGCACTCGATGGACGACGTCGTCACCGCTCGCGTCGACTATGCGCGGCTCGACCGCGCGGGCGCGCCGGCGCGCATCCGGCTGAACAGCACCGTGGTGCGTGTGCGCCACCTGGGCGAGCCGGACACGGCCCGCGAGGTGGAGGTCACGTACGTTCGAGACGGCGGGGCGCACCGCGTGCGCGCGGCCGGCTGCGTCTTCGCGGGCTACGGTGCGATGGTCCCCTTCTTGTGCCCAGAGTTGCCCGAGCGACAGCGCCAGGCCCTCTCGTACCAGATGCGCGCGCCCCTCGTCTACACGAACGTCCTGATCCGCGATTTCAAGGCCTTCGCCAGGCTGGGCGTCCATCACGTGTTCGCGCTGAACAGCCACTACACGGAGGTCAAGCTCGATTTTCCCGTGAGCCTGGGCGACTACCGACACTCGCGCTCGCCCGAGGAGCCGATCGTGCTCCACCTGGAGCGTACGCCGTGCCGGCCGGGGCTGACGGAGCGCGAGCAGCATCGGCTGGGCCGGTCCGAGCTGCTGTCGACGACCTTCGAGGCCGAGGAGCGCCGGATCCGCGAACAGCTCGCCCGCATGCTGTCCGGAGGCGGCTTCGATCCCGCCCGCGACATCCTGGCGATCACGGTCAATCGCTGGCCTCATGGGTACGCGCGGAGCGACACGCCGCCCGGCTGGCCGGGGCCGGAGAAGCCCTGGGAGGCCGGCCGGCGCAGCTTCGGCCGGATCGCCGTTGCGGGCTCCGACGCGGGGGCGTCGGCGCTGACGCAGGTCGCGATCGACCAGGCCCTTCGCGCCGTGGGCGAGGTGCTCGTCGCCCGAGGCTTCTAGCGCCGAGGCTGCTTCCGGAACCGGAGATAGCACGGCGCCAGGCCGCCCGCCGCCAGCAGCGTGAGGAGGGCCGGCATGCCTCCCACGCCTGCGAGCATCACGGCGACGAACGCCAGCCCCGCCAGCGCCCGGTAGGGGCCGCGGCGCCGCTGGGCTGCCGCGAAGGCCTCGGGCTCGCGGCGCAGCAGCATCACCTCCGCCGCGCAGGCCCCGCCGAGGACCAGGAGGGCCATCGCCGTGGAGGTGAGCGCCATGAGGTTGTAGGCCTCGATGAGGCTACGGTCGAAGTACAGCAGCAGGAGCAGCGCCGGGGGCACCGAGGAGAGCGCGATGGCGGCGACGGGCGTCCCGGTGCGTGGGTCGATCCTCGCGAGCCTCCCCGGAGCCAGGCCGTCCCGCGCGGCGGCGTACGGAAGGCGGCCCGTGACCAGGATCCAGCCGTTCAGGACCCCGGCGGCCGACACCATGGCGCCCAGGGCCACGAGGGTGCCGCCCGTGGGGCCGAGCACACGCTCGGCCGCGAACGCGATCGGCGCGGAGCTCGAGGCGATCTCGGTGGCGGGAACGCCGAAGGCGACGGCGAAGTTGAACACGAGATACAACACGGCGACGATTCCGAACCCGACGTACGCGGACCGGCGAATGGTCCTGCCGGCGCCCTCGATCTCCTCGGCCGGGATGGTCACGGTCTCCGTGCCCATGAGAAGCCAGGAAACCAGCGAGATGGCGGGAAACAGGGCGCCCCAGCCGTGGGGAGCGAACGGCGCGAGGTTGGATGGGCTGCCGCTCGCGAGAAGCGCGACGGAGACGACCGCCAGCGGCAGGACCTTGAGGATCGCGGTGAGCACCTGGACGGCGCCGCCGACGCGCACACCCGCGACGTTGACGAGGGTCAGCGACCAGAGCAGCGCCTGCGCGACGAGGAACGCCGGGAGCGGCGCCGAGACGCTGGGGACGAGCACGGCCAGGTAGCCCACGAAAGCCGTGGGATACGCCGCGTTGCCGATCATCGAGCTCAGCCAGTACAGGTACGCGGACTCGAACCCGGCCAGGTCGCCGAACGCCCGGCGCACGTAGACCTGCGCCCCCCCCGAGATCGGATAGGCCGCTCCCAGGTCCGCGAACACGGCGGCCAGGCAGAAGTAGCCGGCCAGGTTGATGACCCATGCCACGAGCGAAAGCGGCCCGGCGATCGCGGCGAGCGAGCCGGGCACGACGTAGATGCCGGCCCCGATGATGTTCCCGACGACCAGCGCCACCGCGGCGACCGGACCGAGCCCGCGGACCGGCCCGCTCCTTCCGGCCGTGGCGCTCAAGCGCGGATCTTCGCGCCCCGCCGCTCCCGGGCCGTCTCGACGAGCAGGTACAGCACCGGGATGAAGAAGAGGTTCAGGAGCGTCGAGGCGATCATGCCGCCGAAGACCGTCGTCCCCACCGAGCGGCGGCCGGCCTGGCCGGCTCCGCCGGCCAGCACCAGGGGCACGACGCCGAGGATGAACGCGAAGGAGGTCATCAGGATGGGACGCAGGCGGATGCGCGCCGCCTCCACCACGGCGTCGACGATCGACAGGCCGCGCGCCCGGAGCTGCTCGGCGAACTCCACGATCAGGATCGCGTTCTTGCTGGCCAGGCCCACCAGCATCACGAGCCCGATCTGGCAGTAGATGTCGTTCTGGAGCCCCCGGACCCACTGGGCGCCGATCGCGCCCAAGAGAGCCATCGGCACGGCGAGCAGCACGATGAACGGCAGCACGAAGCTCTCGTATTGGGCGGACAGCGTGAGGTACACGACCAGGGTCCCGAAGCCGAAGAGGAGCAGCGCCGTCCCTCCCGCCTCCAGCTCCTCGAGGGAGAGCCCCGTCCACTCGTAGCCGAAGCCTTGCGGCAGGTGCTTCGCGCTCAGCTCTTCCATGGCGGCGATGGCCTCCCCGGAGCTGCGGCCGGGGGCGGCGGAGCCGGCGATCTCCGCGGCGCGGAACAGGTTGTAGTGGCTGATGACCTGCGGCGTCGTCGACTCGGCGTAGCGCACGAGGTTCTCGAGGGGAACCATGGCGCCCTCGTCGGAGCGCACGTAGAACTCCCGCATGTCCCGCGGCTCCGAGCGGAACTGCTTGTCGGCCTGGACGTACACGCGATACGACCGGTTGTTGAAGTCGAAGTCGTTGACGTACGCCGAGCCCATGTAGACCTGCAGCGCGTCGGTGATCTGCTGCAGCGGGACCTTCATGGCCTTCGCCTTCTCGCGGTCGACGCTCACCACGAGCTGCGGGTCGCGGGCCGTGAACGTGCTGAAGAGGCCGCTGAGCCCGGGATGGGCGTTGCCCTGCTGCAGCATCTGCTGCACCACGGCCGAGAGCTCGTCGAGGCTGTGCCCGCCGCGGTCCTGCACCACGTACTGGAAGCCGCCGAAGTTGCCGAGGCCCTGCACGGCAGGGGGCTGGAACGGGAACACGAGCGCTCCCGTGATCGCGCCCATCTCGCCGCGCAGACGGTGGATCACGGCCTCCGCCGAGTGCTCCCGGCCCCTTCGCTGCGCGTACGGCTTCAGGCCGAAGAAGATCATGCCCCGGTTGGGAGCGTTGCCCGCGAAGCTGAAGCCGGTCACGGCGAACACCGTGTCCATCTCCGGCTGCCGGCCGAGGATCGCCTGGACCTGCTCCCCGATCTTCTTGGTGTACTGGAGCGAGGCCCCCTCCGGCGCCTGGATCAGCACCATGCCCCAGCCCTGGTCCTCGTCCGGCACGAAGGCCCTCGGCACGCGCCCGTACACGAACCACGTGAGCAGGAGGCCCGCGACGAACAACGCCAGGGCCGGCCGCCGCCAGCCCAGGAACCGGCGCAGGGAAGACACGTAGCCCTCGGTCGAGCGCTGGATCGCCGCGTCCACGCCGGTGAAGAACCGGCCCTTGGCGCCGTGCTCGCGGCCGAGCAGGAGCGCCGAGAGGGCCGGCGTCAGGGTGAGGGCGTTGAAGGCCGAGATCGCGATCGAGGCGGCGATGGTGAGCGCGAACTGCCGGAACAGGATCCCGGTCGTGCCCGGGAAGAGCGCCACCGGGACGAACACGGCGACCAGCACCAGCGAGGTGGCGATCACCGCGCCCGTCACCTCCTTCATGGCCGCCGCCGCCGCCTTCCGGGCGTCCCGCTCCCCTTCGGCGATGTGGCGCGCGATGTTCTCGATCACCACGATGGCGTCGTCCACCACGAGGCCGGTGGCGAGGGTGATCCCGAAGAGGGTGAGGGTGTTGATCGAGAAGCCGAGGACCTTGACGAAGACGAAGGTGCCGACGAGCGAGACGGGGATGGCCACCGAGGGGATCAGCGTGCTGCGCCAGTCCTCGAGGAAGACGTAGATCACCAGCACGACCAGCACGATGGCGCCGAGCAGCGTCAACAGCACGTCCTGGATCGACTCGTGGACGACGTCGGTGGCGTCGAAGGCGAGCTTGTACTTCATCCCGGGCGGGAAGCGCTTCGAGAGCCGCTCCAGCTCGGCCAGGGCCGCGCGGTCGACCTCGAGGGCGTTCGCGTTTGAGAGCTGGGTCAGGCCGATGCCGACGGCCTCGTGGCCGTTGAACTGGAGCTCCGAGCTGTAGTCCTCGGCGCCCAGCTCGGCGCGTCCCACGTCCTTGAGGCGCACCGTCGTGCCGTCCGCGGCGGTCTTGACGATGATGTTCTCGAACTCGGCCGGCTCGCTGAGCCGGCCGACCGCACGCACGCTGATCTGGTAGGCCTGGCCCTCGGGCGCCGGCGCCTGGCCCACCTGCCCGGCCGCCACCTGCACGTTCTGCTCGCGCAGGGCGGCCACGACGTCGGAGGCGACGAGCCGGCGGCTCGCCATGCGCGCCGGGTCGAGCCACAGCCGCATCGAGTAGCGCCGCTCGCCGAAGATGAAGACGTCGGCGACGCCGCGCACGCGCTTGAGGGCGTCGCGGACGTAGAGGTCCAGGTAGTTGCTGACGAAGGACGTGTCGTAGCGGCCGTCCTCGGAGTAGACCGCGGCGCCGAACACGAAGTTCTGGGAGCTCTTGAGGACCACGACGCCGGTCTGCTTGACCTCGTTGGGAAGCCGGCCCTGGGCGAAGCTCACGCGGTTCTGCACGTCGACGGCGGCCAGGTCCGGATCCCGGTCCAGGTCGAAGGTGGCGGTGATGAGGCTGGTCCCGTCGTTGCCGCTCGTCGAGGTCAGGTACTTCATCCCCTCGGCGCCGTTGATCTGCTGCTCCAGGGGCGTCGTGACCGCCGTCTCGACCACCTGGGCGCTGGCGCCGATGTAGTTGGACATCACGATGACCTGCGGCGGCGCCAGGTTGGGGAACTGGGCGATCGGCAGCGTGGGGATGGCCGCGCCGCCGGCCAGGATGATCAGCAGCGCGCAGACGGTCGCGAAGATCGGCCGGCGGATGAAGAACTCGACCATGGTCCGCCTGGCGTCAGCCCTGCGGGCTCACGGGCGCGCCGTCGAACAGGAGCTGTGTCCCGGAGACGATCACCCGGTCCCCCGCCTTCAGTCCCTCGAGCACGACGTACGCGCCGTCCACGATGTCGCCGACGCGGAGCGGCTTCTGCCGGGCGACCAGGGCGCCCTTGTCCTCCTCCGCCACGAAGGCGAAGTGCCGGCCGCTGATCCGCGACACCGCGAGGACCGGCACCACGGGGCCCTCGTGCGTCCCCCAGATGAGCCGCGCCCGGGTGAACTGCGAGGGCCGCAGCCCTTCGGCCGCGTCGATCTTGGCCTTCACGAGCACCGTCTGCGTCGCCTCGTCGACCTGCGGAGAGACGAAGCTGAGGCGCGTGTCGGCGAGCACCTGCCCGGCGGCGTCCAGGATCTGGACCGCCTGGCCCGGGTGGAGCTGTGGAGCGCGTTCCACCGGCACGGACACATAGGCCTCGAGGCCCCCGGCCTGGTCGATGGTCGTGAGGGTCGTGTCGGCCGTCACGCGGTCACCGACGCGGCCGGGAATGTCTCCGACGACGCCGGCGGTCGGCGCGGCGACGGTGTAGTAGTGGAGCTGCACCTGCTGCTCGCGCACCTGGGCCTCGAGGGCTTCGAGCTCCGCCTGCGACGCGTCGAGGGCCGCCTTGGCCTGGTCCAGGTCCTGCTGGCTCGTGATGCCCGACGCGGCGAGGCCCTTCACGCGCACGTGCTGCTGGCGGGCGTACTCGACGCTCGCCCGCTTCGCCGCCAGGGTGTCCTGCTGGCTCTTGAGGGTGGCCTGCTGCTTGGCGGGGTCGATCTGCATGAGCGGCGCGCCTGCAGCGACCCGCGTCCCCGGGCGCACGAAGATCTCGGTGATCTTGCCCTCGACCTCCGGACGGATGGCGGCCGAGGCGCGCGACTTGATGGTGGCCACGTACTCGGTGCTGTCGGCGACGCTGACGGAGCGGGCGACCTCGATCTTGACCGGAAAGCCGCCGGGCCCCTGGGAGCCTCCGGAGCCCCTGCAGCCGGGCGCCACGGCCACGGCGGCCAGCACGAACGCGATCGAGGCTCGGCCCATGGTCCGCGTTAACCTAGCACGCGCCGCGGCCCGAAAGTAGCGCCGGCCGTCAGTGGAACCGCTTCCCTGTCTTCGTCATGTCGCGGAGCAGCGCCGCCGGCTCGAAGCGCGCGCCGTGCTTCTCGGCCAGGCGCTCCAGCATCTCGACCGCGAAGCGCGCGCCGAGCTGGTCGAGGTATCGGAAGGGCCCTCCCAGGAACGGCGGAAACCCGAGGCCGAAGATCGCGCCGACGTCGCCGTCCCGGGGCGAGCGCAGGACGCCGTCCTGCAGGCACAGCACCGCCTCGTTGAGGAAGGCGAAGACGAGCCGGTCCTGGACCTCGCGGGCATCGACAGTGCGACGCCCCGGCGACGGCAAGAGCGCGTAGACCGACTCGTC
>DASSJI010000140.1:0-7262 GCA_035691285.1 Vicinamibacteria bacterium | reverse complement strand
GTAGAGCGGACCGTCGATGGCGTGGCCCTTCCGGTACTCGCAGATCGCCTGCGTGATCGCCAGCACGTGCGCCTCGTTGAACGAGCCTGCGAGCGACGATCCCCTGTGGCCGCTCGTTCCGAAGCTCACGCGCTGGCGGGGTGCCGCGCGATCCGGCTGCCGACGAGAGTAGGCGTCCAGCAACTTGGCCACATCGACGAGCTGCTCGTCCGGCGCCAGGGCGCCCGCGGAGGGATGCAAGGCCATCGCGGTCACTCCGTACCCCTGTCGGGCGCAACCGGCTCGATGTTCCAGATGTCGCGGCAGTACTCGCGGATCGAGCGATCCGACGAGAAGCGGCCGACGCGAGCACAATTGAGGATCGACATGCGCGTCCAGCTCCGCGGGTCGCCATATGCCTGGCCCACCCGCTGCTGGCAGTCCACGTAGGCCTGGTAGTCGGCCAGGAGCAGGTACTCGTCCCGCTCCAGGAGCGAGTCGACCAGCGGCCGGAACAGCTCGCGGTCGCCGTTCGAGAAGGCGCCCGACGCGATGAGGTCGATGGCCTCCCGCAGCTCGGGGTTTGTCTCGTAGACCCTGCGCGGGCGGTACCCTTCGGCCTTCACGGCCCCGACCTCGGCCGCGGTGAGCCCGAAGAGGAAGAAGTTGTCCGCTCCGACCGCGTCGCGGATCTCCACGTTGGCGCCGTCCAGCGTGCCGATGGTCAGCGCGCCGTTCATCGCGAACTTCATGTTTCCGGTGCCGGAAGCCTCCTTGCCGGCCGTAGAGATCTGCTCCGACAGCTCAGCGGCCGGGTACACCGGCTGGCCGTTCTTCACGTTGAAGTCGGGGAAGAAGACCACTTTGAGGAGCTGAGACGCGCGCGGATCTCGGTTGATCACGTCGGCAACGCCGTGGATCAGGCGGATGATCAGCTTCGCCATGCGGTAGCCGGGGGCGGCCTTGCCGCCGAAGACGACGGTTCGGGGCGGACCCTCGCCGGCCCCGCGCGCGATGCGGCTGTACGCCGTGATGAGGTGGAGGACGTTGAGGTGCTGCCGCTTGTACTCGTGGATCCGCTTGACCTGTACGTCGTACAGCGACTGCGGATCGATCACGATGCCGGTGCGCTCCCGGATCAGAGAGGCCAGGCGGCTCTTGTTGGCGGCCTTCACCGCGCGCCACTCCGCCTGGAATCCCGCGTCGGCGGCGAGCGGCTCGATGCGGGGGATCTCCGACTCCAGGTCCGAGATCCAGCGCTCTCCGATGGCGCGGGTGAGGAGCGAGGCGAGGCCGGGGTTGGCGAGCGCGATCCACCTGCGCGGGGTGACGCCGTTGGTGACGTTGCGGAACTTGTCCGGCGACACCGTGTGGAAGTCCCGGAGCACGGTTTCCTTCAGCAGGTCGCTGTGCAGCGCCGCCACGCCGTTGACGGCATGACTGCCGACCGTGGCGAGATGCGCCATCCGGACGTAGCGCTCTCCCCGCTCGTCGATGAGCGACAGGCGACGCACCAGGTCCTCGTCGCCGGGGACGCGCCGCCGCAGGTCGTCGAGGAAGCGGCGGTTGATCTCGTAGACGATCTCCAGGTGCCGGGGCAGGAGCTGGCGGAAGAGCTCCACGGGCCAGCGCTCGAGCGCCTCCGCCAGCAGCGTGTGGTTCGTGTAGCCGCAGGCGCTTTCGGTGATGGTCCAGGCCGTCTCCCAGTCCATGCCGTGCACGTCCAGGAGCAGGCGCATCAGCTCCGCCACCGCGATCGAGGGGTGCGTGTCGTTCATCTGGACGGCCCAGTACGACGCGAAGTCCGCCAGCGGCCGGCCCGCGACGAGGTGCACGCGGATCATGTCCTGCAGCGAACAGGACGCGAAGAAGTACTGCTGCGCCAGCCGGAGCTGCTTCCCCACCTCGGGCTCGTCGTTCGGGTAGAGCACCTTGGTGATCGTCTCCGACAGGACCTTCTGGTCCACCGCCCCGTAGTAGTCGCCGACGTTGAAGGCGTCGAAATCGAACGACTCGGTAGCCTCGGCCTTCCAGAGCCGCAGCAGGTTGGCGGTGGGCGTGCGGAACCCCGGCACGGGGGTGTCGTAGGCGATTCCCTTGACGCTCTTGGCCGGGAGCCAGCGCACGCAGTCGCGGCCGCGCTCGTCCCGGACGTGCTCGGTGCGTCCGTAGAACCCCACGTCGTAGGCGTCACGCTCGGGTCGGGGGACCTCCCAGGGGTTGCCGAAGCGCAGCCACTTGTCGGTCTTCTCCACCTGCCACCCGTCACGGATCGCCTGGTCGAAGATGCCGAACTCGTAGCGGATGCCGTAGCCGACGGCGGGAACTCCCAGCGTCGCCAGGGAGTCCATGTAGCAGGCGGCGAGACGGCCGAGGCCGCCGTTTCCGAGCCCGGGCTCTTCCTCCTCCTCCAGCAGGTCACCGAGGCGCTGGCCGAATCGCGCGAGCGCCCGCTCGGCCGCGTCCCAGATCCCGAGGTTGATCAAGTTGTTGCCGAGATGGGGCCCAGTCAGGAACTCCGCCGAGAGGTAGGCCACCACCTTGGCCGGCGACTCCAGCAGGCCATCGATCATCGCGAGATACCGATCGAGCAGGCGGTCGCGAACGGCCAGGGCCAGGGCCATGTACCAGTCGCGCCGAGTCGCGTAGCGCGAAGGAACCGCCTGCTGGTAATGAAGGTTGTCGGCGAGCGCGGCCGCGATCGCCTCTTCCCCGAGGCCGGTTCGAACCGACGTGTCGGCTGTAGCCAAGGTTGGCCCGGAGGACCGGTGCTTGACGCGCTGCGATCTCATGAGATCCCTCTCTCGCGAAGGCAGACTCACGCCCCCGCCCGGGGACTCTGACAATTTCCATGCCCAGGAAGGAGTCCCTTCGGGGCGCCGATTGGCCCTTAGGAACCTCCGGGTTAGCAGGGCGAGGACTGGTCGCCCCGAGGCCCGAATCGCACCGAGCGTCGTGGATTCGCGACGAGTCCCCGCGAATGTCGGCGCCGGCGGCTGCGGCGCGGCCGCTCTGAGTTAGAGCCTCGCTGGCGGGCGAGTCTGCCGACCACGCTGGCACAACCTGTGCTCCCAGGGACGGCATGAAGCCACGGGACGACGAGGCCTTCGCAGGTCGCCCGAATCGTAGTTCCGACAAGCGGAGGAGATCGGAGAGGAAATGGCAATCAAAGTCGGTATCAACGGGTTCGGCCGGATTGGCCGTCTGGTCTTCCAGGCCCTCTGTGACCAGGGCCTGCTCGGCAAGGAGATCGACGTCGTCGGCATCGTCGACATCGTGAACGACGCCGACTACTTCGCGTACCAGATGAAGTACGACTCCGTTCACGGCCGCTTCGAGCACTCCCTCGCCACGAAGAAGAGCAGCCCCCAGGCGGAGGGAAACGACCTGCTCGTCGTCGGCGGCGACGAGGTGAGGTGCATCCTGGCCGCCAAGGACCCGAGCCAGCTGCCGTGGAAGGCGCTCGGGGCCCAGTACGTCATCGAGTCCAGCGGGCTGTTCACCGATCTCGAGAAGGCCGGCGGCCACCTCGCGGCAGGCGCGAAGAAAGTCATCATCTCGGCCCCCGGCAAGGGCGGGGTGAAGACCTTGCTGATGGGCGTGAACGAGAGCGAGTACGACCCGACCCAGCACCACGTGGTCTCGAACGCCTCGTGCACGACGAACTGCCTGGCCCCGCTCGTGCACGTGCTCCTGAAGGAGGGCGTCGGCATCGAGACGGGCCTGATGACCACCATCCACAGCTACACCGCGACGCAGAAGACCGTGGACGGCCCCTCGAAGAAGGACTGGCGCGGCGGGCGCGCGGCGGCGATCAACATCATCCCGTCCACGACCGGCGCGGCCAAGGCGGTGGGCGAGGTGCTCCCCGCGACCAAGGGCAAGCTCACCGGCATGTCCTTCCGCGTCCCAACGCCGAATGTCTCGGTCGTCGACCTGACCTTCCGCTCGGCCAGGGACACCTCGATCCAGGAGATCGACGGCCTGATGAAGACGGCAAGCGAGACCTACCTCAAGGACATCCTCGGCTACTGCGACGAGGAGCTCGTCTCCAGCGACTTCGTCCACGACCCCCGCTCCTCGATCTACGACTCGCTCGCCACGCTCCAGAACAACCTGAAGGGCGAGAAGCGGTTCTTCAAGGTCGTGTCCTGGTACGACAACGAGTGGGGCTACTCGCACCGCTGCGTGGACCTGCTCCGCTACATGGCGAAGATGGACGGCGCGAGGTAGGTCGCACCACCCGACGAAGACGGAGACAAGGACCATGGCCAAGCTCTTCATCGAGGACCTCGACCTGCGGGGCAAGCGCGTGATCATGCGCGTCGACTTCAACGTGCCGGTGAAGGACGGCAAGGTGGAGAACGACAAGCGTCTGCGCGCCTCACTACCCTCCATCCAGCACGTACTCGGCAACGGCGCGAGCCTCGTGCTCATGAGCCACCTCGGCCGTCCGGACGGGCAGCGGAACCCCAAGTACTCGCTGAAGCCCGTGAGGGACAGGCTCGCGGGGCTCCTCGGCAAGCCGGTCGTGTTCCTCGACGACTGCGTCGGGCCCGAGGTGGAAAAGGCCTGCGCCGCCCTGAAGCCGGGCGCGGTGGCGCTGCTCGAGAACCTGCGCTTCCACATCGAGGAGGAGGGCAAGGTCAAGAGAGAGGATGGAACGTCGGTCAAGGCCGACCCCGAGGCGGTGAAGGCCTTCCGCGCCTCCCTCACTCGGCTGGGAGACGTCTACGTCAACGACGCGTTCGGCACCGCGCACCGAGCCCACAGCTCGATCACCGGCGTCTGCCTCGCGAAGCGCGCCGCTGGCTACCTCATGAAGAAGGAGCTGGACTTCCTGGGCGACGCCGTCAACAACCCGAGGCGGCCCTTCGTGGCCATCATCGGTGGGGCGAAGGTCTCGGGCAAGATCGACGTCGTCGAGTCGCTGCTGCCCAAGGTGGACAAGCTGCTCATCGGCGGAGGGATGGCCTTCACCTTCTACAAGGCACAGGGGAAGGAGATCGGCGGGTCCCTCGTCGAGGACGACCGGGTGGAGATGGCGAGGGCCCTCCTGGCCAGGGCCGGCGGCAAGCTCGTCCTGCCCGTGGACACGGTGGTGACCGGCGTCTTCGACTTCGACGCCCGCAAGATCGGCGCCCTGAGGACGGTGTCGTGGGACAGGACCGGCCCGAATGACGTTGGCGTCGACATCGGCGAGGTGACCCGGGCGAAGTTCGCGGAGATCGTGAAGGGGGCGCAGACGATCGTCTGGAACGGACCGATGGGCGTCTTCGAGATCCCCGAGACGGCGAAGGGCACGCTGGCGATCGCGCAGGCCCTGGCGGACGCCACCGCGCAAGGCGCCATCACGGTCGTGGGTGGCGGCGACTCGGTCGCGGCCATCGAGAAGAACGGCCTCGCCGACAAGGTCACCCACGTCTCCACCGGCGGCGGCGCCTCCCTCGAGTTCCTCGAGGGCAGGGAGCTGCCCGGAGTCGCCTACCTGAGCGACAAGTAGACCCTGCGCGGGCCTTCGGCCGCCTCAGGCGCGCGCGCGGGTGCAGGTCATCGAGTCGCTCCGCGGGCGGCTACAGAGGGTTCCTTACGGCTGGGCGCCGAGGGCGGAACGAGAGCTTGTCGATCCCCAGGCGACGGATTCGCGATTCGAGCGTGCTGGGCGGGACGCCGAGCGTTTCCGCCGCGCCTCCCATGCCGTAGACCCGGCCATGGCAAGCGGACAGGGCTTGTTCGATCTGATCGCGCTCGTCGACGAAACCGCGACGGGCAGGCGGAGCTGACCGCGATGCGAGGGCAGGCAGCTCGAAGTCGCAGAGCTCGAGGACCGCACCCCGAGCCAGGATCACCGCGCGCTCGACGGCGTTCTGCAGCTCGCGGATGTTGCCGGGCCAGTGATACGCGGTGAGCACGTCCATGGCCGAGTTGGAGATCCCGTGGACCGTCTTGCCGATCCTGCGCGTGAACCGGCTCGCCCAGTACTCGGCGAGGAGCGGTATGTCCTCGGCCCGCTCCCGCAGCGGCGGCACGCGGATCGGGAACACGTTGAGCCGGAAGAAGAGGTCGGAGCGAAACCTCCCCTCGCGGACCGCTTCCTCCAGATTCCGGTTCGTGGCCGCCACGATGCGCGCATCCGTGCGCAGCGTGTCGCTGCCGCCGACGCGCTCGAACTCACGCTCCTGTAGCACGCGCAGCAGCGCGACCTGGACCGGCCCCGACAACTCGCCCACCTCGTCGAGGAGGATCGTGCCCCCCACGGCCAGCTCGAATCGGCCGCGGCGGCGCTCCAGGGCCCCCGTGAAGGCTCCCTTCTCGTGGCCGAACAGCTCCGAGGCAATGAGACCCTCCGGGAGCGCGGCGCAGCTGACCTTCACCAGGGCGCGCCTGGCCCGCCGCGATGCCGCGTGGATCGCGCGGGCGATCAGCTCCTTCCCCGTCCCGGTCTCGCCGCTGATCAGCACCGTCGAGTCGGTGGGCGCCACCCGCGAGACGCGCTCCAGCACCTCCCGCAGCCCCGGCGACGCCCCGATGATCCCGCCGACGGCCGCGGTCGCGGCGATCTCCTCCTGCAGGGCGATGTTCTCGTCCTCGAGCTGGGACCGCAGCCTCTGGAGCTCCTCGATATGGAGCGCGTTCGCGACCGCCGTGGCGACCGGGCGGGCCACGTCCTCGAGGACCTTCACCTCGTCGGGAGAGAAGGGCGACCGCGTCATGCGAGCGAACGTCAGCCCGGCGACGAACGCCTCGCCCATCGTCAGCGGCACGACGACCACGCACTCCACACCGGCGCGCTGCGGCGCGGTCCCATCCAGCCTTGGATTGCTCTGGACGTCGTCGAACACCAGCGTCCGCCGATCCCGCTCGATGGCGTCGCGCACCCTGGCCACGTGCGTGCCCTCCACGCCGCCAGCCGCTTCCGAGAACCGTCGGAGGTACGCCTCCTGGCTCTCGCCCGCCCGGCGTGGAACCGCGCGGTAGTAGATCGCGCGGATCCGGGCCCTGT
Organism: Vicinamibacteria bacterium; assembly: GCA_035691285.1. Taxonomy (GTDB): domain Bacteria; phylum Acidobacteriota; class Vicinamibacteria; order Fen-336; family Fen-336; genus DATFEN01. Next base: position 280 of record DASSJI010000140.1, on the reverse strand, counting down.
CGCCTTCGTAGGTGAAGACCCCGAGCCCATCGACCGACACGAGCCCCTCGAGCGCGCCCGTCACCGCCTGCAGCACGCCCGACAGGTCGCGCTGCGAGTTCGCCGCCTGCGCCACGGCCAGCAGCGCCTGGTACTTCGCGTCCCCAGACCACCGACCGACCACATCGACGCCTATAGCGCACTTGGTCGTCCTGTGCAACGGAGAATCGGCCGTCAGCCGGGAATGTTGAACCGGATCGCCAACTGCACCCGGTTGGCCGAGCCCCGCGCTCCGCGGCGC
>DASSJI010000139.1:0-3248 GCA_035691285.1 Vicinamibacteria bacterium | reverse complement strand
GCTCGGCGTACGCCTTGGTGAGCTCGGCCCCGAAGAAGACGATCTGAGCCGAGTAGTACACCCACACCAGGATGACCACGAGCGAGCCGGCGGCGCCGAACGCCGACGCCACCGCGGCCTTGCCCAGATAGAGGCCGATGGCCAGCTTCCCCAGCGAGAAGAGAAGCGAGGTGACGGCGGCCCCGAGCCACACGTCGCGCCACCTGACCTCGACGTCGGGCACGACCTTGAAGATGGCCGCGAAGAGGGCAGTGATCACGGCGAAGGACAGGGCCGTGCTGACGGCCTGGAGCACGCTCTCGCTGAGGAGGCTGGCGCCGAGCGTTCCCAGGGCCGCGAGGGCGGCGCTGACCAGAAGAGACACGAGGAGCAGGAATGCCACCCCGAGGACCATGACGAAGGACAGGAAGCGGTCGGCGATCATGCCGAGGAGACCGCGCCCGGGGCGCGGCTTCACACCCCACACGGTGTTGAGCGAGTCCTGGAGTTCGGCGAAGACGCCCGAAGCCCCGAAGAGGAGGACGACGGCCCCGAGCAGCGTGGCGACGATTCCGCCGCGCTTCTGCTCGCCCGCGCTCTCGACCATGCGCTCGAGGGCAGAGGCGCCCTCGTGGCCGATGAGATCGGCCACTTGCCCGACGATCTGCCTGCGGGCGGCGTCCTCGCCGAAGGCGAAGCCGGCCACGGCGATGGCGATCACGAGGAGCGGCCCCAGGGAAAAGGCCGTGTAGTAGGCGAGGGCGGCCCCGAGGCGAGGCGCGTTGTGCTCGATCCAGCCGGCGAGGGCCTGCTTCAGGATGCGCGCTGCAGTCCGCCCCGGATGTGGGCGCGCCGCCCCGGGCACCGTCGGCGCGAGGACGCCCCCTCGCCGCCGCGACACGGACGCTGGCTGCTGCATCGCAGAGCAATCTCCTGGCCGTGGAGCAGCACGCGACGTGCCAGTCAGGACGAGCCCCGCGCCGGCCTTGGGCATGCCGTCGCGTGCTATAGTTACCGCGTGTTCCGGCGGGCGACTCCACGGTCGGGGCCGGCGCCAGGCGCACGGTGAGGGCGAACGCGGTGCACGCGCGCTTTCGGCTCCGCTCCTCGGTGGTCGCCCTGGTGGCCCTGTCGCTGCTGCCGGCCGTGATCTTCAGCGGCTTCGTGGTCCGAGCCCTCTGGCGCCAGCAGGTGGAGGAGGTGGGCGAGGCGCTCCGACAAGCGAGCGCGGCGCTGGCGGTGGCAGTCGATCGCGAGATCGGCAGCAGCATCCGCACCCTGCGCGCCATCGCGGACGCCCCGGACCTGACCTCGCGGAGCCTGCCCGAGATTCACGCGCAGCACCAGCGCCTGCTCGTGTCCCAGCCGGCCTGGGCGGCCATCATCCTGATGTCGCCGCAGGGCCTCCAGCTGAGCGATACACGCGTGCCGCTCGGCACGCCGCTGCGGCACGGGGCGGACGAGTCGCACATCGCGCGGGTCATGGCATTGCGGGCGCCGGCCGTGTCCGACGTGTTCACGGACCTCTCGCGGGAGCCCGTGGTGGAGGTCGCGGTGCCCGTGCTGCGCGATGAGCGCCTGGTATACATCCTGGCCGCGTGTCTGCGGCTCAACCGGTTCGCCGACGTCCTCTTGACGGCCGGCGGGGGGCGCGGCGGGGGCGCGGCCGGCATCCTCGACTCCCGGTTGCGCTTCGTCGCCAGGTCGCGCGACCAGGAGCGCCATGTCGGAGGGAGCCCGACCCCGGAGTTCAGCGCCCTGCTGGGGAAAGCGCCAGCCGGGTTCGCCCGACAGGTCACGCTCGAAGGCGATCCCGTCTACACCAGCTGGATGCCCACCAGCGGTGGATGGCGCGTCGCCATCGGGGTCCCGGCCGAGCCCATGGACTCGGCCCTGCGCCGCTCGTTGCTCTGGGTGCTCCTCGCGGGCCTCGTGGCATTCGGCCTGAGCCTGGGGGCGGTCCTGGTCTGGAGCGGGCGCCTCAGCGGGGCGATCGGGCGGTCGGTCCAGGCCGCCGAGCGCCTGGGCCTGGGCGGCGAGACGCCGCCGCCACTCGCGGGGTCGCGCATCCAGGAGATCTACGCGCTGCAGGCCGCCCATGCCACGGTCGATGCCCGGCTGCGCGAGGAGCGGCACCAGCGCGAGAAGGCGGAGGCAGACCGGATCCGCCTGCTCGCCATTGCCGAGGTGGCGCGGGCGGAAGCGGAGCGGACGAATCGCGCGAAGGATGAATTTCTCGCCATGCTCGGCCATGAGCTTCGCAACCCCCTGGCCGCCATCGCCAACGCTGCCGCCGTGCTCGATCAGACGTCGCCGCCCGACGACCGCGGCGCCGGAGTACGGCTGATCATGCGGCGGCAGATCGGCCACCTGACCCGGATCGTGGACGACCTCCTGGATGTGGCGCGCATGACGACGGGCCAGATCCACCTCGACTGCCGCCCCCTCGATCTGGCGGAGGCCGTGGAGCGCTCGCTGGTGGGCTTGGCGGCGCAGCTTCGCGGCCGAACCGTCGCGCGGGACGTGCAGCCGGCGTGGGTGGAGGCAGACGAGACGCGCCTCGAGCAGATCGTGAGCAATCTCGTCACCAATGCCCTCAAGTACACACCCCCCGACCGCCGGATCACCATCGTCGTGAGACGCGAGGGCTCGGAGGCGATGCTCCGCGTGAGCGACGAGGGCCACGGCATCCCGCCCGCGCTGTTGCCTCATGTCTTCGACCTGTTCGTCCAGGGGCAGCGCACGGCTGACCGCCGGCTGGGAGGCCTGGGCCTCGGGCTCACCCTGGTGCGGCGGCTGGTCGAGCTGCACGGGGGGCGGATCGAGGCGAGCAGCGACGGGCCAGGGCGCGGCAGCACCTTCACCGTGTGGCTGGCCGCGTGCGCGGCGCCCCCCGTGGACGAGGCGACCGGGTATCCGCCGCGCGCGTCCTGCCCTCGCCGGGTCCTCATCGTGGAGGACAACGCCGATGCGCGCGCCGTGCTCAAGCTCCTCCTGGAAGGCGCGGGCCACGAGGTTCACGAGGCGTCCGACGGCCCGAGTGGGCTGGAGGCGGCGCGGCGACTGGACGTCGATGTCGCGCTGGTCGACCTCGGCCTACCGGGACTCGACGGCTACGAAGTCGCGCGTCAAGTGCGCGCGGTGGGTCGCCCCCTTCGACTGATCGCCGTGAGCGGCTATAGCTCGGACGAGCACCGGGCGAAGGCGGGCGCCGCCGGGTTCGACGCGTTCCTGGCGAAGCCGGTGACGGCGGAGGCGCTCGCGGAAGC
>DASSJI010000138.1:0-40006 GCA_035691285.1 Vicinamibacteria bacterium | reverse complement strand
CTGAATGAAGGAGGCTGGCGCGATCATACGGTCGCGGCCCGGGCCGAGTTGCGGGCTCCCCAGGGGCAACGGTTGACGGAAGCAAGCGCTTGCATTACTCTGTAATGCATGGCACGCAAGAGCGAGGTCTACACTTGGCGCGTAGCGCCGGCCTTGAAGGCGAGCCTCGAGGAAGCCGCGCGGGCCGAACGACGCAGCGTCGCCGAGCTCCTCGACGAGATCGTGGAGCAACACCTCGGCGGGGCACGCCGTCGACGCGGCAGCGAGCTCGAGCGCCAGCGTCGCCTCCACCTGAAGGCAGCGCCCTTCTCCGGCCGGATCGCCGGTGGCAATTCCAGACGGGCCGAAAGGTCGCGGGAGCTGGTCCGGGCCAGGGTGCGGCGCGCCGCCCGTGCTCGGTAAGGCGCTGGCCGACACCGGAGCGCTGCTCGCCTATCTGGATCGTTCCGACCGATGGCACGAGCGTTGCCGCGCCGCTTTCGCCGAGCTGCAGCTGCCGCTCATCACTTCCACTGCCGTCCTGACCGAGCTCTTTCACCTCGTGGGAGACCACCGGCGAGCGACCGAAGTCGCTTGCGAGTTCGTTCGGTCAGGTGCCTTGTCGCTAGCGCCGCTTTCCGACCAGGACCTGCCGAACCTCGTGGCCTTGATTCGGCGCTACCGCGATCGGCCCATGGACTTCGCCGACGCCACCCTCGTCCACATCGCGGAACGAGAGTCCCTCTCTACGATCTTCACGATCGACCACGCCGACTTCGAGACCTACCGCATCGGCGGGCGCAAGCGATTTCGCATCCTGCCGGCCCCGTGACTACCTACTTGGGACGAGGCGCTTCAATAAAAGCACCGGTGAGGATTACCTGTTCTCAGCAGATCGATTCGTAGCCAATTAAATGCCAGCCGCTGTCCGGGCGTCCCTTCTCAAGGCTTCCTGAGAAGCCGCCCAACAATCGCATGAAGGTGACGGGCGGCGAAGGAGGCTCGCATGGACGCTGCGCCTCCGCGCAGCGCGGGCTCGCAGCGTCAGGAGGGATCATGAATCGGATGAGTCTGCTGACTCCGGCGTTGATCGCCGCGGCCTTCGTTACCGTGAGCGGATGCGACGGCCGGGACAATCCCGCCCCAGGAAACGCCAAGCCGGCGAATACGAATGCCCCTAGGCCCGCCGCCGAGGCACCGACCATCAACGCGCTCATGGCGCTGGACAAGCAGGCGAACGAAGCCTTTGTCAAGGGTGATTCGAAGTCCTTCGCGGGCTTGTTGAGCGAGAAGTTCGTCATGCGCGAAGGCGGGCAGCGAATGGACAAGCCCGCAGTCGTGAAGATGGTCGCCGGCCTCGAGTGCGATGTGGAGACATGGAGCCTCGATGAGCATTGGATGGCGAGGATCGACGCTGACACATACGTGTTGAGCTATCGGAGCACCTGGGAGGGAACGTGTACCGGGCCGGATGGGACACCGACGAAGATCCCGAGTCCGACCCGAGCGGCGACGGTCTGGGTTCGCAGCGGTCACGAATGGCAGGCCGCCTTCCACGGCGAGAACCCGATCATCGATCCCAAGGATTCGCCACGAGCCCTGCCCGCGCCGCCTGCAAAACCGGCCGAGAAGGCTGAGGCCCGGACCGCCGATCTGAACACCGACGCCTTGTTGGCGGCCGAGAAGGCCGTATGGGAAGCCTGGAAGGCACACGACGCCGAGAGACTCGAAGACCTGACGGCGAGTGGCCTGTCGTTCATCGACATCTTCGGAAACTCGTACGCCAACAAGGCAGACACGATAAGAGCCTGGGCCGGCGCCATATGCCAGGTGGAGAGCGTCGGCGTGACGGACGGAGTCGTCACTGCTCTCTCGCCAACGGTCAAGCTGCTGATGCACAAGGGTACGGCTGAAGGCACCTGCTACGGCGAGAGAGTCCCGGCAGTGCACGGCAATTCGGTTTATGTCAGGGATGGCGACAGGTGGAAGCTGGCATTCACCATGAACATGTTCGCGATGTAACCGCCCTGCCATCATCAGCCGGCTGAAGCGAAACGGCCCGATCGGTCTCGCGCTCCCCTGGGTCCACCGGCCGCGCGAGTAGCTGCGGCGCACCGCAGCAGCGGCCGCAAGGCCATGCAGCCGGTTTCCCCGCGCGACGGTCCGGCTCCCGCCTCGTCGAGGAGCCGTCCCTCCTCCTCGGCCGTGAGCGGCCGCGTCTCGAGGCCGCTCTGGCGTGAGGTGCAGGGTTGGTTACCGTCCTGTCAGTGTCAACGTATACGGGACCCGCGCGATCACCTCGCCACAATTGAGGCAATCCACCAGAACGTGGCTACTTCCGCTGCCTCCCCTGAGGGTGATTGGTGGCGTTGCCGAAGGCGCGCTTCTCGCCTGAACTGAACCACTCGAGAGCGAAACAATGGCGAAGGAGAGCCTTGCCATTGGATGCGTTCCCTGCGCCGGAACAGTCCACGTCAACGTGGCGTCCACGTCGCCGCTAAAACCCCCGAGGAGGATTTCCTTAAAGACGCCGAGCGTCCCGGTATAGGTCTCAGTCCTCGTGGGGCCAGCGTCACCACCACCACAGGCGACCGCTGCGCCAAAGAGAACGGACAACGACAAGACGTGCATGGTTGCCCGCATCCTCATGGCAAGCCCACCAACCCGATGATGCCTCTGATAGCCACTGGATCGCATCTGTTCCTCCTTGGATTCGCGGAGCCTTCGCCAGCAGAAGCAGTGCCAGAAACAATCCGTCCGATGCGCTACGTCAAATGGCGAGGGTCGGGTGGGGGTTATACCGTGCTTTCTTCCGTTCATCGACACCGCGGACCGCTCCTCGCTGCTCAGCGGCAACGCACTAACGCCCACGCACTGAGCATTTGCACACCGCTCTCGGGCCTCGGACGCCGCGGAATCGTTTGCGCTGCTCGGAGGAAAAGCAGGGGTGAGCCCCCTGCTTCTTCTTCCGCGCCCCATTCTCATCGCTCCCGTGTCCGGCACGCGCTGGCGCTCCAGATCCCCGAGGCGCGCCTCGGACAGTGCCATATCGCGGGCGCGCTCGTGGGAGCAGACTCCACACGGAACTCCGACCCGTCCTTCGCGATCAGGACTTCGCCCAGTTCGATCTGAAGGAGCCGTCGAGCGGGTGGGAGCGGTGATCCTCGGGCTGTTCCTCACGGCGCTCCTGGCGGCGGCGCTTCCCGCCGGGCGGGCGGCGCGCGTCGAACCGGCGGTCGTGCTCCGCGGAGAGCAGTGTTCTAGCGTCCCTCGGGCTTCACGAGCTTCGCAAGCACCAGACCGGCCACGACGTAGCTCGACAGGTCGTAGGCGAAGTCGAGGACGTGGGCGCCCCACGGATCGAAGTACCAGATCGGCTTGCCGAGGTTCGAGTAGATCGCCCCTGCGAGCCCGGCGAGAACCACGGTGCCGAGGCGCGCTCCGTAGGTGACGCCGCCCGCTTGGCGGACCAGCAGCGCCAGGAGCAGGGCCGTGACCAAGTTGTGCAGGTAGCCCAAGCCGAAGGTCGCGCCCCCCATCGTGGCGCCCTCGCGCACGAAGACGACGCGGCCGAACGCGCCCTCGGAGACCTTCTTCTGCAGCTCCTCTTCGGGGCCCTGGGACGGGTGCGGGAAGAGATACACGCCCGTCTCCGGCAGCGTCGCCTTCAGCGCCTGCTGCAGCGCGGGAACGTCGGCGACAGGCTTCAGCACCTGGTAGGGGAACGGCGAGACGCCCCAGACCAGGAACCCCCAGAAGAACATCGCGACGGCGGCGACGACGGACCCGACGACCAGGCTCTTCATTGCTCGCTCCTCTTCTCCGCGGGCTCGGGCAGTATGCCCTTCTGCACCATCCAGGGATGCATCTCGACTGCGAGGCGCCCGGCCTTCACGGCGGGGTCGGCCTCGGCGAAGGCGCGCGCCTCGTCGATCGATGCGGCCTTGTAGACGACCAGGCCCCTGATCGTGCCGTCGTCCAGCAGCGGGCCCGCGATCAGGAGCCGGCCCTCCTTGTGCATCCTCGCCATGTGGGCGAGGTGCTGCTTCTGGAGCTCCGCGCGCTCCGGCGTCTCCTCGGGGGACCACTTCGGCCCGCGCTTCAGCATGCCGAAGTAGTAGGTCGTCATCTCCGGCATCGGTTCCCCCGCCGCGGCGGAGAGCGCCAACGCCAGGACCAGCGCCGTCATGGCTGACTTCATCGCTCGAGCCTCCTCAGGAAATCGCGGATGTTGCCCAGGTGGTAGAGATCGTGCACGCACTTGCCGAGCACGATCATGGCGATCGAGCCACGGAAGCGCTGGCGCGGGTCGCCTGACGGCGCCAGCGGGAACTCGGCCTCGCCGTACAGCGCCGGCGGCGGCAGCTCGAGCACCAGCTCCTGCAGCCGGCGCGTCTCGCGCTCGAACTGCTCGAGGATGTCCGGGAGCGGCACGGGGCGCTGCCGCTCGGCGGCGCGGGCGTTCCACTCGTTCGGGCCGATGACGTTGAGGGCGAACGGGATCGCGTAGTCGAAGCCGGCGCCGCCCGCGACGGTCTGTACCTCGTGGCGGAACTCGGTCGCCCAGGACGCGAGGTGGCCGAGGAGGTCCTTCAGCGTCCAGGCGGAGGTCACGTAGCGGCCGGCATGACGAGAGGCGGCCTCCTTGATCGAGCCGAACGCGTCGAGGACCTCCTCGAGCTGTGCGAAGAGGGCGACCGGACTCACGGGCAGCGGGGGGCCGGCGGCGGGACGCCACGAAGGCAGGTCCCGAGCGAGGCGGTCCTCGAGCGCAGCCCACTCCGCTGTCAGGCCCTTCAGGAGGACGCGGTCAGTGGCCACGCTTGCCCCCCTTCGGCGCCCGGCCCAGGCTCTTGCGGATCCTGGCGAGCGCGTTGCGGAAGCGGTGGTCGACGACGGGCTCGCTGATGGCAAGGGTGCGCGCGATCTCACGGGCCGGGACGCCGGCGAGCTTGGGCAGGAGCACATCCAGCTCCTCCTCGGGGCACAGCCGGCGCGCCAGGCCCAGGGCCCGGCCGCCCTCCACCTCACGCATCAGCCGCTCGGCGCCGCCCTCGTCCACGGCCTCGACACCTTCGACGCTCTCCTCCCGCCCCGAGCGCCGCCGATGTCCGCGCAGGACGAAGTGGCAGGTCCGGAACAGGAAGCTCAACACGGGCCGCGCCGCCTCCGCCTCCATCTCGGGCCGGAACTCCCAGCGCCGCCAGCGCCCGTGGAAGATCAGCCACACGTCCTGCATCAGGTCGTCGGCGGCGGGGCCGGGCACCCGGACCCGCAGCCACCCGCGAACCGTGGGCCCGTAGAGCTGGTACAGCTCCTCGAAGGAGCTATCGGCCGACACCTCCCCCCGCGCTCGGGCGCGCAGGATGCTCCTCTCGGGCGAGGCGTCCCCGGCCGGTGCCATCTCCTGAACCCTAATGCAGCGAGGCCGTGATTCTCGCCCAGGACGGGGCGAGCCTGCCCGCGCTGGCGGCCAGCTTACACCCGCAACTCACAGGCGCGCCGATCCTTGCGCCTCGCCACGTGTCCGTGACCGAAAACGGCCGTCCCAAAATCGGACACCTGCGAAGGGCGGTCGAGCGCGGCTCGGTCGACCAAGCTCCGAGCGCGTCGTGAGTTGCTCGCGGCCGCCGGGCTGGCACGACCCTTGGTGTCAGGATGTGGGCATGATCGAGCTGCGCAGCGTGGATCGATGGCACGAGCAGGGAGGCCAGCGCACCTACGTGCTGCGCCGCGTCGACCTCGCCGTGAAGGAGGGCGACTTCGTCTCCATCATGGGCCCGTCGGGGGCGGGCAAGTCGACGCTGCTCCACATCCTCGGCATGCACGACTCGGCGTTCGCCGGCGAGTACTACTTCGGCGACAGCGCCGTCCACGAGCTGAAGCCCAAGGCGCGCCTCGACCTGCAGCGCAAGTCGATCGGCTTCGTGTTCCAGAGCTACCATCTGCTCGACGACCTCACGGTCTACGAGAACCTCGAGATCCCGCTCTCCTACCGCGACGTCAAGAAGTCCGAGCGCCAGGCCCTGGTCGCAGACACCCTCGACCGCTTCGGGATCGTCGGCAAGAAGGACCTCTATCCGAACCAGCTCTCGGGCGGCCAGCAGCAGCTCGTGGGCGTCGCCCGGGCGCTGATCGCGAAGCCCAGGGTGATCCTGGCCGACGAGCCGACCGGCAACCTGCACTCCGACCAGGGGCGGGAGATCATGGAGCTGTTCCGCAAGCTGAACGAGGCCGGCACCACCATCGTCCAGGTCACGCACTCCGAGACGAACGCGTCCTACGGCAACCGGGTCGTGAAGCTGCGCGACGGGTGGGTGGTGAGCTAGCGTGTCCTTCCACCCGCGTGCCGATGCGACGTCGGCCGCGCGGCGCCGTGAGTAGGCGGCCGGCGCCGCTATACTGCCCTCGGCCATGAGCGCCGCCCGCGTCCTCGTCGCCGACGACCAGCCCGACGTGCTCGAGGCGCTGCGCCTCCTGCTGAAGGGCGAGGGCTTCCAGATCGACACCGCCGCCTCTCCGGCCCAGGTCATGGAGGCCGCCGAGCAGCGCGACTACGACGCCGCCCTCGTGGACCTCAACTACGCCCGCGACACGACCTCGGGCCGCGAGGGCCTCGACCTGCTGGCGAAGCTCCAGGCCCTCGACGCGACGCTGCCGGTGGTGGTGATGACCGCCTGGGGCAGCGTGGACGTGGCCGTCGAGGCGATGCGCCGCGGCGCTCGCGACTTCGTCCAGAAGCCGTGGGAGAACGCGCGGCTCCTCGCGATCCTCAAGACCCAGGTGGAGCTGGCGCGGGCGCTGCGCCGGGAGAAGCGCCTCGAGGCCGAGAACCGCGCGCTGCGGGGCGACGGCGGGTCGCGACTCATCGCCCATTCGGCGGCCATGCGGCCGGTCCTCGAGATGATCGAGCGCGTCGGCCCTTCCGACGCGAACGTGCTGATCACCGGCGAGAACGGATCGGGCAAGGGCACGGTGGCGCAAGCGCTCCATGGCGCGTCGCTGCGCGCCGGGAAGGCGCTCGTGACCGTGAACGCCGGCGGGCTCTCCGAAGGCCTGTTCGAGAGCGAGCTCTTCGGCCACGTCAAGGGCGCCTTCACCGACGCCAAGACCGACCGCGTGGGGCGGTTCGAGCTGGCCGACGGCGGCACGCTGTTCCTCGACGAGATCGCGAACGTCCCCTTGAACCTGCAGCCGAAGCTGCTCCGGGTGCTCGAGACCGGCGACTTCGAGCGCGTCGGCTCCTCGCGCACGCGCAAGGCCGACGTGCGCATCCTCTCGGCCACGAACGCGGACCTGCACCAGGAGCAGGCCGCCGGCCGCTTCCGGCAGGACCTGCTGTTCCGCATCAACACCATCGAGATCCGCGTGCCGCCCCTCAGGGAGAGGCGCGAGGACATCGAGCCCCTGGCCCAGCATTTCCTGAGGCAGCACGCGCAGCGCTACCGCAAGGCGGTCACGGGCTTCGACGCCGCCGCCCGGCGGGCCCTCGAGGAACACCCGTGGCCGGGCAACGTCCGCGAGCTGGACCACGCCATCGAGCGCGCGGTGCTCATGACCCGCGCCAACACCGTGCGGGCGGTGGACCTGGCGCTCAGGGCGGCCGAGGCAGCGTCGCGTCTCGAGGAGATGAGCCTCGAGGAAGTGGAGGCCTTCCTCATCAAGAAGGCGCTCTCCCGCTTCGACGGCAACGTCAGCCGCGCCGCCGAGGCCCTGGGGCTGTCCCGAAGCGCCCTGTACCGACGACTGCAGCGCTACGGCCTGTGAGGCGCCGCCTCACCCACGAGCGCCGGGTGCTCCTCATGGCCCTGCTGGCCGGGCTGCCGGGAATCCTCGCGACCGCCCTGCTGCTTCGCCTGGGAGGCTACGAGGCCAAGGTGGTCTTCACCCTCGGCGGTTTCGTGATCCTGCTGTGGCTCGGCTTCGCGTTCACCGCGCAGTCCGACGTCATTCATCCCCTGCGCACGCTGTCGAACCTCCTCGCCGCGCTCCGCGAGGAGGACTACTCCTTCCGGGCGCGGCGGACGAAGGGCGACGACGCCCTGAGCCAGGCGATGGCCGAGTTCAACGCCCTCGCCGTGACGCTCCGCGAGCAGCGCCTCGGCGCCCTCGAGGCCACGGCGCTCCTGCGCAAGGTCGCCGAGGAGATCGACGTGGCGGTCTTCACGTTCGACGAGGAGGAGCGGCTGCGCCTCGTCAACCGCGCCGCCGAGCGGATCCTGGCCCGGCCGGCGGAGCAGCTCCTCGGCCGCGCGGCGACCGAGCTGGGCCTCGACGGCGCCCTGCACGCGGCGGGCCCCAAGGTGCTCGAGATGATCTTCCCCGGGGCGATGGGGCGGTTCGAGGCGCGGCATTCGAGCTTCCGCCAGGGGGGCAAGCCGCATCAGCTCCTGGTGCTGGCGGACGTGAGCCGCGCGCTCCGCGACGAGGAGCGGCAGGCCTGGCAGCGGCTGATCCGCGTGATCGGGCACGAGCTCAACAACTCCCTGGCGCCGATCAAGTCCATCGCAGGGAGCCTGGAGGCCACGCTCTCCCGTGAGCCGCGGCCCGCCGATGCCGACGAGGACATGCGGCGCGGGCTCTCGGTGATCGCGGCCCGGGCCGAGTCGCTGTCGCGATTCATGGAGGCCTACGCGCGGCTGGCCCGGCTGCCGGCACCGAGCCTCGCTCCCGTGGACATTGGCGCGCTGGTCCGCCGCGCCGCGTCCCTCGAGACGCGGATCGCGGTGGGCGTCGGGCCCGGTCCCGAGATCAAGGCGCGGGCCGACGCCGACCAGCTCGAGCAGCTCCTCATCAACCTGTTCCGCAACGCCGCCGACGCCGCCGTCGAGACGCGCGGCGGCGTGCGCGCCGCCTGGCGGCTCGTCCCCGGCGGGCGCCAGGTCGAGGTCCGGATCGATGACGACGGGCCGGGCCTTCCGCCGAAGGCCAACCTGTTCGTGCCGTTCTTCACCACCAAGCCCGGCGGCTCGGGCATCGGCCTCGTCTTCGCGCAGCAGATCGCCGAGGCCCACGGCGGCGTGCTCGCCCTCGAGAACCGGAAGCCGGGCCCCGGCTGCACGGCGATCCTGCGCCTGCCAATCTAGCTCGGGCCTACTCCCACTCCAGGGACAGCGACTTCCCGAGGCGGGCGAGTCTGGCCGAGAGCCTCCGGGTCGCGCCTGCGGCGAAGCTGCCGGCGATCGTGTCGGCGCGCCGGTCGTCGCCCCAGGACACCCGCACCGAGATCTCGTGCGGGCCCGGCGCGACTTCGACGACCTGGCGCAAGCGGCCCTCGCGCAGCTTGATCCCGAGCAGAGACTTCTTCACCGCGCCCGTCACGCGGCGCTCCAGCACCGGCGTCCCGTCGACGCTCACGACCAGGGTCCCCCTCTCGAGGGTGTGCTTGAAGTCGATCGCGAGTCGCGCGACCGGCTTGGGCTCCTCGATCGACGGAAGCTCCGAGATGTCCGAGAGCGGCCGCGGCTCCTCGCGGCTCTCCAGCTCCAGCGTCGGGCGCCCGGCCGGCGCCGCGACGGGCGCCTCCACCTCCCGCCGCAGCAGCTCGAGGCCGGCGACCAGCGCCAGCGCGCCGAGGCCGACGCCCACGCGGACGACGGCGCGGCGCCGCACACGGACGGAGCCCGTGGCCGTCCCCTGGCCCGGCTCGACCTCGGCGGACGCGTCTGCCAGGAAGCGCGCAGTGTCCGGCCGAGCGGCGCCGGTCCTCGCGTGCCGCGGCGGGCGGCCGGCCAGGAGATCGCCGACGTCGTCGCAGAACGCGTTCGCGTCGGCGTAGCGGTCCTTGCGCGACTTGGCGAGGGCCGTCTCCAGCACCTGGTCGACTCCCGCCGGCAGGCCCGGCACGATCTCCGAAGGAGGCCGCGGGCGGTCGTGGAGGACCCGGGCCAGGATCCTCTGGGGACTCTCGGCTGCGAAGGCGTCGTGCCCGGTCAGCAGGCGGTAGGCCACGGCCCCCAGCGCGAAGACGTCGGCGCGCGCGTCGACGCGCTCCCCCACCGCCTCCTCAGGAGAGCTGTAGAGCGGCTCGCCGAACGCCTGGCGCAGGTTCGTGAGGGTGAGCCGCGAGCTCTCGTAGCGCGCCACGCCCGAGTCGGCGAGCTTCGGCCCTCCGCCGTCCTGGAGCAGGATGTTGGAGGGTCGGACGTCGCGGTGCACGAGGCCGGCGGCGTGGACCTGCTGCAGGGCCTGGCCCACGCGCCCGACGAGCGCCAGGGCGTCGCGCCACGGGCGCGGCTCTCCGGGCACGAGCGCCTGCGCGAGCGAGCGACCGGCGACCAGCTCCTGGACCACGAACAGTGTCCCGCTCCCCTCGTCCTTGCCGCAGTCATGGGTGGCCACGAGGCCCGGGTGCGACACGAGCGAGGCGCGACGGGCCTCCTCGAGGAAGCGTGCTTCGAATGCGCTCCGCTCCGCTTCGGCGTCCTTCGGGAGAAGAAGCGCCTTCACCACGACGACGCGGTCGAGCTCGGGATCGCGGGCGCGATAGGCGACCGTCGTGGCGCCGCGGCCGATCTCCGCGAGGATCTCGTAGCGCCCCAGGGCGCGCGGAGGCGGCGGAGGCACCCGGCGATGTTCGCATGCCTTGGTACGATTCGGCATGCTCCGGCGGCGCAGCGTCGCATGGCTCGCGCTGTGCGCGCCTGCCCTTCCGTCCGCCGCGGCCGAGCGCCTCGAGATCCGCCTCTCCGAGCACCTCGGCCTCGCCGACCTGCGCCTCGCCGGTGCCCGGGCCGCGCGCCTGGTCGAGTTCCAGTGGCCGCTCGACTGGCGGCCGCAGCCGGGCGGCGAGCTGCGCCTGCGCTTCGAGCACTCCCCCGCCCTGGACGGCGAGCGCTCGTTCCTCGCCGTGTCGCTGAACCACGGCGTGCTGCGGAGCGTGCGGCTCGAGGCGGCCAACGCCGCGCCGACCGAGCTGGTCGTGCCGCTGCCCCCGTTGATGCTCCGCGAGGAGAACCAGCTCACGATCTCCGTGGAGCAGTTCGCGACCTCGGGCGCCGCCAAGGACGCCTGGACCGTCGTCAGCGCCGACTCCTCGATCGCGGTCCCCTTCGAGCGCCGGCGCGTCGTCCCCAGCCTCTCGGACCTGCCCGAGCCGCTCCTTCGCAGGCGCAGCTACGAGCCGCGCCGTCTCACCGTCCTCCTGCCCACGCGGCCGAGCCTGGAGACGCTCGAGGCGACGGCGCGAAGCCTGGCGGGGCTTGCGTCGCGGGTGGCTCCGGCGCAGGTCCAGCTCGCCTTCGCTCGCTCGTTCGGCGAGGCGCGGACGCCGGTGCTCGCGGTCGGGACGGCCCGCGAACAGCCAGCGCTGCGCGAGCTCGGCGAGCTCGAGGGCGCGGCCAGTGCCGGGGCGGGCACCGGCATCGTGGCGCTCGAGCCGCGGGCCGGCCCGAGCGAGGAGCCGGCCCTCGTGATCACCGGCACGGAGCCAGCGGCGGTGAGCCGGGCGGCGCTCGGGCTCTTCGGACCGCGGCGGAAGGGCAGCCGGCTCCTGCTCGTGTCCGCGGCCCCGGAGCGGCGCTCGGCGGCGCCGCGCGAATGGCGGAGCTTCATGCCGCCGGCCAACGGCTTCGCGCTGCACGAAGCGGGTGACCCGCGCCCGGAGCTGGCGGTGACCGCGGACCTGCCGGCGCGCGTGCGCCTCGAGGCTCCCCCCGACGCGCGCTTCCTGCCCTACGGCCACCGCGTCACGCTCGTCTTCGAGACCTTGCCCGGCCTCGCGAGCGACCCGAAGGCCGACCTCGAGGTGTACTGGAACGACGTGCTGCTGCGACGGGCGTCGATGGAGCAGTACGCCCGAGGACGGACCTTCAGGCTGTCTGCCCCGATCCCGGCCTCCGCCCTCGAGCGCCAGAACCTCGTCACGGTCGCGTGGAACGGCCGGTCCGGTGCCACCGGCCCGTTCGTGGCCCTGCGCGGCGAGAGCACGCTCTACCTGCCGCGGGAGTACGTGGTCGAGCTGCCGGACCTGGCGCTGCTGCGGAACGGCTTCTACCCCTTCAGCCTGCGCGCGGACCTCTCGGAGGCCGTCGTCGGCGTGTCCGGGAGCGAGGACTCGGTCCCGGCCCTGTGCGAGCTCGCCGTGCTGCTGGGCCGCCTGCTCCCCTCGGATCGGTTCCTGTTCCGAGTCGCGACGCTCCCACAGGCTGTCGCCAGCGGCGGCAGCGACGCGATCCTGCTCGAGGCAGGGGACGGCCCCGGCCTGCTCCCGGCGCCGGACGTGAAGCGCCTGCCGCGGGGCGAGGCGCTCGGTCGGCTGCCGTTCGTCCAGGAGCTCGAGTCCCCTCGGGGCGACGGCCGCTACTTCCTGCGGCTGCGCGCACCGACCCCGGCACTGCTGCGCGCGGCCGTGCGCGGCCTCGGCGAGCCCTCGGTGCTCCAGCGTTTGAGAGGCGACACGGCTTTCCTGGCGGCCGAAGGCCCGCTCGCTTTCCAGCTCGGCCAGCGCCGCACCCTCGCGGAGATCTCCTACTTGACGCGCCTGCAGGCCTGGCTCCGCGCCCACTGGCTTGCCCTGCCCCTGGTTCTCGCTGGGGTGAGCAGCCTCTTGTTCATGGGCCTGCGCCTCGCGCTCGAGCATCGCCGAGCCTCGCGAAGGGCGTGAGAGCGCCTCGTTCCAGCGCCGTCGCGAACCAGGCCCAGTTCTGGAGATAGTAGCTGTCGCGGTCGCCCCAGAGCCCGTCGGCGAGGGCAGCCTCGAGGCGCGCCTTCAGGGCATCGGCCACGTCGGGCGCCGACTCCCGGAGCGCCGGCGCCAGGCTGGCGAGCATCTCGAGCGCCTCGTAGTCCGCGCCGGGCCGGCCGTCGCGGAGGATGATCGCCGGCAGCCGGCGGTCCTTGCGGTAGCGCTCCGCCAGCCAGGCGAGCGAGTCCGCGAGGTACGCGCGCGCCCGGGGCTCGTCGAAGAGGATGCCGTCGAGGCGGATGCGCCAGTGGGCGCGGAACGCATCGTAGGAGTAGCGGGAGTCCTTTTCGCTTCCGAGGGACAGCGCTCCCGTCGTCGTGTCGAGCAGCAGCCAGTCGCTCGGCAGGCGCGTGGCGGTGAGCGCGGCGTTGCGCTCCAGCAGGAGATAGCTCGTGTCCACGAGCGTCGTCCAGTCGTGAGCCGGATCCTCGCGGGCGAAGTAGCGATACGCGTAGGGCGCGTAGTACGACGGGTTGACGCGGCAGGCTCCGGCCTTGCAGAGCGTGTCGCCGCCCAGCAGGAAGCGGCGCCCACCGGCCACCAGGGTGCCCCTGGCCCAAAGATCCGCCAGCATCTCCCGGGCACGACGGAGATAGGTGTCGTCGTTCCACGCACGGGCGGCGAGGAGGAGCGCCAGGGCCGCGTCCTGGTCCGCGTCCGACGCGAAGCCCGTGTCCACGACGCGGCCGTCCCACTTCCAGGCCCACAGCCGGTCCTTCCTGGCGCCGCGGTTCAGGTGCTCGACCGCCCAAGCGTGTGCGCGATCGAAGACCGCGCGGTCGTCCACCCAGACGGCCCGCAGCATCGCGTAGGCCTGGCCCTCCGAGGTGGTGATGCCGCCCGCCTTCGGGTCCACCACGCGGCCGTTCGCCTTCACGAAGCGGCGGACGTAGGCGGACCAGGTCTCGCGCAGCAGTTCGTCGGCCTGGGCGGCGGCCGGCAGACAGGCCACGACCACCGCGAGCGTGCGCCTCACGCCTGCGGCGCCTCCGCCCGGCGCCAGAGCCCGCGCCGGGCCGCTGCCTGCGCCGTCGCCGCGCGCCGCGTCGCGACGACCTCCCTGACGGCCGCGAGAGCGACGGCATCCTCCTCCCAGGCGAGGGCTGCGCCGCCTCCCGCGCTGCGCACGACGCGCCCGCGCAGCGTCAGGGGGGAAGCCGCGCCCGCGGCGAGCTCCACGCGCACGCTCCCGCCGCTCGCGGGCGGCGCAGCCAGCTCCACGAAGCCGCCGGCGGCGCTCAGGGAGACGCAGGCCCCCGCTCGGCCGTCCAGGGAGCAGGGCCAGCGCCCCGCCACACGCGGCGCGTGCCGGCGCGAGGGGCGGCGCGGCTGCGTCACGCGCCACGCCGTCGTGAGGAGGTATCCGAACGAGCGGAACGGGTCGTCCCGGGGATACGTGCTGCGGAGCCAGCCGCTGTCGTCCGAGAAGATCAGCTCGACGAGCTGACGGTGCGTCTCCGGGCCAACGGCCTCGAAGGCGAGGCCAGCCTCCGCGCGTCC
Source organism: Vicinamibacteria bacterium (assembly GCA_035691285.1). Classification (GTDB taxonomy): domain Bacteria; phylum Acidobacteriota; class Vicinamibacteria; order Fen-336; family Fen-336; genus DATFEN01. The sequence goes on along the minus strand of DASSJI010000138.1, from coordinate 25,842 downwards.
TCCCCTCTCCCATTCGCACCAGACCCGGCCCGCCCGGACGACGACCGGGCCCCGCTCGCCGGCGATGCTCAGCTCGCAAGCGTCGGGGACCGCGGGCGACTCCAGCACGACCCGCACGCCGCTCTCGCTGATGTCGAGGCAGCGCGCGCGCCGGACCTCCGTGCCCAAGCGCATCTCGCAGGGGAAGTCGCGCGTGACGCGCGGCGCACGACGCTGCTGCGGCTGCTCGTAGGCCACGCACGCCGCGGCCACCAGGGTTACGAGGTTCGCGACCGCCCACAGCGCGTTGATCAGCGTCGCGTGGAGCTCAGCCGGCGCCGCGGTCTCGGGGTCGAAGGCCAGGAGCCTCAGGGGAAACGCCAGGAACAGCGCGGCGGCTGACAGGCCGGCCAGCAGCAGCGGTCCGCGGCTCGTCGCGAAGTCGAAGCGCGCCTCCGCGATGTTCGTGCCCTTGTCGGTGACGTTGAACTTGCCGAGCCTGGGGTTGAACAGCGCGAGGAGCGTGACCCAGGCCGTGTAGGGCGCGATCGACACCTCGTAGACGCCGCCCCAGAACGAATGGCGGAAGCGCTCGCTGATGAGCGCGTTGCCGACCGTGCTCAGCACGATGTGCGGCAGGATGTACGCGACCACCGCCATCACGTCCGCGCGGAAGGAGTGGATGCCGAGGAGCAGGAACAGGAGCGGCGCGGCGATCATGATCAGGCGCGGCAGGCCGAAGAAGAAGTGCAGCATCGCGTTGAAGTAGTTGAGCCGCTGCGGCAGGAGCAGCCCCTTCTTGAGGAGCGGGCAGTCCAGCCTCAGGATCTGCGCCATGCCCCGCGCCCAGCGCATGCGCTGGACCACGTGGGCCGCGAAGCTCTCGGTGGCGAGGCCGGCGGCGAGGGGCAGGCCCAGGTAGACCGAGCGCCAGCCCCGCGCATGGAGCTCCAGCGCCGTGTGGGCGTCTTCCGTCACGGTCTTCACCTTGAAGCCGCCGATCGATTCGATCGCCGAGCGGCGCAGCACGGCGCACGAGCCGCAGAAGAAGGCCGAGTTCCAGAAGTCGTTGCCCGGCTGGATCACGTGGTAGAAGAAGGTCTGCTCCGGCGCGATCCGGCCCTGCAGGTTGAGGTTGCGCTCGTAGGGATCCGGGTTGAAGAAGTGCTGGGCCGTCTGGACCAGCGCGACCTTCTCGTCCTCGAAGAAGCCCACGGTCTTGCGCAGGAAGCCCCGCACCGGCACGTGGTCGGCGTCGAAGATCGCGATCAGCTCGCCGTGGGTCCGCCGCAGCGCCCGGTTCAGGTTGCCGGCCTTGGCGTGGGCGTTGTCCGGGCGCGTCAGGTAGAAGGCGCCCAGCTCCCGGGCCATGGCCTCGAAGCTCTCGCGCCGGCCGTCGTCGAGGAGGAACACCTGCTTGCGCGGGTACTCGATCGCGAGGGCGCCGATCAGGGTCCGCCGCACGATCTCGATGGACTCGTTGTAGGTCGGGATGAAGACGTCGACGCTCGGGAGGCTCGTGAGCGGCGGCGGCGTCCGCCGCTCCATCTCGATCGTCTGGAAGTACCCGAGGAACAGCACCAGGACGCCGTAGACCTCGGCTGCGAGCAGCAGCAGGGAGAAGGTCGCGTCGAGGGGGCCGTCCAGGTTCAGCGTGGAGGTGACGCGCCAGTAGAAGTAGCGCAGCGAGGCGAACCCGGACAAGAAGACGATCAGCGGGCGCAGCGGCCGGCTCAGGCTCGCCGGCACCGCGAGGCCGATCATGAGGAGCGAGACCTCGGCCTGCTCCCACGGCGAGAGCGGCACGATCACCGCCGAGTAGGCGAAGGGCAGCGCGAGCAGGCACGCGACCGCGACGCCCACGGCCGCCTGGCGACGGCGCTTCGAGACCTCGACGGCAGGCATGACGCTCCGCCCTTCGCCTAGAAGAGGAGGACGAGTCGGGCCTTGAGCATCTGCTGGTCGAACGGCCCGTAGTTGTTCCACTCGTAGGACACGGGCAGCGAGGCGCGCTCGCCCAGGTGCAGCGTGAAGTGGGCCGTCACGCCGAACGCCCCGCTCCGGTCCGCTCCCGTGTACGACTGCGTCCCGAGGAAGGCGGTCACGCCGTAGTCGTGTCCACCGCTCGTCCGACCGCGCACGTCGACGCGCCCCACGACGCTCGTGAACCGCTCGGGGCTGAAGTATCCGCCGACGCCTGGCTGATCGGGGGGATCGGGGTCGGGAGGTATGCCGTCGCTTCCCAGCTCCGAGGGCGGAACCGGCTGTCCCTCGGCGTCCACGAGGGAGGCGCCGCCGTAGCCCAGGCGGTCCTCGTCAAAACCGAAGTATTCGAACCAGGCGCCCACGCGAAGCAGGCTCAGCGGCTCGTCGGGGGCACGCGCAACCGCATTCCAGGCGGGCCCGCCGCCCAGGCGCGTGAAGAAGTTCGAGCCGACGTTGCTCCCGCTGTAGACGCCCACTGCGGCCTCGCCCACGAGATCCAGGCGCATCGGGAGCTGATAACTCCCGCCCAACGCGAGGCGGTTGTCGGTCACGGCGCCGACGCGCTCACCGGCGAACGGTCCGAGCACGGGCTCGAGCCCGACCGCGGAAAGCATGGACTCCTCGACGAGCTGGCGACTCGCGCCGACGAAGTAGCGGAGCTTCTCCGAGGGATGAACGCTGACCCTGAGCAGGCCCGTCCCATCCCACCTGTCGGTCGAGAAACGTGTCGCCCCGACCTCCCATTCGTACTCGACACGCTCCGAGCGGGTGAGAGCGCCGAGCGTCAGGCTCGTCCCCGACTCCTCGACGACGCCGTCTTCCGTCGTGTAGGGCGTGTGCCGGGCCGTGAGGCGCAGGGTCGTGTGCTCGCCGCGCCTCAGGTTGAGGCGCCCGCCGAAGCGCAGGAAGCTCAGCTTGTCATTGAGGCCACCGCTCTCGGTGTGCCCGTCGAGGAGCAGCTCGAAGCTCGAGCGCGTCTCGCGCTCGAGTTCGCGGCGGAGCCTCTCGATCTCTTCCGAGCTGACCGGCGGCGGTTCCTGTGCTTCGGGCTTGGCCGGGCTCGGCTGGGCGTAGGCGCCCGGCGACAAGGCCATCAGCAGGAGGGTCGAGCCGCAGGCGCGTCTCACGAGAACGGCGTAAGCGTACGACCCGCCAGATCCGCGGTCAAAAGCAGGCGGGCAGCGCACCGAGCGACCTCTGGTTGCACGGCAGGATGCGGCGGGCAACACTAGCGACACCCTCCGCTTCGGACGTGGCAACGATGGAGCTGCCGACCAAGATCGGCCGGTACGAGATCCGCCGGGAGCTGGGGCGCGGGATGATGGGCGTCGTCTACGAGGCCCACGACCCCGCCCTCGGGCGCCGCATCGCGCTCAAGACGATCCGACTGGCCTTCGCCGTCTCCGACGACGAGCGGCGCAGCTTCGAGGAGCGCTTCCTCACGGAGGCGCGGATCGCCGCCCGGCTGTCGCACCCCGGCATCGTCGTCGTTCACGACGTCGGGCAGGACTCCGAGAGCGGAACCCTCTACATCGCTCTCGAGTACCTGGTCGGCCGGACGCTCGCGGAGGTCGTGGCGGAAGGGAAGGCGGTCGACTGGCGCGAAACGCTGCGGATCACGATGGGAGTGGCGGAGGCGCTCGACCACGCCCACTCCGAAGGCGTCATCCACCGCGACGTGAAGCCCGCCAACATCATGATCCTGGCCTCGGGCGAGCCGAAGATCATGGACTTCGGCATCGCCAAGGTGGAGTCGAGCCAGCTCACGGCGGCGGGCCAGCTCTTCGGGACGCCGCTCTACATGTCGCCCGAGCAGGCACTGGGACGCCCCCTCGACGCCCGCAGCGACCTCTTCTCGCTCGGGGCGATGACCTACTGGCTCCTCACGGGCAAGCATGCGTTCGCCGGGACCGCCGTACCGCACATCATCACGCGCGTGATCCAGGAGGATCCCGCTCCGCCCACGCACGTCGTCCGCGCCCTGCCGCCCGACCTCGACTACTTCATCGCGCGCGCGCTGTCAAAAGCTCCCGGCGATCGCTATCCGCGCGGCAGGGCGATGGCCGAGGACGCCGACGACATCCTGTCGTCGCGGCCGCCACGACACCGGGGCGCGTGGGAGGGAGCCGCCAGGGTGGACGGCACGGTCGTGGCGCGCGCCTCCGGGGAGCCGGCCAAGGAGCGGCAACGGCCGCCCGTGCCTCGGCCAGGGCCGGCGAGGCCTCCCGCCGCTGCCGCGGCACGACCGGCGCCGCAGCCGGCGCTCCCATGGGTCGCATTCCTGGTGGCCGCTCTGGTTCTGGGCGCGGCCGTCGCGGTCGGGCTTCTGGCGCTGCGCGGACCCGCCGAGCCCGGTCCCGCCGCGGCCACGATGATGCCACCCACCATGGCCGCGGCGCCTCCGGAGACGCTGCCCACCTCCACGACTCTGGAGGCGGCGCGGGTGATTCCCATCGAGCCCCCTCCCATCGACGACGCCGAGACGCCGACCCCCGAACCGGTGCGCCCGCGCCCGCGGGTTCCCCCGCCCACGACCACGCTCGTCACGCCCCTGGTCGCGGCGCCAGCCGCAGCACGAGAGCCACCGGCGCAGCTCGCCGTCGACTTCGAACATTCGCTCGAGCAGGGGACGCTCCGCGTGTGGGTCGACGACGCTCTCGTCGTCGAGGCCGACCTCGACAGCCGCGTCACCAAGAAGGTGGTGGTGCTCAGGTCCCGAAAGGGCCGGGTCGAGGAGACGCTCGAGCTGAGCCCCGGCACCCACGAGGTCAGGGTCCAGGTCGCGTGGGACGACAACGTGAAGACCAAGCACATCGCGGGCCACTTCGCGAGCGGCGCGATCCGGCGCCTCTCGGCGAAGCTCGGCGGCGGCGTCACGGGCTTGGTGAAGAAGGACCTGAAGCTCGTATGGGAGTGAACGGGCCGCCCCTCCCGACGCGGATCGGCCGCTACGACATCCAGCGGGAGCTGGGCCGCGGGATGATGGGCATCGTCTACCAGGCGCGCGACGCTGTCCTGCAGCGCAACGTGGCGCTGAAGACGATCTCCCTGGCCTTCGCCGTCTCGGAGCAGGAGCGCGAGACCTTCGAGGCGCGCTTCCTCCAGGAGGCCCGGGCCGCCGCGACGCTCGCCCATCCGGGCATCGTCGTCGTCTACGACGTGGGGATCGACCTCAACGTCGGCACGCTCTACATGGCCCTCGAGTTCCTGCGGGGCAAGACGCTGGAGTCCATCATCTCGACAGGGCAGGTCCTCGACTGGCGCGAAGCCCTCCGCACGATCGCCCGCGTGGCGGAGGCTCTCCACCACGCACATGCCCACGGCATCGTCCACCGCGACGTCAAGCCCGCGAACATCATGATCCTGGCCTCCGGGGAGCCGAAGGTCATGGACTTCGGCGTGGCGAAGATCGAGGGCGGCCAGCTCACGGCTCGCGGACAGGTGCTCGGCAGCCCGCCCTACATGTCGCCGGAGCAGACCCAGGGCGAGAGCCTCGACGCCCGGAGCGACCTCTTCTCGCTGGGCTCCGTCCTCTACGAGCTGCTCACGGGCAAGAAGGCGTTCGCCGGCCGTGACCTGCCGACCGTGCTGCTGAACGTGGCGTACGAGGACCCGGCTCCGCCCAGCAGCGTGCGTGCGGGGCTCCCTGCGGTGGTCGATCGCGTGTTGGCGCGGACCCTGGCCAAGGACCCCGCCGACCGCTACCCGAGCGGGAAGGCGCTCGCCGAGGACATCGAGGACGTCCTGGCGGACAGGCCACCCCGCCACCTCGCGGGCTGGGAGGCTCCCAAGCCGGCCAAGACTCTCGTCCCACGAGGCGCAGCGAAGGCGAGACCGCCCGCCGAGGCGCCGCCTTCCCCGCCGCCGCCACCCGGAGAGGGCACCGTCGCCGCAGGTACGGGTCGAGGCGGCTTGTCACTGCCCGCTGGAAAGCGGGTCTCGCTGGCGTTCCTGAGCGGCGCCCGCGAGGGCGAGGTCTTCGTCCTGTCGCGGCCAACGGCGTTGCTGGGCCGCAGTGGCGGGCGCGCCGGGGCGGACATCGAGCTGGCCGACCCCGAGGTATCAAGGGCGCACGCGGTGGTCGAGTGCCGCGGCAGCAACGTGACGCTTCGGGATCTCGGCAGCACCAACGGCACGTTCGTGGACGAAGAGCGGATCGACGAGCGTCCCCTCGAGGACAAGGCCGAGTTCCGCCTGGGGTCGTCGCGGGTCATGCTGATCATCGCCGACGCCGACTGACGGCCGTGGCACCGGGAGGCAAGGGGGCGGCGGTTCATGCGCAAGTCCAGCTTCAGGGGCGTGGCGCCTGCGCGCCCTCGATCTCGTCGAGGAGGCGCAGCGCGTCGTCGTTCCTTCCGACGCGTCTGTAGAGCCGCACCAGCTCGAGGCCGAGGCGGGCGTTGCGCCGGATCGCGTAGGCCTCCTCGAGAGGCGCGACGGCCTCCTTCGGACGGCCGTCCGCGCTCAGGGCGCCCGCGAGCCCGGAGAGCAGCCGCTCGTCCCGGAGGCCGTGGCCCAGGGCCTCCCGGTACAGCCGCGTGGCCTTCCCGTAGCTCCTGCGCTCCAGCAGCAGGTCCGCGTACTCGCGCTCGACGGCCGCGTCGCCCTGGACGAGCGGCATGACCCGTTCGAACTGGACGTCGGCACGCTTCAGGTCGCCGCTGCCCCGCAGCGCCCGCGCGTAGGCGATCCCCGCCTCGGCGCTCGACGGAAGGCCTTGCGTCGCCTTCTCGAGAGGCCCCAGGGCCGCCGCGTAGTCCTTGACGGCCAAGAGCCCCTGCCCGTAGGTGAGGTTGGCGCGGGGGTCGTCCGGCCGGCGCTCGACGGCACTCTGGTACAGCGGAAGCGCACGCTCCCAGTCGGCGCGCGACGCGTGCAGGCCGCCCAGGCTCAGGGTGACGTCGACGTCGGCCGGATTCGCGCGGGCGAGACCGCCCAGCATCGGCTCTGCCTCCCGTCCGCGCCCGGCCTGCACGAGAGCGAAGGCATAGCTGCGGCGGTCGTCGGCCGTGAGGAGCGGCTGCACGTCGGGGCGCTCGTAGAGCTCGGCCGCCGCGGCTCCGTTCCCGCGCCAGGACAGGACCCGGGCGAGACCCAGCCAGGCTTCGGCGTCGCCGGGCGCCGCGGCGAGGTACGCGCGGTAGCGGGACTCGGCCTGTTCCCACGTCTCGCGGCGCCCAGCGTCGGCCTCCGCGAGCCGCTTCAAGGCCGTCGGGTGGCTCGCGTCGAGGCGCACCACACGCTCGTACTCGCGCACGGCGTCGTCCCGGCGGCCCGCCCGCCACTCCCCTTCGGCGAGGCCGAGCTGCGCCTCGAGCGATGGCCCCTGGGTGAGAACGCGACGGTAGCCCAGGATGGCCTGCTCCACCTCGCCCTTCTTCAGGCGCTCCGCGGACCTCTCGAGCAGCGCCGCGACGTCGGGCGGGAGCGCTGCCGGCCGGCCTTCGGCGCCTTCCCGCGGCCGGTCCGAGCCGCGCCAGAGGAGCATGAACCCGTAGGCGAACGAGGACGAGACGACGAGGGCGAAGACCGCGGCGCAGACCGCGATGACATGCCGCGCCGTCACTTCACCCTCGATACGTAGACCCCTCCCCAATCGTGAGGGGGCGGAGCGTCGAGGTGATCGCGGCAGCGCTTCAGGAGCGCCGCGCTCGGCGGATCCTCTCCGGCCTGTCCCTCGAGAATCGCGATGGCTTCCTCGAAGCGCCGGTCCAGGTACAGGTCCAGCGCGCGCTCGTAGGCGTGGGCCAGGCGGATCCTGGCCGCCGCCGAGCGGGCGTCGCCGAGCAGCTCGTACACCAGAACCCCCTCGCTCCTGCCCTTGACGGCCACGCGATCGAGACGCCGGAACGCGAAGGCGTCCTTGGCGGCCTCGCGCACCGGCTCGCTGACGAGGATCGTCGTGCCGTACTGCTTGTTCAGGCCTTCGAGGCGCGAGGCCAGGTTGACGCCGTCGCCCAGGGCCGTGTAGCTCATGCGGTCGGGGGCCCCGAAGTGGCCGACCATCACCTCGGCCGTGTGCAGCCCGAAGCGCGTGACGAAGCGCGGGCGCTCGCCCCAGTTCTCGGCATAGAGACGCTCCGTCGCGGTGACGCATTCGAGGGCCGCCCGACACGCGCGCGGGGCGTGGTCGGAGCACGGCGTCGGAGCGTTCCACACGGCCATCACCGCGTCGCCGATGAACTTGTCGATCGTCCCGCCGGTCCCGTGGATCGCCGTCGTCATGGCTGCGAGGTAGGCGCCGAGCGCCTCGGCCAGCGCGTCGGGGCCGAGGCGCTCCGCGTAGCTCGTGAAGTCCTTGATGTCCGTGAACATCATGGACAGGATCATCAGCTCGCCGCCCAGGACCGGCTCGCGCTTCGATTCGTAGAGCTGGCGCACCAGGCCGACGGGCACGTACTTGCCCATGGCGCGCATCGCGGTCTTCGCGAGCTCGACGCTCCCCATGACCTCGACCACGTCCCGGAACGGAGCCTCGGCCGGCTGCGGCGCGAAGTCGAAGTTGCGCATGCGGGTGGTCTGGTCGACGACGCGCGCGAGACCCGAGCGCACGGAGCGCAGGGTGAGTGCTCCGCCAGCGAGGATCACGGCGATCACTCCCAGGGCTCCCGCGAACATCCGGTGCTGCTGCTCGACGAGGGCGGCGAGCCCCGGCAGCTCGTCCTCCGCCACGACCACGCCCACACGCCAGCCCAGCGTGCGCGGGAGGCCACGAAAGCTGACCAGGTAGGGGCGGCCCGTGATCTCGAAGCGGCCCCCGGCGTCGAGATGGCCCGGCTGCACGTCCTGGAGGGCCGGATGCTTCATCGCCATCGCGATCTCGCCCGGAAGCCGGTCCGGCACGATGCGCAGTTCGCCGTCGAGGTCCCGCAGGCGGTCGCCCGCCGTCGGGCGGGTGATCAGGCGGCCCTGGTCGTCGCAGAGGAATGTGCGGTGCCGGTCGCCGGCCTCAGGCGCCACGAGCTGATCGAGCCTCTTCTCGAGGATCGCGACGCGCACCACCCCCACAAAGCGGCCGCTGGCGTCCTCGAGGGCCTTCAACACCGTGACGACGACGCGCCGCTGCTCCTCGGGAAGGTGGTCGTCGAGCTGCGTGTGGCTGAGGTCGCTCCAGATCGCGGCGTCGTCCTCGAAGTCCCGCGACGCCGGCGTGAGGAACGTGAGGTGGTCCGTCGGATCCGGCGCGCTCACGTCGAGGCGCGTGAGCGGCGCGCCGAGCAGCGCTCCTCCGGGGGAGCGCGGACGCAGCTCGGCGACGAAGCGCCCGCGGTCCCTGAAGGTGAAGCGCGAAAGGATGGGACTTCCGTCGTCGGCCGTCTGCCTGTAGACCGAGACCTGCCAGCGTCCCTCCGGCCCCAGGTCCGGGGTGCCGTCCTCCAGGTAGCCGAGGCGGACGGCGTGGGTGAAGGCGATCTCCGCGAGGTCGGGGTTGTTGAGCACCTCTGCGAACAGGTGCGCCTCGACGGACAGGGCGTCCTCGACCCTGCAAGACCCGAACCGGATCTGGTTCTCGACGTGGTCGACCGCCGCGTCGGCCTGGCCGAGATAGGTCTCGACCCGCAGGCTCGCCTTCTCGGCCTGGGCGACGCGCAGGCTCTCGGAGCTCTCGACGATGGTCCGGCGCGAGCCGCTCGCGACGAGGCCGAACAGCACGCCGAGCAACACCGCGAGGCCCGCGATCGCCACGAAGAAGACCTGGCCGAGGGTGGGACGGAAGCGGGACATGGCGGCCGGGTGGAGACTACGAGCGCGCCCGCGGCCGGTCAAGCCCGGCCGCGGTCGTTCGCCGCTGTCCGGCGGCTCATTCCCAATCGAGCGACAGGCTCTTGAGGATGAAACCGCCGTGCCGCGCACGGAGGCGGCGCGTCGTTCCTGACTCGAACCGGCCCCAGATCCTCTCCGTGCGCTCGCCGCCGTCCCAGGCCACCTGCACCTCGATGTCGTGTCCGCCCGGCGGCAGCTCCAGGAACGCGCTCGGTCCGGCGCCGCGGTAGTCGAATGCCTCCACGCTCCGCCCCGCGGCGGAGACGATCGCCTGGTCGACCACTCGTTCGCGATCGACCCAGATGCGCACGCGACCGCTCTTGACCGAGTGCTCGAGGACGAGCTGGAGCCTCGCCGGCTCCACGAGGACGGCGGGCGGAGCGCTTGCCTCCGTGCCGAAGACTCCGAGGCGCTGCAGACCGGCGAGCCCGATGGCGGCCGCCGCCGCGAGCAGCGCGAGGCCGAGACCCCAGGCCTTCCGAGACACGGGCCTTCGCGGTGGGGCCCCGCGCGGCGCCGGCCGTTGCGCGGGCGGCGGCGCTTCGACGAGGCGCGCCAGCTCCGCGTCGAGATCGATGGTGGGCACGTCCTCCACCGGCCGCGCGGGTGCCGCCGCGCGCGGATCCCCGTGCGGCGCGGAAACGCTCCCGCTCGACCCGAGCCCATGCCGAGGAGATCGGCCCGCCAGAGCCTCGTCGATGTCCTCGACCAGCTCCTCGGCGCCGGCGTAGCGGAGGGCCCGGTCCTTCGCCAGCAGGCGGGCGAGCATGGCGTCGATTCCGGCCGGCAGCGAGGGCACCGCTTCCGAGGGCGGGGGCGGATCCTCGTGCAGCACCCGGTGGAGGACGCGCGCCACGTTCTCGGCCTCGAAGGGCACTCGTCCCGTGAGGAGGGCGTAGGCGATCGTCCCGAGGGAGAAGAGGTCGCTGCGGCCGTCGACGGCCCGGCCGTCGGCCTGCTCCGGCGACATGAAGAGCGGCGTCCCGAAGAAGTGCCCGGCGGCCGTCGGATCCGCCGTGGCCACCTTCGCGATCCCGAAGTCCATGATTTTCGGATCGCCGCCCGCCAGCACCATCACGTTGCCCGGCTTGACGTCGCGATGGACGATCCCCTGGGAATGGGCGTGGCCGAGAGCCTCGGCCAGCCGCCTGACGATCCGCAGCGCGCGGCGCCACTCCACCGGCGCTTCGTTCTCGATGACCCGGGTCAACGTTTGTCCCTCGAGACGCTCCAGGGCGATGTAGAGGAGGCCCGTGCCGGCGTCGCGTCCCAGGTCGTGGACCGTGACGATTCCCGGATGCGACAGCACCGCGGCGATGCGCGCCTCCGCCAGGAACCGCTTCTCGAAGGCCTCCTTCTCGCCCGCGGACAACGGGAAGGCCGTCTGTATCGTCTTCAGCGCGATGCGGCGGCCGAGGAGCGGATCCAGGGCGTCGTAGACGACGCCCATCATGCCCCGCCCGAGCACGCCCTGGATCTCGTAACGCGCGATCGTCCTGGGCTCGGGTTCTCCGCAGGGCTCTGGCACCTGGTCCTCGCGTCGTCGGGTGAGCGTACTACGGTCGCGCGCCCCGGCCGCTGGCGCATGTCTTGCTCGATCCCGGTCAGGAAACGAAACGCCGCGGTTTTCGTGGCTGGAGCCACACAGGCCGTGGCCCGGGGGCCACGCCGAAAGGGGAAATGATGAGCGCACAGATCCGGCCCGCGTCGCTACAGGACGGCGTCGCCGTCCTCGCCCTGCTCGAGGACGTGGGCTACTACCCGGAGCCCATCTCCTTCGCGAAGACGTACCGAAAGACGCTGGCCGACCCGCATTTCCTGGTGCGCGTGGCCGAGGACGGCGGCCGCATCGTGGGCGTCGCGTCGCTCTCGATGCGCTGGCAGCTCGGCATCGGCGGCCTCGTGGCCTCCCTCGACGAGCTCGCCATCGCGCCCGACGCAGACAGGAAGCGCGTGCAGCGCCTGCTGCTCCGCGCGACGGTCGGGAAGGCGCGCGCCCTGGGCGCGCGACGCATCGTGCAGCGCGCCAACGAGGGCACGCCCCCGCCCCGCGCCGCGCAGCTCCGCGAGATGGCGGCGCGCGCGGCCGAGCACCCTCCCACGGCCGCGGCCTGAGCCGCGGGCGGGCAAGCGGCGCGAGCCGGATCGTCGGTATCAACTCCGAGGCGTTTCGGCCCCTGTGCCTTCTTCGCACACCAGAGGTATAACCTCGGGCGGTCGACGCCGATGACGCCCGGACAAGCCGACGACCTGGCCGCCCAGCTCGCAGCGGTCGCGGAGCTCGCGCGTAGGCTGGAGCAGGAGTTCTCGCCGCGCGAGCTCACCGAGGCGCCGGCGCGCGAAGCCTGGAGCGCCACCGACAACCTCATGCACCTGACGCTCGCGTCGCAGGCGCTCATCCCGCGCATGACGCGGACCCTCGGCAAGCTGTCCGACGCGAACCGGCGCAGCGATGCGCCGTCGCGGCCCGACTGGGTCGGCCGCCTGTACGCGTGGGCCCTGGAACCGCCGGCCCGCTTCAAGGCCCGGGCGCCGCGACCGTTCGTTCCGCCCCGGGGAACCGCCGCCGCCGAGGCGCTGCCGGCCTTCCTCGCCGAGCAGGAGCGGCTCCTGGGGCTCGTGGGAAGATCCGTGGGCCTCGACCTCGCCGCGCGCAAGGTGCCGTCTCCGGTCAGCCGCTACGTCCGCTACAACGTGATCTCCGCCTTCCATATCCTGCTCGCGCACCAGCGGCGGCACCTGTGGCAGGCGCGGCGCGCGGCTCTCGCCGTCCGCGGGCAGCGGGCAGCCGAGAGCTCGCCGGCCGGTCCATAATCGCCGGCGCGTGCGCGCGAACGAGACGTTCTTCATCGAGGGCCCCACGGGGCGGCTCGAGGCCCTCCTGATCCGGCCCGAGAGGCCGCCCCTCGCCGCCGCGGTCGTCTGCCACGCCCATCCCCTTCACGGCGGGATGATGCACTTCAAGGTGGTGTTCCGCGCGGCCAAGGCGCTGCAGCGCCACGCCGTCGCGGCGCTGCGCTTCAACTTCCGCGGCGTGGGCCTGTCCGCGGGGAGCCACGACGAGGGGCGCGGCGAGCAGCAGGACGTGCGCGCCGCGATCGACGAGATGGCGCGGCGCTTTCCGGGACTGCCCCTGCTGGCGGGCGGGTTCTCCTTCGGCTCCGTCATGGCGCTCGCGGCCGCCGCCCAGGACGCGCGGGTGCGGGCCGCGTTCGCCCTCGGCTATCCGATCGCCCGCGCTGGCGACGACAGCCACCTCGGGAGCCTGCGCGTGCCGCGGCTGTTCGTGCAGGGCGAGCGGGACGAGTTCGGCCCGCGCGAGGCCATCGAGCGGCTCGTGGCGCGGCTGCCCGAGCCGAAGCAGCTCCACGTGATCCCGGAGAGCGACCACTTCTTCAACCACCACCTCGAACCCATGCAGGAGCGGGTCGAGGCCTGGGTCGCGACGAGGCCGTGGGCCGCGTGACGATCCGGCGCCGCGACTTCCTGAACGGCGCGGCGCTCGGGACGCGCTCTCTCGGGGTTCGAGCGATGGTCGATCGCGAGGAGCTGAGGCGGCTGTACGACGGCGAACTACGCCGGCACCTGCAGGCCCTCGAGGCGGAGCGCGACGAGGCGCGGCGGGCATGGACGTGGTTCGCGGTCACGGGGCTCGCGGGCGCGTGCCTGCTGTTCGCCCTCTCGCGCCTGAACGTCAACCTCGAGGCCTGGGCGTTCGCCCTGATGCTGGTCCTCGCGATCCCCCTCTACGTGTTCTCCAAGCGGGCGCGGGAGGCCGCGCCGCGGCGCGGCGCAGCCTTCCGGGACCTCGTCGCGGACATCGCCGCCCACGTGATGCCGGGATCCCTGTACGGCCGGCCGCACGGCTCGGCCCCGATCTTCGAGCTCGTGAAGGCGAGCGGCATCTTCAACGAGCGTGCCGAGGAGTGCGAGGTCGGCGCGGCGGTCTCGGGCGCCGACCGGCCCGCCGGCCTCCGCTTCGCCGAGATCCGCCTCTACTCGGTCAAGGAGTGGTACGACCCGAAGTACGACAACAACCGGGACTCGAACACCACTCGGACGCCGAACCGGCGCGAGGAGGTCGACGTCTTCCGCGGGCTGTTCCTCGCCTTCGACCTGGGCGCGACGATCCGCGGCAGCACGTTCGTCGATCCGAAGCGCGTCGGCGCCGCGATCGCCGACCGCGACGCCCTCGAGGCCGTCTCGCTCGCGGACCCCGACTTCGAGAGCGCCTGGCGCGTCACGTCGTCGGAGGCCGAGGAGGCGCGCGCCCTGCTCCCGCCGTCCGCGAGGGCGGGCCTCCTGCGCTTGCGCGAGCTGGCGGGGCGGCCGCTCCACCTGTCGATCTCCGAGAACCGCGTCGCCGCGGCGATCGAGTTCGACCGTCCGCTCTTCGGCCTGGATTCCCGCGCCGGGAGCTTCGAGCGCGTGGCCGAGATCGCCGATCTGTTCGCCCTGGCCGAGGCGGCCGCCGCGCTCCCGCTCGGCGTCCCCGTGGCGGCTCCGAGCCGCTGGGCGGCCGCGCCGACCGAGGCCGAGCACGCTCCCCCACGGCCCGCGACGTCCAGGACCCGGCTGACGCGGCGGGAGGGAGGCCTCGGCATCCTCTACACGCGGTCGGTGTCCCGGCGCGCGCTGTGGCTGAGCGCTCTCTTCGCGCCGCTCCTCGCCTGGGTCTGGTTCCTGGCGGCGAGGGAGTTGCTGGCCCCGTCGGGCGACAAGACCGGCGTCTTCGCGGCGATGATCCCGCTCTCCGTCGCCAGCGCCGTCTGGCTGTTCGGCGCCCAGGCGTGGTGGGGTCCGGTCCGGCGTGTGGACGTCGACGCGTCCGAGGTCTGCGTGACCCGCGGGCTCTTGAGGCGCACGCGCGTCCCGAGCGCCTCGATCCAGTCACTGGCGGAGCGCGACGGCGTCCTGCGCGCCGACGATCTCGCGATCTCGCCCGAGCTGGAGGGGGCTGAGCTCAAGTGGCTCGCCTACGAGGTCGGGCGGGCTCTTCCCTCCGCGACGCGTTCCTGATACCGGGCCGCCGCTCAGGGACCCTTGGCGGCCTCGGGCGCTCCGGCCACGCGCCGCACCGCCTCGATCATCGCCTCTCCCCGGAGGCCCGCTTTCTTCCCCTCCGTGATCGCGTCCTCGAGCGGCCTGCCGCGAGCGGCCTCGATGAGCGCCCAGACGCCGCCGACGCGGTTGGACGTCGTGCAGTGGAGCAGGACGGGCCCGGTCTCCGGATCCTCGAGGACCTTCGCCACCGCCGCGACATCGTCCCTGGTGAGGCTCGCCGCCGTGATCGGCACCGAGACGTAGCGCAGTCCCTGGGCCTCGACGATCGCGCGCTCGTCCTTTACGCCATCCTCGTCCTCGCGGCGCAGGTTCACGACGGTGCGGAAGCCCAGCCGCGCCAGGCCCTCGAGGCCCTCGCGGCTGGGCTGACCGGCCGCGGCCACGTCGGGGCGGATGCGGCTGTAGTTCGGAAGCAGGGCGGCGTCGGCCGTCGCGGGCGCCTCGCCGGCCAGGAGAATCAGCAGCAGCATTGCATTCATCAGAGCCCCTCGATCTTGCGGCGCTCCTCGTCGGAGCCGTGGCACACGATACAGGACCGCGAGCCGGTCACGGCCAGGTCAGAGACGAGAGCGTACGTCAATCCCTTGTCGCTCCACGTGATCACCTTGAGACCCGACACGGATTCGAAGTGGAACGTGAGGCCGCCCGAGGCCACCTCGGACCCGCCGGCGGGCCGGACCCGGTCCTCCGAGGTCACGAGCAGCGAGATGGGCCGGTCGTCCATGCGATAGGCGACGAAGGCCATGTAGTCGTCCTGGAAGGCGACGAGACGACCGCCGACGAGGTGATAGGGCTTTCGCGCGCCGGGGTCCACCGGGTAGTCGGGCAGCGTCAGATGGAACGGAACGCGGCCCGCGAAGAAGGCCGAAACCTCGGCCGGCGCCTCCGATCGCACCTCCAGCGGGAGCTGGCCGCGCGCGTGGCGCAAGTGGCTGTCGGCGGCGACGGCGGCGAACGCGGACGCGACGCGCGGGGGCGCCGCCGAGGAACGCTGCAGCAGGGCGACGCCCGCGAGGGCGAGCGCCACGAGCGACGCGGCCACGACCAGCGGTGTTCCCCAGCCCGCCGGGCGGGCGCGCTCGAGGGGCGCCGCCAGCAGCCGGTCCACGCGGTCGCGCAGCCCCGCCGGCGTCTGGTGCAAGGGCAGCGACCGCTGCACCGCCTGGACGACGCGCCGCTCGTCCTCCAGCGAGGAACGACAGGCCTCGCACTCGCGGACGTGCGCCTCGAAGGCGGCACGGTCCTCGTCCACCAGCTCCCCGTCGAGGTACGCGGAGACCAGGCGGCGGAAGGCGTCGCAGCCGCTCACGCGCTCCCCCCCGGGCCGGCGCCGTTCGTGGCGTCGAGGCTCCGGCGCAGCTGGGCCCGGGCGCGGGCGAGACGGCTCATCACCGTTCCCGCGGGGCACCCGACGATCCCGGCCACCTCCTGATAGCTGAAGCCGAGGACGCACCGCAGCATCACGACCTCGCGGAAGGGCCCGGGCAGCCCGTCGAGGGCCTGGCTGAGACGCTCGCGCAGCTCTCGGCGGTCGAGGGCGGTCTCGGGATCGGCGACCCCCGGAGCCGTGGCGATGCTGTCCACGTCATCGACGGCCTCGGGGCGCCGGCGGCGCCGTTCGTTCTTCCAGATGTTGCGGAGGATCGTGAACAGCCAGCCGCGCAGGTTCTCGCCGGGGCTCGCCCTCCGGCGGGCCGCGAGGGCGCGCACGTAGGTTTCCTGGACGAGGTCCTCGGCTGCGCCGCGGTCGCGGCTGAGAGCCAGGGCGAACCCGTAGAGCCCGTCCAGGCAGGCCACCGCCGCCGCGCGGAAGTCCTCGTCAAGGTCATGGTGCAAGCGCTGCGCCCCACGACAGCATAACAACGGACGCCTCCCTTTCGTCCCGAGGCTGGAATAAACCGCGGCCTCGGTTGTTGTACCGGCGATGATGCGGACCCATGTCGTCGTGGCGGCCGCCTGCGGGCTCGTGTCCCTGGCCGCCGCGCTGCGGGCCGCGGACACCTGGCCGCGCGGCCTGCCCAAGGATCTCTGGGAGCTGCTCGTGCCTCCCGAGAACCCCCTGAGCGCCGAAAAAGTCGCGCTCGGGCGCAAGCTCTTCTTCGACAAGCGCCTCTCGAAGGACGGGACCGTGTCGTGCGCCAGCTGCCACGATCCCGCCCACGGCTTCTCCGACGGAAAGCGGGTCTCGGAGGGCGTCGGCGGCAAGAAGGGCGCCCGCAACGCCCCCACGGTCCTGAACGCGGTCTTCAACGAATTCCAGTTCTGGGACGGGCGGGCCGGAAGCCTCGAAGAGCAATCCAAGGGGCCCATGACCAACCCCGTCGAAATGGCGGCCGACAGCCACGACGCCGTGGTCGCGACCCTCAAGGCCGCTCCCGACTACGCCGCGGAGTTCCGAGAGGTCTTCGGCCGCGACGTCACGATCGACGACGTGGCCGCGGCGATCGCGAGCTTCGAGCGCACCGTCGTCAGCGGCGATTCGCCCTTCGACCGCTTCATGGCGGGCGACAAGTCCGCGCTCTCGGATTCGGCCCAGCGCGGCTGGGCGCTCTGGAACGGCAAGGCACGCTGCAACACCTGCCATCCGTTCGGCGACGCCACGCCCAACTTCTCGGACAACAAGTTCCACAACATCGGGGTGGCGGCCAAGGGGCGCGACTTCGGCGCACTCGCGCGCCAGGCCGCGGCGGAGAGCGATCCCCAGAAGCTCGCGTTCCATCCGGACTTCACCGAGCTCGGCCGCTACGTCGTGACGCGGCAGCCCAAGGACATCGGCGCCTTCAAGACGCCCGGGCTCCGGGACGTGGCGCTGAGCCCGCCCTACATGCACGACGGCAGCGAGAAGACGCTCCTCGACGTCGTGGCCTTCTACGACAAGGGCGGCGAGCCGAACCCGTACCTGGACGGCGGGATCGTGCCGCTGAAGCTGACAGAGGACGAGAAGAAGGATCTGGTCGCGTTCATGGAATCGCTCACCGGGCAGGGGGCCGGCTCCCCCACCCGCGCCGAGCTTCAGGATCCCACCCGGAAGGAGGGAGGGAAATGAAGGACCGCTTCGAAAAGTACCTGGAGGAGCGCGATGCGTACTTCCAGCGCGTGACCCGCCTGGGTCGTCGCGACTTCATGAAAGCCGCGAGCATCACGGCCGCGGCCGCCGTGGCCTCGGGCAAGTTCCTGCCCCACTCCTTCCAGCCGGTGGACGTGGTGAACGCCGCCGCGCCCGAGCAGTCCTTCCGCTTCGCGTACGTCTCCGACAGCCACCTCTACGAGCGGAAGCTCAACGAGCGCTTCGTGCGGGCCATCCTCAAGGCCGTGGACGACGTGAACGCCATGAACCCGCCGCCCGACTTCGTCCTCTACGGCGGCGACCTCGCGCAGCTCGGCCAGCCGGGCGAGCTGGCCGAGGGAGCGGAGATCCTGAGGGCGCTCAAGCCGAAGACCTACATGATGGTCGGGGAGCACGACTGGTACCTCGACATGGGCGAGAAGTGGCGCGCCCTGTTCGGCAAGGACGTCTACTCCTTCGACCACAAGGGCGTGCACTTCGTCGTGCTGAACTCGGTGATCGTCGAGGACTACTGGACGGCGCCGAAGCTCACGCCCATGGAGCGCATGCTAGCCATGGCGCAGCTCGACAACCCGAACGGCCGGCCCTTCACGGTGGGCGACGCGCAGCGCGACTGGCTCAAGAACGACCTGGCGAAGGTGAAGCCGGACACCCCGGTGATCGTGTTCTCCCACTCGCCGCTCTACAAGATCTACAAGGCCTGGAACTTCTGGACCGACGACGCCGAGGAGGTGCAGAAGCTGCTCCAGCCCTTCAAGAGCGTCACGGTGATCCACGGCCACACCCACCAGATGCTGTCGAACCGCGTCGGCAACATCCACTTCCACGGCATGCTGTCCACGGCCTGGCCGTGGCCCTACGCGCCGCAGGGGCTGCCGAAGCTCACGGTGCGGATGAACCGGGCCGACCCCTTCGACGAGTTCGACGGCTGCGGCGACGGCAGCGTCGACGTGTTCAAGAGCGGCCGCGCGGACAAGACCTACAACCTCTGGAGCCGCAACCCGGTCAAGGTGAGCGCGGCCTACCTCGACTCCGACGGCGCATCCGACCGTCCGGCCCGCGAAACCGACGTCAACTACTGAGGGCTAGCCATGACTCGAAAGGCATTCCGTTCGCTGCTGGCCGCCTCGGCGCTCTGCGGCGCCTTGCTCCTGCCGGCGGTCCGCGCCGACGAAGGCGTGAGCGTGTCGCTCTGCGACGGCGAGAGCGCGATGACCGTGCCGGGCCTCAGGCCCGGCGAGGAAATGCCTCCCGAGCGCGCCCGCGCCGTCGCGCAGGAGATGATGCAGGTGTGGCGGAGGAGCGAGGGCGAGGTGCGCTGGGCGGCCTGGATGCGCGAGGCCGAGGCGCCCGGCGCCGCGGCGGCCGCCGTGCCGGCCCCTGCGGCGGAGGAGCCCGGGCAGCCGACCAAGTTCACGGCGCGGGACAAGGTGCTCTGGGGACGCGAGGAGAAGAAGCTGATCGAGGACGGCTACAAGGCCTTCCATAATGCCAAGGCCCTGGGCGGGACGATCGGCATCTCCTGCGACATGTGCCATCCCGACGGCAGCAACACGCATCCCGAGACCTACCCGAAGTTCCAAGTCCAGACGAAGAAGGTCGCCCTGCTGCGCGACATGATCAACTGGTGCATCGAGAACCCCATGAAGGGAAAGCCGCTGCCCGAGAACGATCCGAACCTGCGCGCCGTCGAGGCCTACATCCTCTCGACGCGCAAGGGCGTCGCGCTGGAGGCGGGCAAGCACTGAACGTCGGCTGGGACGGCAAACGGGCGGACGTGTTTGACGGCCGCCCGGCTTTCGAGATCTGATTGGGGTCCCAGCGATGAAGGCGGAAGACGTCTCCTCCCTCCTGCTCCTCCGCGAAGACGTCGGGGAGAACTACGAGAACGTCGTGCGGAGCGCGGCGGCGGCAGTGGGCGCCGAGTCCTGCGGGCTGGCGCTGTACGACGCCGCCACGGGCCACTTGATCGCCCGCAAGCCGCGTTACGACGGACCCGAGCAGGCGGTGCCCCGCTACCGCTTCGATCCCTCCCCCGCTTCGCGACGCGTCCTCGACACCGGGGAGCCCTACGTCTGCAACGACGCCTCCAGCGATCCCCTCTACGAGCCGTCGGTGCGCGAGCGAGGCGTGCGCTCGATCCTCACGGTGCCGGTGCGCCGCGGCGGCAAGATCCTCGGGCTCCTCTACGCGGTCAACAAGCCCACGCCGTTCACCGAGGAGGATGCCCGGACGCTCGTCGCCCTGGCGGGGGCCGCGGCGGTCACCATCGAGAACCTGCAGCTCTACGCGCTCGAGCACGATCGCCGGGTCCTCAACCAGAGCCTGCGTGAGGTCTCCCAGGCGATCGTGGCGGCAGCGTCGGACAGCAGCGCGCTCGCGACGCTCCTGGACCACATGTGGCGCGTCGTCCGCTACGAGGGCGCCGCGGCGCTCATCCGCGACGGCGAGCGGCTCCGGGTGATCGCCTCTCGCGGCGGCGAGCCGGAGGTCGAGATCTCCCTGGACGCGGCGGGAACCCTGCGCGAGGCCCTGCTGCGCCACGACGTCGTCGAGGTGCCCCAGGCGCCGGCCTTCCTCGATCGGCTCGGGCTGCCCGGGCTGCGCGGTCCGATGCTCATCGCTCCCCTGACCGTGCACGCCGAGGCCGTCGGCGCCCTCGTCGTCGTCTTCGAGCCGGGCCATGCGCCCGCCTCGGCCGAGAGCCAGCGGGTGGCCGCCTTCGCCGACAACGCCGCGCTCTTCCTGGAGGTCGGGACCGTGATCCGGCGCGAGCGGCAGGCGCGGGCGCGCGCGGCCGCCCTGGCGCGGGTCACGCGCCTCGCCGTCACGAGCCACAAGCCGGAGGCGCTGCTCCAGGCCGCCGCCCCGGAGGTCCTGGAGGTGTCCGAGGCCGACCGCGCCGTCCTGTACCTGCGACGGCCCCGCACGACGATCCTCCAGCCGGTGAGCGACGCGGGAACGTCGCCCGAGGAGGCGGTCGCGGTCCGAGAGCACACCCTCAGCTTCGCGGCCGACCCGCTCGCGGCCCTGTTCGACGGGAAGCCCGTGGTCGTCCCCCAGGGGCCGGCGGCTGCGGGGCTCTCGCCGCACGTGGGAACCAGCGCAGTCCTGGTGCTGCCCATGATCTGCCGTGACGAGCTGCTCGGCGCGGTGCACCTCGCCAACCTGGGCCGCCCGATGAACGTGACGACGGCCCACGTGGACTTCCTGCTCGAGCTGGCACAGCAGCTCGCCCTGGGCGTGGACAACGCACGGCTGTTCACGCAGCTCTCGCAGCTCGCCTCCTCGGACGACCTGACGGGCCTCGCCAACCGGCGGCGCTTCGCGGAGGCGATCCGCAACGAGATGGCGCGGATGCGACGCACCGCCAAGCCCGTGGCCCTCGTGATGGTCGACGTCGACCACTTGAAGCGGATCAACGACACCTACGGGCACCCGGCGGGGGACGCCGCCATCCGCCATGTGGCCGAGGCGCTGAAGCGCGGCCGCCGCGAGACCGACGTGGCGGCGCGCCTCGGCGGTGAGGAGTTCGCCCTCCTCCTGCCCGACACGAGCCGCGAGGGCGCCGCGCACGCGGCCGAGCGCATCCGCGCCGACTTGAACGGGTCGACCGTCGCAGGCGTGGGCGTCGTCACGGTCTCCATCGGTGTGGCCACGGCTCCCGAGGACGCGGCCGACGAGAAGGTCCTCCTGCGGATCGCCGACGAGCGCCTGTACGTGGCCAAGTCCGCCGGGCGAAACCAGGTCTGCTCGCAGACCTTGACCGTGGGCATGCCGGTCACAGCAGCCAGCCTGGACGCGTCCCCGACCCGCCCCGCCTGAGCTTCAGCGGCCTCTCTTCAAGAGGCCGATCTGGCCGCTGTGGTACACGACGTGGCGGATCGCCATGCGCACGAGGGACCGCACCGAATAGGGACGGCCGGGCGTGCCCGCGTCGAGCTCGGCGCCGGACAGACGCGCGACGCGCTCCGCCATGCCCTCGTGGATGCGCTCGCAGCGGGCCCGGGCCTCGGCCCAGGCCTCGGCTGACGGCGCCGGCGCCTCCGGGAAGTCTCCTTCCTCGGGCTCCTCGACCGCTTCGCCGTCGAGCCGGCGGCGGAAGACGTCCGTCCACGCTCCGACGTGGAGCACGAGCTCCCAGATCGTGTGAGCGCCGGAGACCACGCGCGCCGAGGCCGCGTCCGCCGAGACGTCCCCGAGCAGCTGGGCCAGGGCGGGTCCGTGCCAAGCGTCTCCATGCCAGAGGCGCCGGAGCTCATCGGCGAGGACGGCAGCCTCCCCCTGGGGCTGCGCGGCGATCGCGACCTCGTAGTGCTCGACCTGGGGCGTCAAGGTCCGCAGGAAGCGCTCGTCCTCCGGGTAGTAGCGCGCCTTCTCGGGCTCGGCGCCGGCAAAGCGGCGGACGCTATCCATGGAGTCCCACAGCGACACGAAGCGAAAGCGCGCCTGGCCGTCCGCGACGCTCCGCAGCACGTAGACCCCGCGGTTCCCCTCGGTGGACGCGCAATCGGCGACCCCTGTCCGGCGCAGGTACTCCGTGTACTCGTCTCCGCGCCCCGCCTCGGTGGCGCCGTCCCAAACCCTCGCGATCATCCTGCCTCCTCGTAACCTCTGAATCTAAAATGGATGGTTACAAGCTACGAGTTCCGTGTGAACCTGTCAAGTCGTACTTGGAGGTTACAGGGCGTCTCCCTGACTCGCCGGCGGGAACGTCGCCGCCACCGGGTCGGTCGCGTGCCCGTCGGGCAGCACCTTCAGGGCGACTTCGCGGCGGATCGATTCTACCCTCCCGTCTCGCGCCACGGACTTCGGGCACAATGGCGGCTTTGGCGGAGGCCGCATGCGACCCACGGCGTGGCTCTCGAAGCTCGGCGTCATCGCTCTCGCCGCGGTGCCCGCCGCGCTCGGCGCTTCCCTCCCCGAGGAGGCCTACGACCAGCTCCGCTGGCGGCTCCTGGGGCCGTTCCGGGCGGGCTGGACGCTGTGCGCCACCGGCATACCCGGCAATCACACCACGTTCTACTTCGGCGGGGCGGATGGAGGCGTCTTCCGCACCGAGGACGCCGGGGTGACCTGGCAGCCCCTCTTCGACCGCTACGGCAGCGCATCGGTCGGCGCCCTCGTCCTGGCGCCGAGCGACCCGAAGGTGATCTGGGTCGGCACGGGCCAGGTCCACCAGCGCTGGGACATCGTCGCCGGCGACGGCGTCTACCGCTCGACCGACGCGGGAGCGAGCTTCGAGAACGTGGGGCTGCGCGACACGCGGCACATCGGGCGCATCTGGGTGGACCCGCGCGATGCCGACGTCGCACTGGTGGCCGCCCTCGGCCACGTGTTCGGTCCGAACCCCGAGCGGGGCGTCTTTCGCACCGGGGACGGCGGCCGCACGTGGAGGAGGGTCTTGTTCACGAACCGGGACACCGGCGCCGTGGACCTCGCCGCCGATCCCGCGCAGCCGGACGTTGTCTACGCCTCGCTCTGGCAGGTGCGGCGCTACCCCTGGCTCGACTACTTCCAGCCTCCGGTCGGACCCGGCAGCGGCATCTGGAGGTCGCGTGACGCCGGCCGGACCTGGGCCGCGGTGGCGGGCCGCGGCCTGCCCGGCGCGCCGCTCGGGCGGATCGCGCTCGCCGTCGGGCCGGGGACGTCCGCGCGCCGCGTTTACGCGCTGATCGACGCGCCGAAAGGCGCAGGCCTGTACCGGAGCGACGACGGCGGCGACTCGTGGACCGAGACCAGCGCCGCCAGCGGCCTGGCGGGGTCGTACATGAACATGGTCACCACGGACCCGCGCGATCCGGACGTGGTGTGGGTGATGGGCCGGTCCATGCGCCGCTCGACGGACGGCGGCCGGACGTTCTCCTTCTTCAAGGGCGCCCCGGGCGGCGACGACTACCACTTCCTCTGGATCGACCCTCACGACCCGCGCCGCATGATCACAGGCGCGGACCAGGGCGCCGTGGTCACGCTGAACGGCGGCAGGACCTGGAGCAGCTGGTACAACCAGCCGACCGGCCAGTTCTACCGGCTGGCCGCCGACGACCGCTTCCCCTACCGCGTCTACAGCGGGCAGCAGGACAGCGGCACCGCCTCGGTGCCGATCCGCAGCGACTACGGCCAGATCACGTTCCGGGACTGGCGCCCCGTCGGGGGCGACGAGCGCGACGGCGACGTGCCCGATCCGCGGAACCCCGACCTCGTCTACGGGGCGGGCCTGGGCGGCCGCCTCTCCAAGTGGGACGCGAGGACGGGCCAGGTGCAGAACGTCTCGCCCTGGCCGGTCGGGACCTACGGGCGGCGTCCGCGGCCCGGCAGCTTCCGCTACTCCTGGATCACGCCCCTCGCGATCTCGCCCCGGCCGCCCCACGCGATCTACCAGGCCTCGCAGGTCCTGTGGAGCTCCCGGGACGGTGGCGCCACCTGGAAGACGATCAGCCCCGATCTCACCGGCGCGGTGCCGGGCGCGCCCCGCTGCGCAGGGGACGTCCGCGTCGAGGACGCGACCGCCTGCGGCTACGGCGTGATCTTCGCCATCGCGCCGTCTCCCGCCGCCGACGGGCTCGTCTGGGTCGGCACGGACAACGGGCGCGTGCACCTGACGCGGGACGACGGCGGGAGCTGGTCCGAGGTGACGCCGCCCGGCATGGGAGACTGGACCAAGGTCAACATCATCAACGCCTCTCCCGCCGACGCTGCCACGGCCTACGTGGCGGCCGATCGGCACCGCCTCGACGACTTCCACCCGCTGGCGTGGCGCACCCACGACTTCGGCAAGACCTGGACCGAGATCGGCCACGGCCTGCCCGGCGGAGCCTGGGTGGGCGTCGTGCGGCAGGACCCGAAGCGGGCGGGCCTGCTCTACGCTGGCACCAGCCGCGGCGTCCACGTCTCCTTCGACGACGGCGACACCTGGCAGAGCCTCCAGCTCAACCTTCCCACGACCGGCATCAACGACCTCATCGTGAAGGGCGAGGACCTCGTCGTGGCGACCCAGGGGCGCGCGCTCTGGGCCCTCGACGGCGTCACGCCCCTCCGGCACCTCCAGGCCCACGCCCTCGCGAGCGCACCGGTCCTCACGCCCCCGGCCGTCGCGTATCGGATGGCGTCGAACCACAACAAGGACACGCCCCTGCCTCCCGAAGAGCCGCGCGCCATGAACTCCCCCACCGGAGCCGTGCTCGACTACTTCCTGCCCTCGGAGCCGCTGGGGCCCATGACACTCGAGGTCGTCGCGCCTGACGGCGGCGTGGTCCGCCGCTTCCGGAGCGACGACGTGTCCGAAGCGCTCCCTGCCGAGCCCTACTTCACGGAACTCTGGCGCCCCGCGACGCCGGCGCTGCCTGCCCGCCGCGGGCACAACCGCTTCGTCTGGGACCTCCGCCACGAGCGGCCGAGAGCCCTCGCGTACGAGTACTCGATCGCCGCCGTGCCGGGGCGGCCGACGCCGCTCCTGCCCCAGGGCCCGTTCGTGCTGCCCGGCGCCTACGAGGTGCGCATCCTGGGCGCGGGCGAGCCGCTGCGGCAGACGCTGACGGTCGCCCAGGACCCGCGCCGCGAGGAGACGGCCGAGGAGCTGCGCGCGCTCCTGGACTTCCAGCGCGAGGTCGTGGCCACGCTGGAGCGGGCGGTCGACGCGACCGTGGAGCGGCGGGAGCGCAAGGTCGACGCCGCCGCGGTCGAGGCGATCGCGGCGGAGCTGGCGTCCCTCGAGACCGACCTGGAGAGCTCCGACGCCCCCCCGACGGAGCCCCAGCGGCAGCTCCTGGCCCAGTGCCGCGAGCGGCTCCGAGCCGCGGGTCGGCCATGACGACCGTCATGCCGCGCCTGACCGGACCGCGTTAGGCTAGCAGTCCGTGGTGAAAGCCGTCGGTGTCCCGCCGGCGGTGGATGTGGATACGAGGGACGGCGAAGGGCTGTAAACGCCACTCATTGAGGAGAGGGGGCGGTGGTGCCTCATGAGGCGATGCCAGAGCTGGGCG
>DASSJI010000137.1:0-7291 GCA_035691285.1 Vicinamibacteria bacterium | reverse complement strand
AAGCGCGACGACTCGCATGGCGGCGCTCGGGAGGGGCGGCGAGCTCGCGCCGCGGGTGCTGCCGGAAGCCGAGGCGCGCCAAGCGCTCGTGCGCGGGCAGGTCGTGCTGGTCGTGTCGGCGGGGGAGCCGCCGGCCTACGTTTACGACCCGACCCAACCCGAGAGCCGCGCGGCGCGCCTGGCGGTGGACGAGGCGCTCCAGAGGGCCGCAGGGCGCGCCGACGCCTTTGCCGCCGAGCGGCGGGAGATCGTGGAGCCGGGCACGCGCTACGTGGACTTCCTGGTGCCGGGCCTGCTCGGCATGAACCTGATGGGCACCGGCATGTGGGGGATCGGCTTCTCGCTGGTCGTGGCGCGGAACGGCAAGCTGCTCAAGCGGCTGGTCGCCGCTCCGGCGCGACGCAGCCACATCCTGGCGGCGCAGATCCTGTCGCGGCTCCTGTTCCTGGTGCCGGAGGCGGCGGCGCTTCTCCTCTTCGCTTACTGGCTGCTCGACGTTCCGCTCCGAGGCTCCCTCCTGCTGCTGAGCGCCGTCTCGGTCCTGGGCGCCCTGGCGTTCAGCGGCCTCGGCCTCCTGACGGCGGCGCGGCCGCGCACCATCGAGGGCGTGTCGGGCCTGATGAACCTCGTGATGGTGCCGATGTGGGTGTTCTCCGGGATCTTCTTCTCGACCGAGCGCTTTCCCGCGGCGATCCAGCCCTTCGTACAGGCGTTGCCGCTCACGGCGCTCAACGACGCGCTCCGAGGAGTGATGCTCGACGGCGCCGGCGTCGCGGCCCTCGCTCCGGAGCTGGCCAACCTCGGGCTATGGGGCGCCGCCAGCTTCGCCATCGCGGTGCGCGTCTTCCGCTGGCAGTAGGCCGGCCCCTCGTCACGGGATTCGGACGCTTCGTCCCCGACCCGCACACCGAAGCCCGCCCGTCGCGTATGTTGCGGGCGGGAGGCCCTCGATGACGCTGGCGTTCGGTTTCTTGATCCTGGCCGCAGCCGCCGGCAGGCCGCTCACCGGCGAGACCTACGAGATGACGCCAGTGGCCGAGGGCATCTACGCTTTCGTCGCGCCCGAGCCGCGCACCGGCGTCGTGCAGGGAAACTGTCTCGCGATCGTGGGTGACGACGGCGTGGTGGTCGTCGACGCCGGCCAGTTCCCCGAGCTGGCGCGACGCATGGCCGCGGACATCCGCAACCTGACCGCGAAGCCGGTGCGCGTGCTCGTGAACACCCACTGGCACGGCGACCACCTCCTCGCGAACGGGCAGCTCCGCGAGGCGTTCCCTGGCCTCGTCAACGTCGTCCACGCCGAGACCCGCCGCCTGGCCAACAAGTTCTACTCCGACTACGGCAGGACGGCGCCAAAGCGCCTCGAGGGCTACGTGAAGGAGGCGCGCGCCGCGCTCGAGTCGGGCCGGACGAAGGAAGGAAAGGAGCTGACGCAGGAGGACCGGCTCGTGGAGGAGACGGAGCTGCGCGAGCTGGAGGCGGCGATGGCGCGGCTGCCCGAGATCAACTACGCGCCGGCCGAGATCGCCTTCACCGGCGAGATGACGCTCCACCTCGGCGCCCGCGAAGTGCGGCTGATGCACCTGGGCCGGGGCAACACCCCCGGCGACATCGTGGTGTGGGTGCCGGACGCGAAGGTCGTCGCGGCGGGCGACCTCGTCGTCAACCCGACGCCGTACTCGTTCGGCTCGTTCCACGGCGAGTGGATCGAGACGCTTGGGAAGCTCAAGGCCCTCGGCGCGACGACGATCGTCCCGGGCCACGGGCCCGTGATGAGGGACACGGCTTACGTGGACGCCCTCATCGACCTGCTCGGGGCGACACGCACGCGCGTGGCCGCGGCCGTGAAGGAGGGCCTGAGCCTGGACCAGACGCGGAAGCGGGTCGATCTCGGTGACTTCAAGACGCGCCTCGCCGGCGAGGACCTCTGGCGCCGGCGGGCCTTCGACGACTTCTTCGTGGCGCCGGGGATCGAGCGCGCCTACAAGGAGGCGAAGGGGGAGCCGCTGGAGTAGCCGGACCTCTCAGAGGACGGCGGCGGCCGAGCGCCCGCGCGCGCGTGCGTCCAGGTGACGGCGGATCGCGCGGTACTGGCCGTCGCCGTCGAGCCCGGCCTCCGCCAGGACCATCTCGCCCGGTCCGCTGCCGAGGAAGTGGCCCTTCGCGTACGGGTGCAGCGTCGCGGCCCGCCCGCGCTCGGAGCGGATCCAGCGCTCGATGGTGGGCAGCGTGAAGCCGGTGATGCCCATCGCCTCCCGCGCGCGCTCCTCCGGGTACAGACGGCGCCGCTCCTCGTTCGGCTGCAGGTCGAACAGCTCGGCGCTCGCCACGTAGTAGACCCACGGTGCGATGCCGTCGCGGTCCAGCCGAGGGAGAACGTCCTGCACGAACGCGTAGGTGACGGCGCTCTCCTGGAGGACGATCGTGCCGTCCCCGCGCCGGCCCTCGCGCAGGACGTACAGGCCGGATGCG
This sequence comes from Vicinamibacteria bacterium, assembly GCA_035691285.1. Lineage (GTDB taxonomy): Bacteria > Acidobacteriota > Vicinamibacteria > Fen-336 > Fen-336 > DATFEN01. The sequence continues at coordinate 4,819 of DASSJI010000137.1, read as the reverse complement.
GCGTTCTCGGGCGGCGCCAGGCGCAGGGCGCGCCGGTCGAGGACCCTTTCGGCCGGGCGCGTCACGAACGGAGCGATGAGGGCCGGCCGCTCGAGGAGGGCGGCGGCGAGCAGCGGCCAGATCTCCTGGGGCTCCCACGGCGTGAGCGTGATGGCGACGCCGGGAGGGAAGTTGCACTGCAGGAGCTGGAGCGCCTGGGGGTCCGCGTGGGTGGGCCCGTCCTCGCCGGTCTTGAGCCCGGCGTGGGCGCACACGAGGATCATGGGACGGTAGCGATCGTGGGAGATCGCGCGCCGGGCCTGGCCGCCGATGGCGTGGAGACGCGCAGCGATGTGCCCGAGGGGCGCGAGGAACGCCCCGTAGGACGAGCCCACGCCGATGTGGCGGCCGAAGGCCGACACGCCGGACAGCACGCCGGCGATCGCGTCCTCGCAGATGCCGCCGATCGAGAGCAGGCGCGAGTCCGGGTTGCCCGCGGCCTTCCAGTAGCCCGCCGGAAAGCCGTCGGCCGCCGTGCTCACGCTCGTCGAGCCGAGCAGGTCGGCCGCCGCGACGAGCAGCGAGCCGCCCGAGGCCTTGTTCAGGTACTGGAGCGCCCGCCCCAGCTCGCCGCGCAGCGTCGTGGACGTGTTCGGCTCGAGCTGCAGCGCGGCGGGGACCTTCCGCGCCTCGCGGGCCGCCAGCTCGTACACCGCCTCGACGCGCGCGGCCAGCGGACGAGGATGGCGCTGGGCGCCCTCGAGGCGATCGCGCGCCGCCACGAGCCGGGCCGAAAGGATGTCCACGAGCTCGCGCGACTGCTCGATGCGGCCGCGCACCATCGAGAGAGCCTCCCAGAAGCACTCCTCGAGGACCGCCTTGCCCTTCGCGGGGTCCTCGCAGCGCCGCGTGCCGGGCTCACACGTGGGCAGGCACGACCCCGCGGTCTGGGCGAGGTCTGCGACGGCCTCGTAGAAGCCGGCCGAGCACAGCTTGTGGCCGGCCCCGTGGGAGGCCCGGCCTTCGACGCCGTAGCGCCAGCCCTTCACCGTGCGGTACACGATCGCGGTCGGCTGGCCGGTGGAGAGGCGCGCCACGGCGCGCTGGGCCGCAACCACCTGCTGGAAGTCGAGCCCGTCGGGGACGAACACGACGTTCCAGTCGTGGAGGTGGAACAGCTCCATGGGGCTCCACTGGACGTAGTCGCCGGCGATGGCGCCGTCCCGGCACACCCGGTCCGAGTCGATCGAGGCCTGGTTCCAGTCGAGGTGCACGACGAGGTTGTCGAGGCCGGCGGTGCCGGCCGCCGCCAGGCCCTCGGCGACGCGGCCGGGCGTCAGACCGCCCTCGCCCTCGACGACGTGGACGCGCGGCGCATCGGCACCGAAGTAGTCGCGGGCGGCCAGGGCGAGGCCGATGGACGAGGTGAGGCCGACGCCCGAGGCGCCCGTGGCGAGACGCACGAAGGGCGTGGCCGGAGTCGGGTGGCCGTCGAGGGGCTTCGCGCCGACGCGCACGAACAGCGGGGTCCCCACGACCGGGTTGCGGCGGAAGCCCAGGAGGTCCTCGAGGCGGAGCCGATGGCGCAGGTCGGGCAGGAGCTCCGGAGCTCCGAGGCGCGCCATCTCGTCGCGCAGCGCCCACATCGAGTAGAGGCCCATCGCCTTGTGGCCGGCGGCGTACGAGACGACGTCGGCGTCCTCGCGGTCCGGCCGCGAGAAGTCGTAGTCGGTGGCGTCGAAGACGAGGGACGCGACGAAGCGTCCGGACGAGATCGAGCCGCCGGGGTGACCTGACATGGGGACGTAGTTGTAGAGGATCGCGCAGAGCGCCCGGTAGAGCAGGTCGAGGGCTTCGAACGCCTCGAGCTCCCGGGGCGGGAGCGGCTCGCGCAGGGCGACGGGCAGCGTGGTGACGTCGACATAGGCTCCGCGCCTCGGTCCAAAGGACATCGACATGTCGGCCTCCGGCCTGGACTCCGCAAACCCCGTGCCGAAGCCGGCGGGGGAGCGGACGGCCCCTTTCGGGTCCGGGACGGCAGAGTTTTCCAGGCGAAGGGCCTCTCCCCGCACAGCCTGCGCGCCCCGCGTCCGGACTGCGGCTGAAGCGCGTGCGTCCGGCCTGGCACGCATCGTGGTCATGCGTGACGACGTCGAGGACTGCGAGGAGGCCCAGCCATGACCAGAGCGTCGCTGCGCGTTGGAACCGTCTCACGCCGGGCGGCGTCCGGCCGGTCCAGGAGGCAAGCGCTGTTCGCGAACCGCATCGAGCGGCTCGGGACCGAGAACGCGTTCAAGATCGGCCCCTTCATCAAGCAGGTCGAGGACCAGGGACACCGCGTCATCAAGTGCAACCTGGGGGAGCCGGACTTCCCGCTGCCGCGGCACATCCGCGAGGAGGTGAAACGCCAGCTCGACAACGACCTGACGCACTACTGCGACCCGCAGGGCATCCTGCCGCTGCGCGAGGCCATCGCGCGCGAGATGGGCGCGAGGCGAGGCCTCGAGATCGCGCCGGACCGGGTGGTGGTCTTCGCGGGCGGCAAGCCGCCCATCGGCTTCTGCCAGCAGGCGTACTGCAACCCCGGCGACGAGGTCGTGTACCCGAGCCCGGGGTACCCGATCTACGAATCGTTCACGCGCTTCGTGGGCGCGCGGCCGGTGCCGCTGCAGCTCGAGGAGCGCCGGGGCTTCGCCTTCAGCGGCGCGGAGCTGGCGCCGTTGCTCTCGCGCCGCACCAAGCTCGTGTTCCTGAACTTCCCCTCGAACCCCACGGGCGGCGTCGCGACGAGAGAGCAGCTCGAGGGCATCGCGAAGGTCATCCTGCGCAAGGCGCCCCAGGCCCGCGTCTACTCGGACGAGGTGTACGAGGCGATCCTGTTCGACGGCGCCCGGCACGAGTCCATCGCGTCGCTGCCCGGGATGGCGGAGCGGACCGTCATCGTCTCCGGCGCCTCCAAGACGTACTCCTGGACCGGGGGACGGTTGGGCTGGGCCGTCTTCCCGACGGCGGCCGAGGCGGCGGTCTTCAAGAACCTCAACATCAACGTCTACTCCTGCCTGCCGGCCTACAACCAGATGGGGGCCAAGGTCGCGATCGAGTCGCCCGAGAGCGGCCCGGAGATCGCGCGCATGGTGGCCGCCTTCCAGACGCGCCGCGACGTGGTCGTGGAGGCGCTGAACGCGATCCCCGGGATCACGTGCCAGAAGCCGAAGGGCGCCTTCTACGTGTTCCCGAACATCGCAGGCGTGTGCGGGAGCCTGGGCGCGGTCGACGCCTGGCGCCGGCTGCCGGCGGCGGCCCGCCAGCGCACGAGCCCGGCGACGCTGTTCCAGATGTTCCTGCTGTTCCGCCATCACGTCGCGACCATGGACCGTCGGTCGTTCGGCGCCATCGGCTCCGAAGGCCGGCACTACCTCCGGATCTCCGTCGCCACCGGGCTCGAGGACCTGAAGGAGGCGACGGTCCGGATCGCCGCCGCGGCGCGCGATCGCGAGGGCTTCGGGGAGTTCGTGAGGGAGGGCCGGGCTGCCCCGTGAGGGGCGTGGTATTATCGGGCTGGCAATGGGGTGATACCGATGCCACGCGGAACTCGAACCATCACGCTCAAGCTGCCGGCGCGCCTGGCCGCGCGGCTCGACGACGCCGCGCGCAAGCGTGCGAGCAGCCGCTCGGCGGTGATTCGCGCGGCCCTGGAGGGACATCTCGACGGCCGGGAGGGCGCGCGGAGCTGCCTCGAGCTGGCCGCCGATCTCGCAGGTAGCCTGCGGGGCGGCCCCTCGGACCTGTCCACGAACCGCAGGCACCTTCGAGGCTTCGGCCGCTGACGGCCGCGCTGGTGGATACCGGTCCGCTCGTCGCCTTCCTCAAGGCGCGCGACCGCCATCACGCCTGGGCGGTCGAGACGCTTGCGACGCTGCGCCCTCCGCTCCTGACCTGCGAGGTCGTGCTCGCCGAGGCTTGCTACCTGCTGCGTGAGACCCCCGGGGGAGCCGAGGCCGTCCTCGAGCTGGTCAACCGAGGCGTGATCCGGCCGTCGTTCCACCTGGCCGAGGAAGTCGCGGCCGTCAGCGCCTTGATCCGCAAGTACGGAGCCCGCCGGATGGACCTGGCGGACGCCTGCCTCGTCCGGATGAGCGAGATACACATTGACTGCTTCGTCGTCACGCTCGACGGGGCCTTCCGAGGGGTCTACAGGCGCAGCGGGCGACGCGCGATTCCCACGCTTCAACCGGCCTGAACGCCGCCAGAAGCCTGGATACCTCGATAGTTTCGGGCGGCCTTCCCAGGCGCCAAGGGCGAGCTTACATAACATATCTTATCGGAAGTTTACTCGGGCCCTCTGGAGAGGCCGACCTCGGCGCTCGGCTAGAATCAAGACGATCATGGCCAAGCGCGTCCTCGTCGTCGACGACCACCAACCCACGCGCCACTTCGTGCGCACCGTCCTGGAGGCCGAGAAGGCCGAGACGTACGAGGTCGTCGAGGCGGCCACCGGCACCGAGTGCCTGAAGGCGTTCGACGCCAAGGGGCCCTTCGACCTCGTGATGCTCGACGTCGGCCTTCCCGACATGAACGGCTACGACGTCTGCAAGGCGCTGCGGACCGTCGACAAGAAGGTGCCCATCATCTTCGTCACGGGGCGCGGCGAGATGAAGGACTTCAGCCTGGGCCGCGAAGCCGGCTGCGACTCGTACATCGTGAAGCCCATCGCCCGGGCGGCGCTGCGCTCGATGGCCAGCCTGTTCACGAGCATCGGGCGGAGCCAGCCGAAGGGCCCACAGGACGAGCCGTCCGGGTCCTCGTGAGCGCAGGCGCCCTCGCGCGCGACCGCGCGTCG
>DASSJI010000136.1:0-5674 GCA_035691285.1 Vicinamibacteria bacterium | reverse complement strand
GCTCCTTGCGGGAGCTCGAGCCGTCCGGCGCCTCTCCGCGCGCGGCGGACCCGGAGGCTCGAGCGGATGAGGACTACTTCGGCTGGGCCACCACGCGCAGGTACGGCCGCAGCGTCTTCCAGCCCTGCGGGTACTTCTTCTTCGCGTCGTCGTCCGAGACCGACGTCGGGATGATGACGTCCTCGCCCGGCTTCCAGTTCACGGGGGTGGCCACCGTGTGGCGCGCGGTGAGCTGGATCGATTCCAGCACGCGCAGCACCTCGAAGAAGTTGCGGCCCGTGCTCATGGGATAGGTGAGCGTGAGCTTGACCTTCTTGTCCGGCCCGATCACGAACACCGACCGCACCGTCGCGTTGTCGGCGGCCGTGCGCTTCCCGCCCGTCGCGTTGGGGTGGATCATGTCGTACAGCTTCGCGACGTTGAGGTCGGCGTCCCCGATGATGGGATAGTTCGGGGCCGTTCCCTGCGTCTCCTCGATGTCCCTGGCCCACCGCTGGTGGTCGTCCACCGGGTCGATGCTGAGCCCGATGACCTTGCAGCCCCGCTTCTGGAACTCCGGCTGCAGCTTCGCCATGTAGCCCAGCTCGGTCGTGCAGACCGGCGTGAAGTCCTTGGGGTGCGAGAACAGGATCGCCCAGCCGTCACCGACCCACTGGTGGAAGTCGATCCGGCCCTCCGTCGTGTCCGCCGAGAAGTTCGGCGCCTCGTCTCCAATACGCAGCGACATGGTCCTGCTCCTCCTCAATGCCTCCAGGCGATTCTGGCCCAGCCGCGGCCGCGGCCGCCAGCGCCGCCGCGGTCGGCGTGTGTCATGGATTCGGATCGCAACGTGAGCGTTCCCTGAGGACTTCCGGCGCCGCCGCCCCCAGCTTGGGGGAGCCGAGGAGGCGAGCCATGGCCACGTCGCGGTACCAGGACAGACGCGCGAGCCGGACGTTCTCTCTCACCGCGGCGGTCTTCAGGTACACGGGCCGCAACCAGTCGACGGTCGCGGGGCCCGTCTCGGGCCGCTACTACCGCTTCGCGTCGGCCGGGGCGACCCAGGAGGCCGACGCGCGGGACGCGCCCTGGCTGGAGCAGCTCCCCGACCTGGAGCGCCTCGCATAGAAGACGAAGCGGGCCGGTATCGTCCGCCCCCCCCGGGCGTGACGGCGACGAGCAGAAACGCTCTTGCGCCGAACGCGCGATGCGTGCGAACGTACGCGCGGAGGCGGCCATGGGACGAGGCAAGGCGGTCGCGATCGCGGCACCGCTGCTGATCGCGATGTCGCTGGCGGGGGCCGTCGGCCCGCCGGCGCAGGCACAGAACTCGCTGGACCCCGCCTACCTCGACAAGGTGCTCGCCCCGGTCGCGCTGTACCCCGACCAGCTCCTGGCGCAGATCCTTCTCTGCTCGGGCAACTCGCGCAAGGTCGGCGAGCTCCACACCTGGCTCAAGCAGAACGCGGCGCTCAAGGGCAGCGAGCTGCAGAAGGCGGCGGAGACGGCCGGGTTCGAGCCGAGCTTCGTGGCCCTCGTCCTCTTCCCGCAGGTGATCGAGACCATGGCCGGCAACCTCACGTGGGTGTCGCAGCTGGGCGGGGCGTTCATGGTGGACAAGAGCGCGGTGTTCGACAGCATCCAGAGGCTGCGGAAGCAGAGCCAGGCCGTCGGCAACCTGAAGACCACCCCCCAGCAGAAGGTGGAGACGAAGACCGTCGAGGGCGGCGAGCAGGTCATCGTCATCGAGCCCGCGAACCCGCAGGTCGTCTACGTGCCCCAGTACAACCCGACGGTCGTGTACACGCAGCCGGCCACGACCACCACCACCATCGTCGTGCAAGAGGACGACGACGACGACGAGGCGGTCGCCGCCCTCATCGGGTTCACCGCCGGGGTCGCGATCGGGGCCGCCGTCAACAACAACTACTACTACGGGCCCTACGGCTGGCGCGGCGGCGCGTACATGTACAACAGCGGCTGGAACGACTGGTACGACGACCGCGAGGACATGCGCGAGGACTACTACGAGAACCGCGAGGACGCGCGCGAGGACTACGCCGACCACCGGGAGGACATGTCCGAGAACCGCTCCGAACGGGCGGACGACGCCCGCGAGCAGCGGGGTGACCGCTCGGAGAACGCGCAGCAGCAGAGGACGGAGCGCTCGGAGACCGCCCAGCAGCAGCGGACCGAGCGGCAGGAGACCCGCAGCTCGCCCGAGGGGCAGGCCCAGCGCGAGCAGCGGCGCACGGAAGCGCAGGGCCGGGCGCAGGAGGCGCGGAGCAGCGGCACGACCGCCGCGTCCACCTCGTCGGCGACGCAGCGGGGGAGCGGCGAGCGCACGCGGAGCGCCGAGCGCAGCGGCACGCGCTCGGACGCCTTCTCGGGCTACTCGAGCGGCAGCTCGACGCGCTCCGCCAGCTCGCGCGGCAGCGGCAGTCGCAGCCGTTCGGGCGGCGGGAGCCGTTCGGGCGGCGGCGGACGACGCCGATGAGCGCGATGGGGACGACGACGCGCGCGGTGCTCGGGCTCTTGGGATCGCTGACGCTCGGCGTGGCGATCGCCGGAGCGGCAGCCCCCGCTCCGCGCCACTTCGCGACGCCGGAAGAGGCTGCGCGCGCCCTGATCGACACCGTGAAGGCGAACGACCTCGCGCGGCTCGTGGCCCTGTTCGGCCCGCAAGGGCAGGAGCTGATCGACACCTCCGACCCCGCGACCGGGCGCCGGAACCGCGACGTGTTCGCCGCCGCGGTGACGGAGGGCTGGAAGCTGGGCGACATCGGTCCCGGCCGCAAGGAGCTGATCCTGGGCAACGAGGCCTGGCCGTTCCCGGTGCCGCTCGTCAAGGGACCGTCGGGCTGGTCGTTCGACGCGGAGGCCGGCCGCGAGGAGATCCTGAACCGCCGCGTCGGGCGCAACGAGCTGGCGGTCATCCAGGTGCTTCACTCCTACGTGGCCGCGCAGCGCGCGTACGCGGCGGCGGGACACGACGGCAGGCCCGCGGGGCGCTTCGCGCGGCAGTTCGGGAGCGACGCGGGGAAGCAGAACGGTCTGTACTGGCCGACGCGGCGCGGCGAGCCGCGCAGCCCGCTCGGCGTCACGGCCGCGCAAGCGTCGCAGCAGGGCTACCGCCAGGCGGACGGAGGGCGCACGCCGCTCCACGGCTACTACTTCCGGATCCTCGAAGGCCAGGGCAAGTCCGCGAAGGGCGGCGCGGCCGACTACGTCGTGAACGGCGAGATGACGGGCGGGTTCGCGCTCGTCGCGTGGCCGGTGCACTACGACGCGTCGGGCGTGATGACGTTCGTCGTCAACCAGGACGGCATCCCCTACGAGCGCGACCTGGGCCCGAAGACGGAGACGGCGGCCGCGAAGATCACGCGCTTCGATCCCGACGCGTCGTGGCGCGCGGTGGACTCCGGCGCGGCGCGGCCTTAGCTACTTCTCGCTCCTGACCTCCGTGAGGCGGACGGGCTCGGACGCGTAGCTCTCGACCTCGAACGTGCCGTCCTCGGCGCGCTCGATGCGGGCGACCGGAAGCAGCTTGCCCTGTCCCTTGCCCTCGCCGTTCATGCGGATGTCGAGCACGAGGAACGGGTAGTCGATGGTGCGCGGGCGGTTGGCGGCCTCGAGGAACCCGATCTTCCGGTCCGTCGCAACCACGATCCGGCGTCCGCCGTCGGGCAGCGGCGACTGCCAGGCGAAGCGAAGCGGCGTGCCGACGCGGCCCGGCGTGTAGATCTGGCCGGCCGGGTCGTCGATCTTCTGGAGCTGCTTGAGGAGCAGGTCGGGCCCGCCCTCCTTGAGCGCCCCCATGAGGCGCTTGCGCTCCTCCTCGGTGGACCAGCGCTCGATCGCGATGTTGACAGTGCCGGAGCGCACCGGGTTCGACCGCGCGTCCGGCGCGGTGCTCATGTCGACGGCGAACGCGGTCAGGCGCTCCACGGGGTCCTTGGCGAACCCGGAAGGCGCGACCCCGGCGACGGCCGCGGCGCACGCCACGAGGATCAGTGCTGTTCTGTGCATCATGACCTCCACTCTCTACAACGATACCCGTGCAAGCGCGATGCCCCGCCCCACCAGGCGTTGACATCTTTTCGCAATCGCCTGGGCTAGACTCGCCGCCATGCCTGAATTCACTCGACGGGACTTCCTCGGCGCGGCCGCGGCCGGCGCCGCCGCGATCACCCTGCCCCGCCTGTCGACCGGCGCGGACGACCCGCTGGCCGCGATCCAGGCGGAGATCGTCAAGCGCCACGACGAGAGCGTGGCCCGGTTCCGGGACTGGGTGAAGCAGCCCGCGATCGCCGCCGAGAACCGCGGCATGGCGGAGGGCTGCCAGCTCATGATGAAGCTCGCGAAGGAGGCGGGCTTCCAGAAGGCCGAGTGCGTGCCCACCGACGGCCACCCTTCGGTCTTCGCGACGCTCGACGCGGGCGCCCAGCGCACCATCGGCGTCTACTTCATGTACGACGTCAAGCAGGGCGACGGCGAGTGGTCGTCGCCTCCCTTCGACGCCGCGATCCTGGACAAGCCCGGCTTCGGCAAGGTGCTGATGGGCCGCGGGGCGGTCAACCAGAAGGGGCCGCAGGCGGCGTTCCTGGCCGCGCTGCACGCGATCCAGGGGGCGGGGCGCAAGGTCCCGGTGAACCTGGTCCTGGTCGCGGAGGGCGAGGAGGAGATCGGCTCGCCGCACTTCAAGCAGGTGGTGACGCGGCCCGACGTCGCGGCCGCGCTCAAGAAGTGCACCGGGGGCGTGTTCATGCCCTCGGCCGCTCAGGACCCGGACGGCGGCGTGACCGTCTCGCTCGGCGCCAAGGGCGTCGTCGAGCTGGAGCTGGTGGCGAGCGGGGCGAAGTGGGGCCGCGGTCCGAGCAAGGACGTGCACTCCAGCAACCGCGCGCGCCTCGACAGCCCCGCGTTCCACCTGGTCCAGGCGCTCCACACGCTCGTGACCGCCGACGGCGACCCGGCCATCGAGGGGTTCGCGGACAAGGTCCGCCCCGCGACCGCGGCCGAGAAGGCGATGCTGGACACGGCCGCGGCGCGCCTGTCGGAGGAGACCGCGAAGCGCGGGATGGGCGTCACGCGCTGGGCTCACGACCTGCCGTGGCGCGAGACGCTCGAGAGGTTCCTGTTCACGCCGACCGTGAACATCGAAGGCCTCGTCGCCGGCTGGACGGGACCGGGCGGCAAGACGGTGCTCCCGACGCGTGCGGTGGCGAAGCTGGACCTGCGCCTCGTGCCGGACATGACCTTCGACGGCGCGGTCGCGGCCCTGAGGGCCCACCTGGCGAAGAAGGGGTTCGGCGACATCGAGGTCAACCCCAGCGGCGGGTACGACCCGACCGCGACCTCGGCCGACGCCGCGATCATCAAGGCCGAGATGGCGGTCTACAAGCGCAGCGGCCTCGACCCGATCCTGTGGCCGCGCAACGCGGGCTCCTACCCCGGCTACGTCTTCACCGGCGACCCGCTGCGCCTGCCCGCCGCCCACTTCGGCCTGGGCCACGGCAGCGGCGCGCACGCTCCGGACGAGTACTTCGTGATCGAGTCCACGAACCCGAAGGTCCGCGGCTGGGACGGCGCGGTGCGCTCGCACGTCGACTTCCTCTACGAGCTGGCCGCGACCAGCTGAGGCAGGGTTCTTGCAGCCTCCTCCCGCTGGAGGAGGCTGCCATGCCCGAGAAAG
>DASSJI010000135.1:0-13221 GCA_035691285.1 Vicinamibacteria bacterium | reverse complement strand
GAGACGTCGAGGGGGATGCGCTGTCGGCCTCTACGACCCCACAGCTCGAAGCCGAGCACGTCGGGCCCGGACGGCGTCTCGGCCGGGATGGGTACGAGGGCGCGGGTGCCGCTCGCCGACGGGTACAACGGCACGCGCCGGCCGTGGAGGATCGCGAAGACGGCACCCAGGCGGCCGCGCGACGCCACGCTGGCCACGATCAGGCCACCGGGCCGCGCGTGGGCGAGGTCCGCGCGGAACGTGACGGAGCCGACGGTGCGCGCCGCAACCCGCGGCTCGGCCGCGGCGCCGACGGCCGCGAGGCACGTCGCCGCCGCGAGGCCGAGCCTCACCGCCCGTCGCCAGCCAGACGCCGGAACGCCGCGACGATCAGCGGCTCCTCCTCCGGAAGCACCGTGCGCGGGTCGAGCAGGACGCGCTCCTCTGCCACCCGCGCCACGATCGGCGGCTCCGCTGCTCGAAGGGCGGCCGCCAGCGCGTCGGCGCCGAGCCGGGGGTGCGTCGCCGCCACCAGCCACGTGGGCAGCTCCACGCTCGGCGCGGCGCCGCCGCCGACGGCCGAGCGGCCCGGCCCGGGCTCGAAGCGGAAGCCGGGAGCCGCCGCCTCGAGCGCCCCGGCGAGGGCCTCCGCCCGTGACTGAAGCGCCTCTTTCGACGCGCTCAGCATACGCAGCACCGGCACGCTCTCGTTGGCCCGGCCGGAGTCGTGGTCGGCGAGCACGATCTCGAGGGCAGCGAGCGTCATCTTGTCGACGCGCAGCGCGCGGTAGAGCGGGTTCCTGCGCATCGCGTCGCACAGCGAGCGGCGGCCGGCCACGATGCCGGCCTGCGGCCCGCCGAGCAGCTTGTCCCCGCTCATGGCCACGAGGTCCGCGCCCTCGGCGAGGCAGGCGCGGGCCGTCGGCTCGCCGGAGAGCATGGGATGCGGCGGCGCGAGGAGGCCGCTGCCCAGGTCCTCGACGAAGGGCAGGGAGCGCTCGCGGCAGAGCACCGCAAGCTCGCTGCGTCTCGCTTCTTCGGTGAACCCGGTCACCTCGAAGTTGCTGCGGTGGACCTTCAGCACCAGGCCGGTGGCGGGACCGATGGCGTCGCGATAATCCGCGACGCGCGTCTTGTTCGTCGTGCCCACCTCGACCAGGCGCGCTCCGCCCTTCTTCAGGACCTCGGGAATGCGGAAGGAGCCGCCGATCTCCACGAGCTCGCCGCGGCTCACGAGCACCTCGCGCCCCTCGGCGAAGGTGTTGACCGCCAGCAGCACGGCGGCCGCGCAGTTGTTCACGACCACGGACCCCTCGGCCTCGAGCAGGCGCCTCAGCCGCTCCTCGGCGTGCACCTCGCGCTGGCCGCGGTCTCCTTCGGCGAGCCCGTACTCGAGGTTGGTATAGGAGGCGGCGATCTCGGCGACGCGCCGGGCCGCGCGGGGCGAGAGGGGCGCTCGGCCCAGGTTCGTGTGGACGACGACGCCCGTGGCGTTCACGACGCGGACCAGGGAGTGCGCCTCCTCCGCCTCCAGCCGGCGCGACACCAGAGCCGCCGGATCGGCGCGGAGGGCCTCGCCCCCGGCCGGATCGCCCGCCGCGGCCCGGGCCCGGGCCTCGTCGAGGAGGCCGCGCACCGCTCGCAGGACGAGGTTCCGTCCGTGACGTCCGACGAGGGAGGCGACGCCCGGCTGCTGGAGCACGTGGTCGACCGAGGGGACGACACGCCGCGGGTCGCCGCTCACGGGCGTTGGATTATACCCGGGCCCCATGACGCGGGAGCGCGCGGGGAGTCCTCAGCTCCGCGCAGGCTTCGTGTCCCGCCACGCCTGGAACATCAGCGCCTGCAGCAGCGACAGCACGAGGACGATCCAGTCGGAGAGCTGGTGGAGCGAGAGGAAGCCGTCCGTGTAGCTCCGGACGCCGAGGGCCAGCATCACGCACAGGCCGAAGTTGACGGCGAAGAAGACGAACGCCGCGCCGAGCGTCTCGAGCGCCCGCCCTGCGGCCTCGGGGAGCCGGCGCGCGGCGAGCCCCAGTCGACGCGAGCCGACCCAGTACGCCGCGGCGGTGGTGACGGCGAGCAACGTCAGAATCGTCCATCCGGGCATGGGCCTCCTTCGTCGGCGCCTGCGCCGCGGAAACGCGGCTCAAAGGTAACCGGCGAGCCGATAGTAGGCGAGCGCTGCCGACTCGCGCAGCAGCATGACCATCAGCGTGAGGCGGCTGTCGGGCACGGGATCCCGGCAATAGACGTCCGCGATCGGGGCTGGAGCGACCTCGAACCCGGACCGCTCGAACAGCCCCGCTGCGCGCCGCATGTGCAACCTGCCTGTGACCACCAACACCCGGCGGCGCGCCCCGGCCCGTCCCAGCAGTTCTGCCGCTCGCTCGGCTTCGTCCCGCGTGGTCCTGGCGCTGGACCCGACCAGGATCGCCTCCGGAGCGACGCCGAGCTCGAGTGCGAGCGCGCGGCGCGCCTCGAGCTCCCGTTCCTCCCAGCCCAGGAAGACCAGCCTCGGTGCGAGGCCCTTGCGGAACAGCTCGATTCCGGCCAGCGCCTTGCGCTGGCCCGAGCTGGTCAGGGCGCCGTCGGAGCCCACGCCGGACCCCAGCACCACGATCGCGTCGGCGGGCGAGAGCCGCGGCGGCACCAGGCAGAGCTCGCACCAGCGCTCGGCCAGGGGCGTGAAGGCCGCCGCCGAGAAGGCGAGCGTCCCCGCCGCGCCGAGCGCGCGGCACAGCTGCGGCCAGGCGGAAAGCCTCCTCACCCGAATCGACAGGAGCATGCCACAGGCGAGCTCACTGGGGCCCGCCGGAGCTGAGCTCCGTGAAGAGCCGCTCGGCCATGATCCGATTGCCCCTGGGCAGGAAGTGGCAGGCGTCGATGTAGACGCTTTCCGGCTCGGCGTCGAAGGCGTCGCTCGCGTCGTGCAGCCGCCCTCGCCCCGAGGCGCGCAACAGCGCATAGGTGCGCCGCACGGCGTCCCGGCCCAGCTCGTACGAGCCGCCCAGCTGACGCCGCACGCCCTGCTCCTCCTCGGGGGTCAGGCGCTTGCTCCCGGCCAGCGCGAGCGGCTGAAGGACGAAGAGCGGACGGAACCCGTAGCTGCGCCCCAGCGCCTCCACGACGTCCATGTCGCGCAGGTACGCCTCCGCCACCGCGCGGGCCAGCCCGCCGGGGTCGGGAGGCGACGGATGCGAGGCGGCCCCGCCCAGACGTGCGCGTGCGCGCTGGAGCAGCGCCCAGGTATTGGTCGCCTCAAGGAACGCGAAGCTTCCGCGGCCTGGGCGCGCCAGCTCCTCCAGCCATGGCTTCGCCCGCGCGTAGTCCCACTCGACGTCGGCCCTTCCGGTGAGGAAGAACGGCGTGAAGACGTCGTTGCAGCCGTTGACGAACACGACCCGGTCGGGCCTCCGCCCTCGGCGCAGCTCGAGCAGCAGCTCGACGGCACCCTGCGCGATGCGCCAGGAGTCCTCGCCGTAGTTCACGACGCAGGCCGGCCGGCCGGCTGCCTCATATCGAGCAGCCAGGTGCGAGGGCAGCGTCTCCCAGTCGGGTGAGCCGAAGCCCCACACCGACGAGCCGCCGAAGAGGAAGACGGTTTCGTCCGCCGGGCAGCGAGAATGGACGGTGCGCCGCAGGCCGTCGCCGCCGACCACGATGGTGCGCCCTTCGAAGGGGCGGGAGCGCCAGAGGCCGAACGGCCGGTACTCCACGGACATCTGCCTCCGCTGCTCGCGCCAGAACGTGTCGGCCCACGGTTCGCCTCCGTAGGACGGCATCGTGCCTTGCGGCAGCGGCAGGGCGGCCGCGCGCCAGGCCAGCAGGCGCAGCGCGACGAAGGAGCCGAGCTCGGTGAACACGAGGAGCAGGGCCAAGGCGGCCGCGAACTGCCCGGCCACGAGCACGCGTGCGGCCCCGGCGCCCAACGGTCCCCGGTCGCCGCTCACGGGCGTTGCATTATACTCGGGCGCGATGTCGCGGGAGCGCGCGAAGACCTTTGCCGACCGGCTCCCCGACGTCGTGCCCCGGGTGGAGGAGGACATCTCCCACCTCTCGGACGAGATGGCCGACCTCCTCTACCCCGGCCGCCGGCCCCGGCCGCTGCGCATGGGCGTCGTGTTCGACGCCTTCGCCGGAGAGGGCTACCCGCGGGCCGTGGAGCTGGCGAAGCGGTCTCCCGTCTACGCCGAGCTCCGCGAGGGCAGCGTGCTGCGGCACCGGGCCGAGTTCGAGCCCGCGGAGGCCCGCGTGCTGCGCGAGCTGTACGCCATCGTCGGCGAGCTCCGCTCCACCGACGTGCTCGTCGATGGGCGCAGGCCTCCCTACGGCCGGGAGCTGTGGCTCCCGCTGTTCTGGATCTTCATCTAGGAACAGCGGTGGCCATCTCCGACGATCTCGGCGACCTCGAGCAGGGCATCCGCAAGCTGCAGGTCGAGTGGGAGAAGTTCTTCGGCGGCGTCGAGCGGCGCCCCCCGAACGATCTGAAGACGCGCGTCGAGAACCTGATCCGCCGCTACGCCGGCACGGAGATGCGCAACGCCACCGAGAGGTTCCGCTACCAGACCCTCACGGCCCGCTACAACACCTTCAGCGAGCTGTGGAACAAGCGGCTGCGCGCCCTCGAGGAAGGCCGGCCGGTCGGCTACCACGGGCGCTACGAGCGGCTCCACGACAAGCACGCGGCCGAGGTCGGCCCGCCCCGCGACGAGGACCTGCCCGAGCTGGAGCTGCCCAGCGCGCCGCCGCCGCGGCGGGGCGAGGTCCGCGTGGAGAGCCCGGAGCTCGACCGCGAGGCGGTGCGCGAGCTGTTCGAGCGGTTCCAGGAGGCGCGGCGGACCACGGGCGAAAAGGGGGCCGTGAAGTTCGAAAGCTTCGAGAAGCTGATCTCCCAGCAGACGGTGCGCATCCTCACGGAGAAGGGAGCCCAGGCCGTGGACTTCCGCCTCGAGACGAAGGACGGCAAGGTGAGCCTCAAGGCGCGGGTCGTCAAGTAGCATGGGCCGGCTTCGCCTCCCGGCGCTGGGCCTGCTCCTCGTGGCGCCGGGGGGGACCGCGGCGGCCTGGCCGGCCGAGCTGCAGGTCGCGCTGCTCCGCGACGCGTGCCGGCTCTCGCCGAAGACGCTGGCCCGCCTCATCTACGAGCGCGAGCGGGAGGTCGTCGAGGAGGCCCAGCGCTTCCCCGTGGTGCTGGGCCGGGTGCTCGCCGTGGACGTGAACGGCGGCCGCCTGCAGCCCGAAACGCTCGCGGCCCTCGACTCCCACGCCGGCGAGGCGGTCGAGCTGCTGCGCCAGCGCAGGGTCAGCGAGGGCATCGTGCGGCTCGGGGCGATGCTGCGCGTTCCCGCCGACCTGGCCGATCCGGCGCTGGCCTCCGGCCCCGAAGGTTATCCCCCCGGCCTCACCCGCGAGTACTACGCCTTCGTCGAGGCCAACCTGTCGAAGCTGCCGGTCACCGTCGACGACGCGGCGGCGCTGAAGCTCTCGCGGAGCGGCCTGCCGTCGTACTGGCAGGACCTGCTGGCACGCAGTCGCGAAGCCTCGGGGCTCCTGCGCCTCGAGATGTTCCGGAACGGCCGCGTCGTCGACCACCGCGCGATCGACTTCCGCTCTCCCGTGTTCGCGGTCGCGCAGATCGCGTACTCGCGGGCGGTGACGGCCATCGCGGCCACCTGGATCGCGCTCTGGAGCGAGGCCCGCGGGGACCTCACGCGCCAGCCGGAACCCCGCATCGTCGCGCCGCAGGAGGCGCCGCCCCTCGCCCCATGAGCCAGAAACGCGCCCTCGTGTCGGTCTTCCGCAAGGACGGCCTCGCAGCACTCGCCCAGGGCCTCGCCAGGCGAGGCTTCGAGCTCGTCTCGACCGGCGGCACCGCCGACGAGATCAGGAAGGCCGGCGTCGCCGTCAAGAGCGTCTCGGAGCTCACGGGCTTCCCCGAGATCCTCGACGGCCGCGTCAAGACGCTCCATCCCAAGGTGCACGGCGGGCTGCTGGCGAGGCGCGGGGACCCCGCCCACGAGAAGGCGATGGCGGAGAACGGCCTGGTGCCCATCGACGTCCTCGTGGTCAACCTCTATCCGTTCGAGGACAAGGTCGCGAAGGGCGCCGGCTTCGACGAGGCGCTGGAGCACGTGGACATCGGCGGCCCCGCCCTGGTTCGGGCCGCGGCCAAGAACTTCCAGGACGTGGCGGTGGTGGTCGATCCCGCCGACTACGCGCTCCTCCTCGAGCAGCTCGACCGCGCGGACGGCATCGATCGGGCCACCCGCCTGTTCTTCGCGCAGAAGGCGTTTCGCCACACCGCGCGCTACGAGGCGGCCATCGCGGCCTACCTCTCGCAGGTGGAAGCGAAGGAATCGGGCTACGGCGTCGCGGAGGCCGAGGACGTCTTCCCGTACCGGCTCTCGCTGACCTTCGAGAAGGTGCAGGACCTGCGCTACGGCGAGAACCCGCATCAGCGCGCGGCGTTCTACAGCGACCTGGGCTCCACGCTGTACTCGGTGGCCGCGGCGCGGAAGCTGCAGGGCAAGGAGCTGTCGTTCAACAACATCCTCGACCTGGACAGCGCCTGGCGGCTGGCCACCGAGCTCGCGGAGCCGGCGTGCGCGATCGTCAAGCACACGAACCCCTGCGGCACCGGCATCGGCGCCACGCCCCTCGAGGCCTTCGAGCGCGCCTGGGAGGGCGACCCCGTGTCTGCCTTCGGCGGCATCGTGGCGCTCAACCGGCGCGTGGAGCCGGCCCTGGCCAGGAAGCTGGCGGCCGTTTTCGTCGAGGCCGTGATCGCGCCCGGCTTCGAGGGCGAGGCGAAGCAGGCCCTCGCCGCGAAGCAGAACCTTCGCGTGATGGACATGGACACGACCGGCATCCACCGCGTCAGCGGCTTCGACCTGAAGCGCGTCATGGGCGGCCTGCTGGCCCAGGAGTGGGACCTCGTGCGGCTGGACCGCCAGAAGTGCGAGGTGGTCACGCGGCGCAAGCCCTCCGAGGACGAATGGAGGGCGATGCAGCTCGCCTGGACGGTCGCGAAGCACGTGAAGTCCAACGCGATCGTCTACGCGAACGCGGTGCAGACCGTCGGCGTCGGGGCGGGGCAGATGAGCCGCGTCGACGCGGCGCGCTTCGCGGCCCAGAAGGCCAAGCTCTCCCTGGCGGGGACGGCGGCCGCCTCCGATGCCTTCTTCCCGTTCCGCGACGGCGTGGACGAGATCGCGAGGGCCGGGGCCAGGACGATCATCCAGCCGGGCGGCTCCGTGAAGGACGACGAGGTGATCGCCGCCGCCAACGAGCACAACCTGGCCATGGTCTTCACCGGGGTCCGGCACTTCCGCCACTGAGGGCGGGGAGCTTCAGTCGCCGATCCTGGTCGCGAGGGCGTCGCTCCAGGAAACGAGGAGCTTCACGTAGCGAGGCAGGCGTCCGAAGATCTCCTCCGCCAGCGGCTCGTTGTAGGTGTGCACGGTCAGGTTCCGGTCGCCCACCATCTCGAGGGCCAGGCGGGCGGCCGCCTCGTCCAGCAGGCCCACGGCCGAGGCCTTCCGGATGGCGGCCACAGGGGACGCCACGTCGACGCCTTCGACGTCGCGGAGGTAGCGCTGCGTCGCCTTCCACACGGCCTCGAAGCTGTACTCGAACCGCTGGATCGCGGCGTCGCGGACCAGCGCGCTCTTCGGCTCCTGCAGCACGCTCGCCAGGGTGGCGACGGCTCGCCGCGCCAGGGCGGCGCGGCGCTTCACCTCCACCGGATGCCTTCTCGAGCGACGCGCTCCCGGAACGAAGGCTCGACCCGCGACAGGTCCACCAGGTCGACGGCGTAGAGCACCCGGCTGTTCTCCAGCGCTTCGGCGATGTCCGTCAGGAGCCCCGGGGGCAGCGGCTCGAGAGGCAGGATTCCCACGTCGATGTCCGATCCTCTCGCGGGCCGGCCCTCGGCGCGGGACCCGAACAGGAACACCTGCGCGCGATGCGGCGCAAGGCCCGCGAGGACGATCCGCTGGACTTCGTCGAGATCCGTCGCCGCCGAGCCCGTCATTCCGAGAGTGTAAACCCTACGGGAACCGCTCGTTCGAGCGCCGGATCAGGTTCAGGAACTCCTCGCGGGTCTGCATCTGGTCGCGGAACACCCCGCGCATGCAGGAGGTGACCGCGACCGAGTGCTGCTTCTCGACGCCGCGCATCATCATGCAGAAGTGCATGGCCTCGATCACGACGCCGACGCCCCGCGGCCGGATGATCCGCTCGATGGCCGCGGCGATGTCCACGGTCATGCGCTCCTGGACCTGCAGCCGCCGCGCGTACATGTCCACGAGGCGCGGGATCTTCGAGAGGCCGGCGACCTTGCCGTTCGGCAGGTACGCCACGTGGGCCTTGCCGAAGAAGGGCAGCAGGTGGTGCTCGCAGAGGCTGAACACCTCGATGTCCTTGATGATCACCATCTCGTCGTAGGCGACGTCGAAGAGCGCCTCGTTCAGGACCTTCTCGGCGTCCTGGGAGTAGCCCTGGGTCAGGAAGCGGAGCGCCTTCTCGACGCGGTCCGGCGTCTTCTGCAGCCCATCGCGGTCCGGATCCTCGCCGATGCCGGCGAGGATGGCGCGCACGTGGTCTTGGATGGCGGACATCGGATCTTCCTGGGAGGCGGGCTAGCCGCGGACCGGGAGCGGCACGGCCTTCGACGAGGCGACCTCGAGGCGCGTCGGCATCTTCGTCACCGCGCAGTGCTGGCAGATCGGCTCGCCCTCCGGCCCGGGACGGTCCCAGCTCTTGCGACGGTGCGCGTTGCGCAGCCGCTCGAAGTTCGGGCTCGTCCAGGCCTCGCGGAGGTTGACCATGGGGCGGAAGCCGGGCGCCGCCACCACCGGCCCGCCGTCGATCTCGAGGGTGAAACCCTGGCAGCACGGCATGGTGTGGCGGCCGTCCCAGGTGACGACCATGCGACGGAACGGGTCGGGGCACTGGAACTCCTCCGAGTCCATCTGCCGCCACACCGCCGCCTTCCAGTGGTGCTGGGTGCCGGCGGGGAAGTAGCACTCGCTGACCGAGAGCCAGTCGACGCCCATCTTCCCCCGCCAGAACTCCTCCATGCGGCCGCTGTCCACGGCCTCGGCGTTCAGATGCGTGCGCACGATCGAGGCCCGGATCTTGAGGTCGGGCGCGCCGCGGCCCTCGTCGCGGGCGCGCACCGCCGAGCGCACCGAGTTGAGCAGCACCTCCCAGCTCCCGCCGACGCGCTGCCTCACGTAGGTCTCGGGATCGCAGGCGTCCACGGAGAACATCAGGTCCGTGATGCCGGCCTCCACCAGCTTCGCGAACAAGTCCGGCTGCTTGCGCGCGAGGCCGTTGCCGTTCGTGTTCATCATGATGTCCGGGAAGCGCAGGGCGTGGGCCTCGCGCACGAACGACACGATGCGCGGGTGCAGCGAGGGTTCGCCCCGGTAGTTCAGCTTGATGGAGCTGACGCCGCTGTCCGCGCACTGCTGGAGCATGCGGCCGTAGAGCACCGGATCCATGTAGCCGCGCTGGTAGGTGTGCTCGTCGAACCCCTGGGTGCGGATGTGCTCGTGGGTCCAGATCTGGCAGAAGCCCTGCGGGTCCTCCTCGGAGCTGCCGCAGCGCAGGTCGCAGACCGCCACCGTCTCGAGGTCGACGTGGACCGGGTGGTCCGAGGCATCCTGCTCGGCTTCCCGCCGGCTCCACTCCTTCCGGTAGGCCTCGTAGCGAGCGCTGCGCGTCGGGGCGCCGACGAGCACGCGGAACGTGGGGTCCTTGCTCAATGAACCTCCTGCAACGGAAAAATCAGTCTAACCGAAAGCCGGCGCCGGCCGTTAGCAATTGCCCTCGCCGGCGCCCCGTGGCGGTCGGCTAGACTGTGCCCGCCTCGAGGGGTGCCCTTGGAACTTCGCAACGCGCGCGTACTGGTCACGGGCGGCGCCGGCTTCGTCGGCGGCCACCTCGTCAGGGAGCTGCGTGCCCGAGGCGCGACGGAGGTCATCGTCCCCCGGAGGCGTGACTACGACCTGTTGGAAGGAGCCGCCGCTCGCCGGCTCCTGGCGGACGCGCGCCCGGACCTGGTCGTGCACCTCGCGGGGCGGATCGGCGGCATCGGCGCGAACCGCGACAATCCGGCGGTGTTCCTCTACGAGAACCTGATGATGGGCCTGCAGC
Organism: Vicinamibacteria bacterium; assembly: GCA_035691285.1. GTDB lineage: Bacteria > Acidobacteriota > Vicinamibacteria > Fen-336 > Fen-336 > DATFEN01. The sequence goes on along the minus strand of DASSJI010000135.1, from coordinate 3,078 downwards.
TCCTCGAGGAGTGCCGCCTCCATGGCGTCGCCAAGGTCGTGACCGTCGGCAGCGTGTGCGCCTATCCGAAGCTGACGCCCATCCCGTTCCGTGAGGAGGATCTCTGGAACGGCTACCCGGAGGAGACCAACGCACCTTACGGCCTGGCGAAGAGGATGCTGCTTGCGCAGGGTCAGGCGTACCGCGCGCAGCACGGCATGAACGTCGTCCACCTGGTTCCGGCCAATCTCTACGGCCCGGGCGACCACTTCGACACCGCTTCCTCCCACGTGATCCCGGCGCTGATCGGCAAGGTCCAGCGCGCTCTCGACCGGGGAGACGCGGCCGTCGAGGCATGGGGCACCGGAGCGGCCTCCAGGGAGTTTCTCTATGTCGAGGACGCGGCCAGGGGGCTGTGCATGGCCGCCGCCACCTTCGACGGTCCCGAGCCCGTGAACCTGGGGACCGGCGTCGAGATCCGTATCGCCGAGCTGGCCGCCCTGCTCGCCAGCCTGATGGGCTTCACCGGCGAGATCCGCTTCGATGCGCGCATGCCCGACGGCCAGCCGCACCGCCGCCTCGACACGTCGCGTGCGGAGACGCTGTTCGGGTTTCGGGCGACGACGACTCTCGAGGACGGGCTGCGCCGGACCATCGACTGGTATCGCTCGCGCCGAGCGGGATCGAGCCTCGACCGCTAGCCGCCCCGGTCCGGCCGCGCGGACTCATTCGTCCGCCGGGGTGAAGTCGACCGAACGGAATGCCGCGGCCAGCGGGCGCCGTGAACCGTCGGGACCAGGACCGACAGAATCGCCGAAGGAGAACTCGAGCGTGTCGATGCCGCCGGTCGCGATCCGCTCGGGAATGGCCACCTCCCAGCGGCGCCAGTCCCACGGATCATTCGTCAGCGCGATCGAGGCGAGGTGGTGGCCCCCATACCGGACCGTGACCACCTGACCGTCCTTGAGCTCCTCGGGAGGGCTCATCACGAGGCCCAGGCGGTACGCCGCGCCCGGCGCCAGCTGGACGCGCAGCGCCGCCCGGTCGCCGAGAGCCCAGCGGCCCCAGGGCTCGCGAAAGCTCCAGCCCTCGCCGAGATGCCAGCGGATCGCGGGATCGCTGAGGTCGATCCTGCCAGCGACGGGCCGAAGATCTCCTGGCGGGATGGTGCGGCGCGAGCGCAGCAGCACGAGGCTTCCGCCGGGCGAATCGAACTCGCCCACGCGCGCGAAGAGCCCGGGCTGCGCCAGCAGCGCCGCGGTGATCTCGGCTGTCAGCAGCGTGGCGTGCCGCGTGCCCTGGTCGCCTGCTGGTCTCAGGACGACGTATTCCCAAGCCGAGTAGCCGTCCCCGGTCTCGGCGCGCATGGGATGAAAGGCTTCGAGCGGGACGCGCTGGCGGCACGCCGCCCACGAGAAGGAGGCCGGATTGACGTAGGGAAGGTCCGGCAGCACGGCCAGCGAGGCCGAGGGCGTCAAGGGCGTGAGTCGTCTTCCGATCTCCTCCACGATCCGCTCGGTCGGCCAGCCGGTCCCGTCGGGCGGCGACCAGGCGACGATGTCGCGCTCCACGATCCCGGCGAGGCCCCGCAGCGAGAACGCCTCATGGGCGGCCGCCTCGCGGCCTGCGCCCCGAGACAGCCCTGCGAGCTGTCCCGCGACGACGTAGAAGACGGTGAGGGCCAGTGCCCAGGCGCGCGCCCGACGATGGGGCAGAGCAGACCAGGCCCAGGCGGCGAGGATCGCGAAAGCCGGCAGGGCCGGCGCGAGATATCGCGAGTCCTTGTTGGGGAGCAGGGTGAAGAAGGCGTACGGGGGCAACAGCCAGGCCCCCAGGTAGATGAAGGGCCGTGAAGGCGCGGGAGCCGTCGTCTCCAGCGCGGCCGGCCGCCGGAGAAGGATTCCCAGGGCCATGCACAGAGCCATCACGAGCCACAGGCGCGTGGGCAGGGAGGAGTACACGTCGAGGACGAGCCGGGGGTACAGGGTCAACGATTCGACACTGAGGCCCTGCGGGTCTCCCTCGAGCTCCCCCATCGCCACCGACGCTCCGGCGAGCGCCGGCAGGTCGGAGGCTCGAGGCCAGTACCACGTGGCCGACAGCAGCGCTGCGCCCAGCACGGCGCCCCCAAGCCCCAGGCGGAGCCGCGGCTGCGGCGCCGGCCCGCTCAGGCGCACGAGGACCGGTCCCGCCACGAAGAGCGGAAAGACCCACTTCGCCAGGAGTCCCGCGCCCCAGAGCAGCGCTGTGCACAGGACGCCGCGGCGCGTCGCGAGGAAGCGGGGTGCGAGCAGCTGCGCGACAGCCGCGGCGACCAGCGCCGTCAGCGTGAGGTCGAGGAGCGGCTGCCACGCCAGCGCGCTCACGAACGGCGATGCGAGCGTCAGGCCGGCCGCGAGCGGCGCCGGGTCAGGACCGAAGAGAAGGCGGGCGGCTCGGTAGGTCGCTGCAGCGAGGACCACGAGCATGACGGCGTTCACGATCGCCGCCGCGCGGGCCGTGAGCCCGACCCACGGGAAGACGGCCGCGACCAGCAGGTGGTAGAGCGGCGGGTAGAGGTTCGACATGTCGTCCGCCGGGACAGGTGCGCTGGAGACCTTCGTCACCTGGTTCGCGTACCCGGCCGCGAGCAGGAGATGGGTGGCCTGGTCCCAGGCCTGAGGCGGCTCGGTGGCTGGAGGGAGCAGGATGCCCAGCAGCGGCAGGCCGCCCATCGCCAGCGGCAAGCCGAACTGACGCACGAAGCCCGGGAGACGGCGGTGCCGGCGTGAGCCGTCGCTCATGAGGGAGCCGGCGTGGGCGGCTCGTCACCGCGTGCGGCCGCCTCCAGCAACCCTGCGATGCGCGCGGTGTTCCGCGCGGGGTCGAAGTGTTCCTGGGCGTAGCCGTACGCCGCCTGGCCCCGGCGCCGCCGCTGCTCCGGGTCGCGCGCCGCCGCCACGGCAGCGAGCACTCCCTGCACGTCGCCGGGTGCGACCACCCAGCCGCCCCCGGACTCGGCGACGGCGCGCGCGCTCTCCGACTCGGGCGGGCCGACGAACAGCACGGGGCGGCCGAGGGAGAACGCCGCCGCCACCTTGCTCGGCACGCTGACGCCCA
>DASSJI010000134.1:0-13039 GCA_035691285.1 Vicinamibacteria bacterium | reverse complement strand
GTGAAGCGCGTCCGTCACCAGGTTGCCGGACCCCCGGGGGATGCCCAGCCCCGCCACCACCAGGTTCTCGCGGCCATGGTGCTGGTGACGTAGCCGACGCCCTCGGACGGCGCGTTGATCAGGCCGGCGAAGTCCTTCTTGACGCCCGCGGACACGTCCCAGTCCGGCTCTCTCGGCCCCTCGGTCCTCAGGGCCAGGTACTCGCGTGCGGCGCGCGCGGCCTGGACGCTGAGCGGGTGGAAGCCGGCGTTGTTGAGGTACGTCCGCGTGCGCGCGTAGGGGAAGTCGGCCTTGGAGCCGAGCGGGCCTGCGCCGGCCGCGAGCAGCGCGCCCGTGCCCAGCAGCCACTCGCGCCGGTCCATGTCGCGGGATTGTCGAGGCGGGGCTCGGTGGAGTCAACGGGAGGGCGCGCGGCGCCTCCGCCCGCCGAGCGCGTACACGACGACTCCCAGGAGCGCCCACAGGAGGCACAGCTCGAGGGTCGTGGAGGATCGCCCGGCGACGCGCTCGGCGAAGGTCGTTCGCGACAGCTCCCCGAGATCGCTCGCGACCTGGACCGCGACGAGGCCGCCCATGGCGAGGGCGGACACGCCCGCGGCCGCCCGCTGGGCCCACCGCGGGAAGCCGAGGCGGACCTCGCGGTCGAGGGCGGGATTGAGGGCCGGCAGACGCAGAAAGGCCAGGCTGTGCAGCAGGTACAGGAGGAGGAGGGCGAAGACCGCGATGTTCAGCGCGAGGGAGACCTGCCCGCTCAGGAGCAGCAGCAGCGCGCCGGCCAGGGTGAGCGAGAGGCCGAACGCCGGCGTCCCCGTGCGCTCCCACACCGCGCCGAGCCCCGCCGGCGCGAGCCCGTCCCGGGCCAGCATCAACCCGAGCCGCGAGGGGACGAGCATCGTGGAGTTGAGCGACGTGAGCAACGCCATCACGGCGCCCAGCGTGACGAACCACGCCGCGCCCCAGGGCAGGTAGAGCGAAGCCGCCTCAGCCATCGGCGTCGCGCTCGCCGCGAGCCGCCCGCCGGGCAAGGCGCCGAACGCCACGGCCGACATCAGCACGTACACGAGAGTCGTGGCGGCGATGCCGCGCAGGAAGACCGCCGGCAGACGCCGCGTGCTGTCCTTCACCTCCCCGGCGGTCTGCGCCAGGGCCTCGAATCCGGCGTAGGCGAAGAACAGCGGGGGCAGGCTGCGCGCGAAGCCCGAGGCGCCGCCGCCGAAGAACGGCCGGTAGTTCGCCGCGTGCACGGCGGGAAGACCCGGCACGATCAGCACCAGCAGGGACACGGCCAGGAGCCCGCACATCGCGACCTGAAGCCTCCCGAACCAGCGCACGCCTGCGACGTGGACGGCCCAGACGGCGACGAGGCTCGAGATCGCGACCGGCATGCGGTGGAGGTCGAGGCGCAAGTAGCCCGCCGAGAGCTCGACGAGGTACTCGGCGAACGCCAGGGCCAGGTACGCGAGGGCGCCCACGTAGGAGATGACCTTGAGCCAAGCACCGACGAACGCCACGCCGTAGCCGCCGAGCGTGCGCGCGAGATGCGTGTACTCTCCGCCGGGCTCGCGGCCGAGCGAGGTCGAGACGTAGGCGGCGTACGGCACCGAGGTCGCGAGCACGACCGGCGCCAGCACCGCGTGGCCCAGGATGACGGACGGGCCCGTGAGCGACCAGGCGTGGCTCGTCACCTTGAAGATGCCGGCGCCGATCAGGATCCCGACGAGGACGGCGTATGCCTCGAGCGTGCCGAGCTCGCGCCGGAGTCCGAGAGGCTCGCTCACGGTGGGCGGGCATCATACGCGTTAAGCTGGTGGCTCGGGGAGGTGCGAGCGTATGGCCATGGTCCAGGAAGGCAAGAAGGCGCCGGGCTTCGTGCTGCCGTCGTCCGAGGGCGGCGAGGTGAGCCTCGCGGGGCTCGAGGGCAGGACGGTGGTCCTCTACTTCTATCCGAAGGACGACACCCCGGGCTGCACGCGCGAGGCGTGCGCGTTCCGCGACAGCCAGGCCGCCTTGAAGAAGAAAGGCGTGGTCGTGCTGGGTGTGAGCGGCGATTCGCTCGCCTCCCACGAGAAGTTCAAGGCGAAGTACAAGCTCAACTTCCCGCTGCTCTCCGACCCCGACAAGGCCGTCGCGAAGAAGTACGGCGCCTGGGGCGAGAAGGTGCTCTATGGCAAGAAGACCGTGGGGATGATCCGCTCGACCTTCGTGATCGACGCCGCCGGCATCGTGCGCAAGGTGTTCCCGCGCGTGAAGGTGGACGGCCACGCGGAGCAGGTGCTGGAGGCGGTCTCGAAGCTCTGACTACAGCTCGCCGGCGAGTCCCGGCTCGAGACGCCCGTAGCCCTGGCCCTTCGCCCAGAGATCGAGGGCGGGCGAGGCCAGGTCGTCGATCTCGGGGATCGCCTCCGCCTCCAGGCTCAGGTCGATCGACTTCACGTAGCGCCTGCACGTGTCGCAGGCTTCGATCCGCGCACCGCGCTGGGTCTCGCTGCTGAAGGAGGGGAGGCGCTCGGGGTCCGTCTCGGGGCAGGCGGCGCAGCGCACCCGCGCAATCGACCACTCGCCGCCGCAGAGCGCGCAGCAGAGGAGGCGCGCCGCCCCGTCGCCCTCGGGCCCTGGCCTTCGCGCGCCCACCCACGGCGGCCCGCCGCAACGAGGGCAGCCCGCGGGTCGGGCGCGGGCCTCAGGGACCACGCCGGCGGCGAGCAGCACCTCGACGTAGGAGCGCAGGACGGTGCGCGCGACGTAGCCGTCGGCGTCGCTCTTCCAGTAGGCCACGAGATCGCGGGCGGTGACCTGCGCCGCGGGAGCCAGGCCGGGCAGGCCGGTGCCGGCCGCGAAGCGCAGCACGGCCTCGCATGCCTCGACGACGCGCGGCGCGTCGGCGGCGAGCCGGCCGGTCAGGGGATGCCGCCGGTGCGCCTCCGCGAGGCCACGCGCTACGCGGCCCTGCGCGCGGAGCAGCCCCGCTGCGAAGCTCAGGACCTCGCGGGCGGCCTCCGCGCTCGCGGCCAGCGCGGACGCCCGCGCGGCGCGCCGCTCGAAGGCGGCGTCAACCACGCTCCCGCCGTCCTTCGACGACCTCCCGATACCACCCCGGATGGTGCAGCCGCGCCCAGCCCTTCGTGACGGTGCCCTTGGTCATCGCCCGCAGCGTCCGCGGCTCGGCGAAGGCGGCCAGGTAGACGTGGAACACGATCGCGATCGCGAACAGGATGAACGTCACGTCGTGAAGCACGATGCCCGCCATGCGCAGGAGCTGCGGGTAGCGGGTCGGCAGCCACAGCACCACGCCCGAGACGAGGAGGCCCAGGGCGCCGAGGGCGGCCGCGTAGAAGAAGAGCTTCTGGCCGCCGTTGTACTTGCCGACTGCGACGTCCAGCTCCCGGTGGTCCATGTAGCGCACGGTCTTGAGGCCGAACCACTCCCGGTCGCCGGGCTCGATCCCCATGTCGGCGCGCCACCGGAAGAACATGAGGACGGAGCCGACGAAGAAGAGGACGCCGGCCCACGGGTGGATGACGCGACAGGCGGCGAGGCCGCCCATGAGTCCGGCCATCCATCCGAAGACCGGGCTCCAGATCGGGGCGCCGGAAACGAGCGACACGAAGAACGCGAGGGCCACGGCCCAGTGCAGCACGCGCGTGGAGAGGCGGTGCCGGACGATGAGGTCGCCGACGACGGTGTCCTCGGCGCAGCGCGCCCGTTCGAAGGCGAGGTCAGGCGTCGCCACCCTCGGCGTCCTCCCCCGTGGCCATCGGCCCGCGCGTCATGAAATGGCCGAAGGCGGCGATCACGCTGCCGAAGATCGCGAGCATGCCCAGCGGCCGCAGCACCTGCTTCCAGAGCTTCACGCCCAGCGGCACACGGGGATCGCGGGGCAGCCCGTACCACTCGGGGTGGTCGCCGTGGCCCAGCACGGTCACGACCCCCGTGCCGCCCACCCCGGGCGGGTCGTACAGCGTGGCCTGGGCGAGGCCGTTGGCCTCGAGCTGCTCGACGCGGGCCTGGCCCATCGCGACCATGTCGTCCTTCGTGCCGAACTGCAGGCAGCCGGTGGGGCACGCCTTGACGCAGGCGGGCCCGAGGCCCACCTGCACGCGGTCCACGCACAGCGTGCACTTCGCCATCTTGGCGGTGCCCTGGTCGAAGCGCGGGATGTCGAAGGGGCAGCCTGACAGGCAGTAGCCGCAGCCGATGCAGCGGGCCGGGTCCACGTCGACGATGCCGTTCTCGTACTGCACGATGGCGCCGGGCGCCGGGCAGGCCGCTAGGCAGCCGGGCTCCTCGCAGTGCATGCACTGGTCCTTGCGCATGAGCCACAGGAAGCCGCGCTCCCGCGTCTCGCGCTCGTCGAACTTGATGAGGTTCCAGAAATCGGCCGTGAGGGACGGCAGCGTCTGGTAGGTGCCCGTCTGCCGTGTGGGCACGACCTTCAGGTCGTTCCACTCCTGGCAGGCCACCTCGCACGCCTTGCAGCCGATGCAGGTGGTGGTGTCGATGTACTTCGCGACCACGGGGAGCTTGCGCAGGCCCGTCTTCTCGCCCCAGAGCGAGGCGGAGGAGCGCCGGATCTCGAGGCCCTGGGCCATCAGGCCCTCTCCAGCCGGACGAGGAAGGACTTGTACTCGGGCGTCCAGGTGTTCGGGTCCATGGCGGTGGGCGTGAGCAGGTTCGCGAGGGGCCCCTCGTGGCCTTGGGCTCCCGCGAAGCCCCAGTGGATCGGGAAGCCGATCTGCCACAGCGGACGGCCGTCCACGACGAGGGGCGCCAGGCGCTTCGTGACCATCGCGACGCCCTGGATCGCGCCGCGCGCCGAGACGACCCGCACCTGCGTTCCGTTCGCGATCCCCTTCTCGCGGGCGAGGCCCTCGGGGATCTCCACGAAGAAGCCCGGCTGGAGGGCGTTGAGGCGGCCCGCGCTCTGATGCTGCGTCCAGTAGTGGAAGTGCTCGGTGAGGCGATACGTCGTGCAGACGATGGGGAACTCGTCGCGGCTGCCGTAGACGTCCTTGTCGGAGCCGAAGCGCTTCGCGACCGGGTTGCTCGTCGCCTCGGGATGCAGCGGGTTCGGGATCGGCGCCTCGATCGCCTCGTAGTGCTCCGGGAATGGCCCGTCCTCGAGCGTCGGCGCGAACAGCCGCGCGACGCCCTCGGGCATCATGATGAAGGCGCCGAACGCGCCGGGCGGCGCGTCGGCCTTGATGTCGGGCACGTCGCCCGTCCAGCTCTCGCCGCTCCAGGCGATGCCCGCCCGCGTGCGGTCCCAGGGCCGGCCTGCTGCGTCTGCCGACGCGCGGTTGTACATCACGCGGCGGTTCGCGGGCCAGGAGAAGCCCCACTCGTGGAACATGCCCAGGCCCGTGGGATCGGCGTCGCTCCGGCGCTGAGCGTGGTTGCCTCTCTCGGTGAACACGCCGGAGTGGACCCAGTTGCCGCACGACGTGGAGCCGTCGTCGCGCAGCTCGTGGAAGCCGTCGAGCTGCTGGCCGGCGCGCCGCACGACGCGGCTGGGGTCCTTCGGGTCCCGCAGGTCCGCCATCGCCTTGCCGTTCATCTCCTTCAGGACCTCGGCGAGGTCGGGGCAGACCGGGTTCGCGTAGTCCCACGCGACGCTCAGCACCTGCTCGGGCAAAGCGCCGCCCTCCTTCTCGTACAGGTCGCGCACGGCCAGGAACAAGCGCGCCAGGATCTCCTGGTCGGGCTTCGCCTGGCCGGGCGGGTCGAGCGCCTTCCACTTCCACTGCAGCCAGCGCGCCGAGTTCGTGAAGGTGCCGTCCTTCTCGGCGAAGGTCGCCGCCGGCAGCAGGTACACCTCGGTCCCGATCCGGTCGGGGAGCGGTCCCTCCAGCTCCTTCGGCGCCTTCCAGAAGGCCGCGGTCTCGGCCTCGACGTTCTCGACCACGACCAGCCACTTCAGCTTCGCGAGGGCGGCGACCATCTTCTTCGAGTTGGGACCCGTCCCCACGGGGTTCATGCCGAAGCTGATCAGGCCCTCGGGCCCCGGCTCGCGTCCGCCCGCGCGCTCGGAGTGGCCGCGGTACATGTCGTCGAAGATGTAGAGCCAGGAGTAGTTGCCGTCGACCTTCGGCAGCCAGGCGTAGCCGAAGTCGTTCGCCTCCGTCGCGCGGGAGCCATAGGCCGCCTTCAACAGGGACACCATGAAGCGCGGGTAGTTCTGCCAGTAGTTCATCGAGGCCGAAGCGAGCGGCTTCGGCGTGACGGCGGCAACGTAGTCCGCGAGCGTCGCCCACTCCCCGCGGGGCGTCCTGAGGTAGCCCGGAAGGATCTCGAACGTGCCGGCGGTGTCGGTCGCGCCCTGGATGTTCGAGTGGCCGCGGAAGGCGTTCACTCCGCCCCCGGGGCGCCCCACGTTGCCGAGGAGCAGCTGCAGGATCGCCGCCGCCCGGATCATCTGGACGCCCTTCGAGTGCTGCGTCCAGCCGAGGGCGTACGTGATCGTGCCGACACGCTCGGCGTTGCCAGTCGAAGTCACGACCTCGGCCACCTTCAGGAACGTCTCCTTCGGCACGCCGCAGATGCGCTCGACCATCTCGGGCGTGTAGCGGTCCACGTGCGTCTTCAGGAGCTGGAAGACGCAGCGCGGGTGCCGGAGCGACGGGTCGCTCCTCGCGAAGCCCTTCGCGTCGAGCTCGTAGGCCCAGGCGTCCTTGGCGTACTGGCCCTTCTCCGCGTCGAAGCCCGAGAAGAGACCCGCCTCGAAGCCGTACGTCTCGCCCACGATGAGCGGCGCGCTCGTGTGGATGCGGACGTACTCCTCGTGGAAGCGTCCGGTCGCGAGCGCGTGGCGCACGATCCCGAACAGGTAGGCGATGTCGGTGCCCGCGCGGATGGGGGAGTAGAGGTCGGCCACGGCGGCGGTCCGGGTGAAGCGCGGGTCCACGACGACGAGCTTCGCGTTCCGGACCTTCTTCGCCTCGATGAACCACTTGAAGCCGACGGGATGGTTCTCGGCGGGGTTGCCGCCCATGGCCAGGATGACGTCGGCGTTCTTGATGTCGACCCAGCCGTTCGTCATGGCCCCGCGGCCGAGCGTGGCGGCCAGACTGGCCACCGTGGGGCCGTGTCAAACACGGGCCTGGGTGTCCCGGTAGGGGACCCCCAAGGCCGTCACCACCTTCCACTGGAGGAAGTTGAACTCGTTCGTGTCCGTGCAGCCCCCGATCATCGCGATGCCGGGGTTGCGGTTGACCACCTGGCCCCTGGCGTTCCTCGCCACGAAGCAGCGGTCGCGGGTGTCCTTGACGTGGCGCGCGATGCCGGCGATCGCCTCGTCCCAGGAGACGTCCTCCCAGCGCGCGGAGCCGGGGCGCCGCACCCTGGGCGCGCGCAGCCGGTTGCCGTGGGTGATGTCGTCGCGGAGCGAGGCGCCCTTGGGGCAGAGCGTGCCGCGGCTGATGGGATGGTCGGGATCTCCCTCGACGTGAACGACGGAGGGCTTCACGTTGCGGGCCCGGTCGCCGAGGGTGTGGATGATCACCCCGCAGGAGACCGCGCAGTAAGGGCAGGTGCTGCGGGTTTCCGTGGTGCGCGCGATCTTGAGCGCGCGCGCCTCGGCGTGGGCCTTCGAGAGGTCGAAGCCCAGCGCCGCGCCTCCGCCCACGGCCGCCGCCTTGAGGAAGGTCCGTCGCTGCACGGCACCTCGCTTGACCTATACCCTACGCCTGTCGGAGTGTCTTGACCACATGAGCGCAGCCTCCCTTCCCGGGGGAGCCGACCGCGACCGCCGGCGCGCGCTGCTGGCCGCGATCGCCGCCCTCGCGCTGGTCGCGTGGCAGGTGGCCGGCAAGGCCACGCGCGACGCGCTGTTCCTGTCGAGCTTCGACGTACGCCACCTGCCGGTCGCCATGGTCGGCTCCGCGCTCGTCGCCGTGGCGTTCGTGCTGCTCTTCTCGCGAGCCCTGGCGCGGCTCGGGCCCGCGCGGCTGCTTCCGGCGTCGCTCCTCGGGAGCGCCGCCCTGCTCGTGGCCGAGTGGGTCCTGGCGGCCATCGCGCCGCGGGCCGCGGCCATCGCGCTGTATTTCCACTTCGCGCTCCTCGGAGCGCCCCTCGTCTCGGGCTTCTGGTCGCTGGTCAACGAGTCCTTCGATCCGCACGCGGCGCGGCAGGCGATGGGGACCATCGGCACCGGCGCGGCGCTCGGCGGCGTGGCGGGGGGCACGGCAGCGCTCCTGGCCGCGGGATACGCGTCCGTGCCCGGCATGTTCGGCTTCCTGGCCGCGCTCCACCTGGCCGGGGCCTTCCTGGCGCTGAGGCTCGCGACGGACGAGCCGGCGCCCGGCGAGGAGGCGCAGGGCGCCGCCGGCCTCGCCGCGCTGGCGGGCGCGCCGTACCTTCGCAGCCTGGCGCTCCTGGTCGGCACCGGCGCGGCCGTCGAGGCGATGCTGGACTACACGCTGGGCGCCGCGGCCACGGCTGGTGGCGCGGGCGGTTCGCGCCTGATGTGGTTCTTCGCGCTGTTCCACATGGGCGTCGGCCTGCTGGGCGTCGTGGCTCAGGCCGTGCTCGCAGGGCGTGCGCTGCGTCGTCTGGGTCTCGCCGGGACGGCGGCCACGCAGCCGGCCGCCGTCGTCGCGGGCGGGCTCCTGGGCCTTCTGGCGCCCGGCGTGGCGGCGGCCGTCATCGCCCGCGGAGCCGAGGCGGTGCTCCACAACTCGCTGTTCCGCTCGGCTTACGAGCTCTTCTACACCCCGCTGCGCGAAGGCGAGAAGCGCGCGGCCAAGGCGCTCGTGGACGTGGGCTGCGACAAGCTCGGCGCGGTGCTGGGCGCCGCCGCCGCGCTCCTGGCCGTGAGCGTCGCGCCCGTGCACGCCCCCTCGCTGCTCTTTGCCGGCTGTGTCGCCACGGCCGCGGCGTCGCTCGTCCTGTGCCGGCGCCTCGACGGCGGGTACGTGGCGGCCCTCGCCGCGAGCCTCCGGGCCGGCGCCGTGCGCCTCGACATGAGCGAGGCCCGGGACGCCACCACGCTGCACACCTTGACGCGCCTCGACGCCGCGCCGGGCCTGAGGGCGGCCCTGGCCACGCCCCCGCCCTCCTCGCCCGCGGACCCGATCGTGGAGGCGGTCGCGGCGCTGTCCTCGAGCGACCGCCAACGGGCGCGCCGGATGCTCCAGGCGCAGCGCCGGCTCGACCCGCGCCTGGTGCCGTTCGTGGTTCCCCTGCTGGGCCCGTCGGAGACCTCGGCCGACGCGCTGCGGGCGCTCCGGACCGTGACGCCGCGCGCCGTGGGGCAGATCGTGGACGCGCTCCTCGACCCCGCCCAGCCCGAGGCCGTCAGGCGCCGGCTGCCCCAGGCGCTGAAGGGCTGCGCCGAGACCCGGGCCGTCGAGGGCCTGCTCCTGGGGCTCGCGGACGCCTCGTTCGACGTGCGGCGGGAGTGCGCCGCGGCCCTCGACCGCCTGGGCGAGCAAGCGCCTGGCGTCGCCGTCGAACGCGAGCCCCTGCTGGCGGCGGCGCAGCGGGAGCTGGACGCCTGGCCGGCGGGGCTCGATCCCCAGGGCGAGGAGGCCGAGCGGCGGCTCGAGCTCGTCAATCACCTGCTGTCGTGCGCCTTCGAGCGGCGGCCCGTCCAGATCGCGCTGTGGGCGCTGCGCTCGCGGAACCGCCTGAGCGGGACCGCGCGCGAGTACCTGGAGAACGTCGCGCCGCCCGCGTTGTTTCGAGCCATGAGCTCCGTCCTCGGCCTGACGGACGTCGGGGGAAGCAGGCGGGACGCGCGCGAGGTGGTCGCGGAACTGGTGCGAGCGGTCGAGGCGGGGGAGAGCCCGGGCTGAGGCGTCTCAGGCCGACACGAGCGCGACGCCGAGCAGGGCCGGGCCTCCGGCGTCGCGGAAGACGCCGGCGCTCTCCTGGCGCTCCGCCTCGGCGGCGAGGAGCAGGTCCTCGAAGGCGGGGTCGTTCGCCAGGTCCGTGAACCCGGGCTCGCGGGCGAGGGCCTTCGGCAGGACGTAGCCCTCGTCGAGGCACTGGCGCAGGATGGTGAGGCCCCGCTGCGTGCGACCGAGGCGCGCGAGCTGGACCGCGAAGAGGTAGTGCGCCTCGGGGTCGGGGTGCGAGGCGTTCGCCCGCTCGAGGGCTTCGACGCAGGCGTCGCGATCGTCCCCGGCCAGGGCCCGGAGCGTTTCCTGGAACGCGCGCAGCGTCGGCGGCAGCGAGTCCGGGCGGTGGTCGAAGGCTCGGGCCTGCTCGCGAGCCTCGTCCCGGCGTCCGGCGAGCAGGAGCGCCTGGAAGCGCGCCTCGACCCCGTAGGTGTCGTCCAGCTCGCGAATCGCGTCGTCGTACTCGGCGGTAACCATGTGCGTGTAGACGATGCTCGTTGCGGCCCGGGGATCCAGGCGGCGGGCCTCGCGGTGCGCCGCGACCGAGGCCTCGTGGAGCCCGGCGTAGCGGCACGCCAGGACCAGCCCGGCGAACAGCTCGGGATCGTTGCGGCTCCGCCCCGCGAGATCGATGAGCCGCTTCACGGCATGGCGGCTCTCTCCCCGCTCCGCCTCGAGGTGTGCATAGAGCTTGTGGGCCGTCGCGAGGTCGGGGCTCAGCTCCAGGGCCCGGCGGAACGCCTCTTCGGCTCGCGCCTCGTTCCCCGCCCGGTCCTCGAGGTACTTGCCGATGACGCGATGACAGCGGCCGAGCCGGGCCCAGGCCGGAGCGAAGGCGGGATCCTCGGCGAGGCACTGGAGGTAGAGCTCGCGCGCGTCCTTCGCGTCCGCGATCCTCGTGAGCTGGTTGCCACGGAGGTACAGCTCGTAGGCGCGAGCCGAGTGGGGCCGAGCCTGGGGCGGCGCGGCTCCCTGGGCGAGCGGGAGCGACTCGAGGATTCGGCGCGCCAGGCTGTCCTGCAGCTCGAAGACGTCACCCACGGGGGCCTGCGCGGTGTGGGACCAGACCAGCGTGCCCGCCGGAGCCTCGACGAGCTGGGTGCTCACGCGGATCGACTCGCCCGCGCGCAGGATGGTGCCGGTGAGCACCCGGTCCACGTCCGCCTCGGCGGCGATGCGCTTCAGGTCCAGGGTCTCGCCCACGAAGCGCTGCGCGCCGATGCTGGAGCGGATGAGGAGCGACTCCTGGCCCACGAGGGAGGATCCCAGGGCCTCCACGAGGCTCGTCGCCAGGAAGTCCGTCTCGGGGTCGGGCCGCAGGATCCGGAACGGCAGCACGATCAGCCGCGTGAGCGCCCGGGCCGTGGCGCCCGTGGAAGTCTGGGCGATTCCCTCCAGCTCTCTGGCGATCTCGGCCGCGCTCTGCGGTCGGGCCGCCGGATCCTTCTGGAGGGCGCGCCGGATCACGCGATCCGCCGCGATCGCGGCGCTGCTGCCCGCCAGGGCGGGAGGCTGCTCGTGCAGCGTGGCGTAGAGGATCTCGACGACGCTGTTGCCGACGAAGGCCGGCCTCCCCGCGAGCATCTCGAACAGGATCGCGCCGAAGGAGAAGAGGTCGGAGCGGGTGTCGGCGGCGTCTCCCCGCGCCTGCTCCGGCGACATGTAGCGGGGCGTTCCCAGGAGCGCCCCCGTCTGCGTGAGGCTCTCGCCGCTGCTCGTGCCGGGCAGCGAGGGGCGCGCCAGGCCGAAGTCGAGGAGCTTGACGCCGTGAGGCGTCAGGAACACGTTCGACGGCTTCAGGTCGCGGTGGACGATCTGGCGCGCGTGGAGGGCCTGGAGGGCCGCGAGGATCCCGAGCGCGACCGGGAGCGCCTCGTCGACCAGCATCGGCCCCCGGCGCAGGCGCTCGCTCAGCGGCTCGCCTTCGAGCAGCTCCATGGCGATGAACACGGTGCCCCCGTCGTCGCCGATGTCGAAGATCTGGCAGATCGTTGGGTGGCTGACGCTCGCCGCGACGCGGGCCTCCCGCTGCAGACGCAGGCGGGCGGTCGAGTCCGTGGCCGCGGAGATCGTCTTGATCGCGACCGTGCGGCCCAGGCGGTCGTCGCGTGCCGCGTAGACGACGCCCATGCCGCCCTGGCCGATCTTGCGCACGACCTCGTAGTGGCCGATCCGGGACGGGCCGCCTGTCGCGCCCGGCGGCGTGATCGCCGCGTCGAGCGTGGCGTCGTGGCCCGGACCGGAGGGAGCCTGCCTGGGCGTCGGCGCGTCCGCCTCCCGCCCGAACCACCGCCGCCAACTCACGAGACCAGGACCCTCCCGCGGATTGTCGCCCCCGAGCGCTTCTGCTAGGATGCCATTCTCTCGCGGATCGCGCGAGCCCGCCCCTGGCCGATGTAGCTCAGTGGTAGAGCAGCTGATTCGTAATCAGCAGGTCGTGGGTTCAAGTCCCACCGTCGGCTCCAGCCCCTCAGATGTTTAGAGGCTTGAATGCGAGATCGAGGCTCCAGTCATCGAGCCTGGGTTGCAACTGGGTTGCAGCGGGACGACCCTCGATGACCGCTTTCCCTGTCACGCGCCCCGCGTCGCGGGCGGTGGCTCCCTCGAGAGCCCGGTGGCGCGGCGCACCCATCGTTCTGCCGGCGCGATTCGTGCGGCAGTCACAGCTTCATCAGAGGTAAGGACGCACAAACGCCATAGATGGCTGCGGCGCCCCATCTCGTGCGCCAGCGTCATCAGGTGTTACGGGCTGCAAGGCTTCAGCTCGACTCTCAGGAACCGTATGGGCCGGGAGGTCAACCGTGACGCGGAGGATGTCTTGATGGCCTTGGCGGGCCGGTATTACATGAGTCCGACTTGGCCCGAGTGTTCGGGAGAGAGCGAATGATGCAGTCGAGTCTTTATACCGCCGGTCTCGTAGATGGCGAGGCCCTGGACCGCCTGGAGGCCGAGCGAAAGTTGTGTGTCGCACTGGCACGCAAGCATCACCTTGCCGTGTTCGACCGCGTGAGGCCGAGGATCGAGGGGTGTGACGATCCCACACGCCTCAAGGCGTGGGCCCTTGCAACCTCCGACCTGAGCGACAGCGAATTCCTAAGCCTGCTCGGCACCTGAGGTAGGAGCTTCCGGCCGGTGCCCAAGCGGCAGGGCGGAAGTCGAGGCATCCTCACCTTGTTGGCGAGGGTTGACTTGACATTGGCCGG
>DASSJI010000133.1:0-2017 GCA_035691285.1 Vicinamibacteria bacterium | reverse complement strand
TGACGGGCCTGTTCATGGTGCTGGTCGCGATCGTCGTGCTCGACGCCGCGCGCGTCTGGTGGCAGACGCTGCGGCCGCGCGGCGGCGCCGCACCCGTCGCGCAGGAGGTGACGGCGTGAGGCGCTTCCTCCGCTCCCTCCGCGACTTCCTGCGTGGCTTCACCGGCCTCGGCCCGCTCGGCCGCGACCCCGCCAGCGTGCGCCACGCCCTAGAGCACCGCTCCGCCGCCCGCCGCAGCTGCTGCTGAGCGGGGACCGGGGAGCGGGGACGTTCGTCAAGTTGTCACCTGCCTATCCGAGTCGCTCAGCCTGTGACCGGATGTGACACGGGGGACGGGGACACTGCTCTCCAAGGAGGGCAGAGCATGGCGTTTCCGAAGACGCTGATCGAGTTCCAGGCGGCGTTCGTGGACGAGGAGGACTGTTGGCTGGCGCTGCGGCAGGCGCGTTGGCCCGAGGGGTTCCGGTGCCCGCGCTGTGGACACGGAGAGAGCTCCTGGATCACGACGCGGCGGCTCGAGCAGTGTGGTCGGTGTCGCTACCAGGCGTCGGTGACCGCGGGGACAGTGCTGCATCGCACCCGGGTGCCGCTCAAGATCTGGTTCCTCGCGATCTTCTTCCTGGCGCGCCACAAGCGGGGCATCTCGGCACTCCAGTTCCAGCGTGACACGGGGCTCGCGAGCTACGGGACCGCCTGGACGTTGCTTCACAAGCTCCGCTCCGCCCTCCAGCACCGGGCCGCAGATCGCCTGCGCGGCCTCGTCGAGGTGGACGAGAGCTACGTGGGCTCGACCCACGAGCACGGCTTGCGGGGCGGCCGGGCGGTCGGTCACAAGACCATCGTCGGAGCCGCCGTCGAACAGCGGCCACGAAGCGCTGGCTCCCTTCGCCTCCAAGTCCTCGAGGGAATCACCTTCGCGCGTGACCTCGGCCCCTTCGTCCGAGGCGCCATCGACGCCCCCGCGACCACACTGGTGACCGATGGCCTCCGGAGCTACCTGCCCTTCGCTGCGCAGGGCCTTCGACACGATCGTCGCATCGAGGGTCACCGCACCCGGGCTACGGAGATCCTGCCCTGGGTCCATGTCGTCTTTACCAACCTCAAGGCCTGGCTGCGGGGAACGTTCCACGGCGTGAGCAAGAAACACATGCCGCGCTACCTGGACGAGTTCGCCTACCGCTTCAACCGACGCTGGCGCGAGGACGAGCTGTTCGGCTTCGTTCTCCGCCGGGCCGCAAACGGGGAGCCGCTCCCCTACCATCAACTGATTGCTGAGTCAGTCGGATAAGCAGGAGTCGTCAAGTTCCACGGTGCAGGGACGCTCGACAAGTCGACGACTCGACGAACGTCCCCGCCGCTAGCGTTTCACGACCACGGACGAGCCGTGGCCGAACAGGCCCTGGTTGGCGGTCACGCCGACGCGGGCGCCTTCGACCTGGCGGCCGGCGGCCTGGCCGCGCAGCTGCCAGGTCAGCTCGCACACCTGTGCGATCGCCTGCGCGGGGATCGCCTCGCCGAACGCGCCGAGGCCGCCGCTCGGGTTCACCGGCTTCTTCCCGCCGAGCGAGGTGACGCCGTCGCGCAGCAGCTTCACCGCCTCCCCCGGCTTGCACAGGCCGATGTTCTCGTACCAGTCGAGCTCGAGCGCCGACGAGAGGTCGTAGACCTCGGCCACGTCCACGTCCTCGGGCCCGAGGCCCGCCTGCTCGTAGGCGAGCTTCGCGATCGAGTCCTTGAACGACACGTCGGGCACCGGCAGCGTGGCGGCCGAGTCGGTCGCGAAGTTCGGCATCTCGATGATGGTCTGGGGGAAGCGCGGCGTGACGGTCGAGACCGCGGCGATCGTGACCGGCCGCGCCGTGCGCTTCCGCGCGTACTCCAGGCTGCTCAGCACGAGCGCGGCGCCGCCGTCGCTCGTCGCGCAGATCTGGAGCAGCCGCAGCGGGTCGGAGACCATCGGCGAGGCGAGCACCTCCTCGACCGTGTAGGCCTGCCGGTAGCGCGCGTTCGGGTTGGC
>DASSJI010000132.1:0-8001 GCA_035691285.1 Vicinamibacteria bacterium | reverse complement strand
GAACCAGAGGAGCGACGCGGGCCCCACGATGCCGAACAGGACGCGCATCCAGACGAACACGCCGTCGGGGCTCCAGAGGCCCAGCGCGACGCGGCGCGCGTCCTCGAGGCCCGCCGCCAGCGGGCCGAGCAGCGCGAACGCCACCACCAGGGTCCGCAGGCCGAGCGCCGCGATCAACAGGATGGTCAGGCGGCGGAGCGCCACGATCGGGAGGTCGACGACCACGAGATAGAAGTGGCCCAGGATCATGGCCGCGGCTGCTGCGCCCAGAAGGAGCAGGGACGAGAGGTCGGTGACCGCCACGAGCACACGCTGGTCCTGGGGCGTGCCGACGAGCACGCCGGCGATGCCGGCCGCCAGGGACGCGCTCAGCAACGGGGTTGCGAGCGCGCGCCACGCGAAGTGCGCCGCGCGGTTGTAGAGCACGCAGAAGAGGAGGGACGCGCCGGCCGAGGCCAGCACGGCGGGGTAGAGCGGGCCGCCGGGCGCGTTCGCGCCGCCGTGCAGGCCGTAGCGGCGCAACGCCACGTACACGGACGCGGTCAGCATGGCCGCCGCGATGGCGGAGCAGAGCTTGAAGAACCTCGGCCCGGCGCGCTCCGGCACGAGGAAGAGCGTGGCCAGCAGGCCGAGGGCGAAGTGGCCCAGGTAGAGGAAGAAGACCGTGCTCACGCGAGGGCCTCGATCGCCGCGCGCTCCGGCGACCCTGCGGCGAACGGGTCGCAGCGTCCCTCGGGCCTGGGGCAGCGCCGGGCGGCGACGTGGGCGTCCACGTCCAGGTTGAAGCGCGACAGCAGCCCTTGGACGGCGCTGGCCGCGCTGCGCGGGTGCGCGCAGTAGCCGTGGTCCGACATGAAGCCAGCCGCTTCGGAGAGGTAGCCGAGGTCCGCGGCGCGCGCCTCGCCCGCCTCGAGGCGGCGCAGGATCTCGGAGAGCCGCGCGCTGCCCATCGCACACGGCGGACACTGGCCACACGACTCGC
This sequence comes from Vicinamibacteria bacterium, assembly GCA_035691285.1. Taxonomy (GTDB): domain Bacteria; phylum Acidobacteriota; class Vicinamibacteria; order Fen-336; family Fen-336; genus DATFEN01. The sequence goes on along the minus strand of DASSJI010000132.1, from coordinate 7,019 downwards.
GCTCGAAGAACGCCGCGAGGGACGCGGCGACGCTGACCGGGCAGGCCGCGCGGCCCACGACCAGCAGCGCTGCCGTGCCGAGGCCCGAGCCCAGCGCGCGCAGGGCGTCGGGGTCGAGGGGTGCCGCGGCCGCTCCGGCGTCGAGGGGCGCCGCGGACGGGCCTCCGGGAAACAGCATGCCGATGCCGTCCGTAGCGCCTCCACCCTCGTGCTCCATGATGCGAGCCAGGGGCGTTCCGAGGCGCACCTCGTAGACGCCGGGCCGCCGGACGTGGCCCCACAGCGACACGAACGTCGTCTCCGATGCGCGGAACCCGGCGGGGTCCTCGACCGCCGCGGGCACGCGTGCCAGCGTCTCGACGTTCTGCACCAGCGTTGGCCGCCCGAAAAGCCCCGCGGCGAAAGGGAGCGGCGGCTTGGGCCGTGGCCAGGCGCGCCGCCCCTCCAGCGACTCGAGGAGCGCGGTCTCCTCGCCTGCGATGTAGGTGTCCTCTCCGCGGCGGATCTCGATGCGCAGGCCGTCCGCGGCCCCGGCCTGCAATGCCCTGTCGAGGGCCTGGGCCGGTCCCGCGAAGGAGCCCTTGAGGTACACGTAGGCCTCGCTCGCGCCGACGGCGCGACAGGCGAGGCGCAAGCCGGCCAGCACCTCCGCCGCGCGGGTGTTCATCACGTGGCGGTCCTTGATCGAGCCCGGTTCGCCCTCGGCGCCGTTCGCCACGACGACCGGCCGACGGCCGGCGCCGGTGAAGGGATCGAGGCTCTCGGTCCTGACCGCCCGCCACTTGACCGCCGCCGGAAACCACCCGCCACCGCGGCCACGCAGCCCGGAGTCGGCGAGCCGGCGCATGAGGTCGGGCCCGTCGAGGAAGGCTGTCATGCCCGCAAACGGCTCATTATAGTGAAGCTTCTCGGAGCGCGTCGGAATGGGGTAGGATACGTGCTCACGGGGCTGCACGCCCGGAACGAGGAGAGAGGCGAGTCGATGATCACGCTCACCTCCGCTGCGGCGGAAAAGGTCAGGGGCATCCTGGACCAGGAGAAGGAGAACATCCCGAACGGCGGCCTCCGCATCTACGTGCAAGGCGGCGGCTGCTCGGGCTTCCAGTACGGGATGGTGCTGGACGAGGCCGCGGACGGCGACGAGACCTTCGAGATCTCGGGCATCAAGGTCATCGTGGATCCGATGAGTCTCCGCTACATCGAGGGCGCCGAGGTCGACTACAAGAACGACCTCCTCGGCGGCGGCTTTGCGATCAAGAACCCGAACGCCGTCTCGACGTGCGGCTGCGGCCACTCCTTCCAGGCGAAGGGCGAGGCCGGCGGCCACCAGCACTGATACTCGACCGCTGACGGTGGCGGGCGAGCTGCCCGAGACGATCGCGCTCTTTCCGCTGCCCAACGCCGTCCTGTTCCCCGGGATGCCGCTGGCGCTCCACGTCTTCGAGCCCCGCTACCGCAGGATGGTCGCCGACGCGGCGAGCGGGTCGCGCATCATCGGCATGGTGCTGCTCAAGCCCGGGTTCGAGGCCGACTACGACGGGCGGCCGCCGATCTACCCGACGGGCTGCGCGGGGCGCATGGACCGCTGCGATCCGCTGCCCGACGGCCGCTTCAACATCGTCCTGCGCGGGCTGCGGCGCTTCCGCGTGCTGCGCGAGCACGACCGGAAGCCCTATCGGATCGCCACGGTGCTCGGGCTGGACGATCCCGCCGGGGACGCGAAGGCTCTCGTGGCTGCGCGGCCGAGGCTCCTGGCCGCCATCGGCCGGGCCAGCGACGGGCCGGCGGTGCTCGTGATGCAGAACGAGCTGCCCGCGGAGGCGTTCGTCAACGCGCTCTGCCAGTCGCTGGACCTGGAGCCACTGGAGCGCCAGTCCCTGCTCGACTGCGAGACCGTCTCGGAGCGCTGCGAGCGCCTGATCGAGATCCTGGAGTGGAAAGCCGCCGCCCAGTCCCACGGCAGCCGGGGAGTGCACTAGCGATTTCTGAGCACAGGTCTGCCTGGCTCCTTGCTCTTCGATCCGACATGACCTACCGGCTGCTCGCCGACGTCCTCGTTGCGTTCCATCTGGCCTTCATCCTCTTCGTCGCGATCGGCGCGGCGCTGGCCTTTCGATGGCCGCGCATCGTGTGGGCGCACGTCCCGTGCGCCCTGTGGGGCGCCTGGGTCGAGCTGGCCGGCTGGATCTGTCCGCTCACGCCCCTGGAATTGGAGCTGAGGCGCAAGGCCGGCCTGCAGGGCTACGCGGGCGGATTCATCGAGAACTACGTCCTTCCCGTCGTCTATCCGGATACGCTCACGCGAACGATGCAGGTCGCTTTCGGCCTGGGCGTGCTGGGTGTGAATGGTGTGCTCTACTGGGCGCTCTGGAAGGGAGGCCGACTTTTCCGGCGCCGGGCGCGTCTCTAGGACCAGGAGGCGCCGCTCGAGGCCCTCCGCTCAAATCCTTGGATGGAGGGCCGAATGAAGCTGTTGCGGAACGTGGCCGTCCCGCTGGGTGCGGTTCTTGGAGTCGCGCTCGTGGCGGGGCCGGCGGTCCAGGCCGGCGACGGGAGCAAGCGCGTCGAGATCGTGCGCGCCTTCGGCGGGCCGCGCCTGGGCGTGCAGATCGCGGACACGGAGGGCGGCGAGCGGGGCGCCCTGGTCAAGGAGGTCGAGAAGGACTCGGCCGCGGAAAAGGCGGGCCTCAAGGAGGGAGACGTCATCGTCCGCTTCGACGGCGAGACCGTCCGGAGCGTCTCGCAGCTCCGGCGCCTCGTCTCCGAGACGCCGAAGGGCCGTCCCGTGCCGATCGAGGTGCGCCGCGGCGGCGCGGCGCAGAGGCTCGAGGCGACCTTGAGCGGCGAGGCCGGGGGCGGCCTCCTACGGCATTTCGGCATCGACGAGGACGCACTGGCGATCGAGCCGCCCGAGCCGCCGGAGCCGCCCAGGCCCCCGAAGGCGCCCAAGGCCCCGCGCCCGCCGCGACTCGACTTCCGTTGGGACGAGGACGACCTGCCACGCGCGCTCCTCTTCCACGGGGGTCCCCGCAAGCTGGGGATCGAGTACCAGCCGATCGACGGCCAGCTCGCGAAGTACTTCAAGGCGCCTGGAGACGAGGCCGTGCTCGTGACGTCGGTCGAGGAGGACGGCCCGGCCGCCAAGGCCGGCATCAAGGCAGGCGACCTGCTCCTCAAGCTGAACGACAGGACCGTCGGGGACGGGGGCGACCTGCGGCGCGCGCTGGACAACCTGAACGCCGGTGCGGAGGTTTCCGTTCAAGTCCTGCGCGAGGGACGCAGCCTCGAACTGAAGGTCACGCTGGGCGGGCTCAAGGACAGGCCGCGCCCGGCCGAGACGACCTAGGGCGATCGCGGGCCGGCGGCGGGCTGCGCCTGAGGGCCCGCGGCGGCCGGCCCGCCGGTCAGCTCCACGACCAGCCGCGTCGCGCCCACGATGAGGGCCGGCACGAGGGCGAAGTTCGCACACGGGACGATCAGCACCGCGAGAGCGAGGAGCCCGAAGCCCACGCTCTCGGGCCTCCAGGCCCGATGCCAGGCCCGGCGCTCGCCGAAGCCGAGCCCGCGACGCGCGAGGCTCGGCTCGGTGAGCTGGAACGAGAGGGCGCGGGCCGCCCACAGCGCGCCGAGCGGCGGACCGACGATCGGCACCATCCCGACCACGAGCACCAGGGGCGCCGCCGCCAGGAAGTAGAGCGCCGACCGAAGCGACTCCCGCACCTCCCAGCTCAGCCCGCGGCCGGCGTCGGAGGAGGCGCCGGTCGCGACGCGCTCGGTCTCCTTGGACAACTGGTCGAGCACGGGCGCCGCCAGCAGCAGCGCCGAGGCCAGGCCCAGCGCGAGCGCCGCGGTCAAGGTCGCGAGCCAGGCGCTCGCGGCGAGGAGCGCCACCACGACGCTCGACGCGCGGCCTGGCGCCGGCGTCAGCGCCGCCTCGACGGTCGGACCGGCGTACAGGCCGGCGGCGAGGCCGCCGGCGAGGCAGAAGACGGCGAGCAGCGCGGGAACGGCGGCCAGGGGCAGGAGCCGCGGCTTTCGCACGAGGAAGAGGAAGCCGCCCGGCACGTGCCACGCGCCCGCCGCGGCCCGGCGCAGGTTTCCAGGGAGCCGCAGCGCCGCGGAGGTCGCGCCCATGGCGGACGAAGCCTACCAGACTCGTGGCAGAATGCCCCGCGCCATGCAGGACGTGATCGCCATGATTCTCGGCGGTGGGCGCGGGTCTCGGCTCTTCCCGCTGACGCTCCATCGCTCGAAGCCCGCGGTGCCGATCGCGGGGAAGTACCGGCTCATCGACATCCCGATCAGCAACTGCCTGAACTCGAACTGCCGCCGCATCTTCGTGCTCACCCAGTACCAGTCCGAGAGCCTCAACAAGCACCTCAACCACACGTACAAGTTCGACTACTTCTCTTCGGGCTTCGTCTCGCTCCTGGCCGCCGAGCAGACCGAGCAGCATTCCGACTGGTTCCAGGGCACCGCCGACGCGGTCCGGCGCAGCCTGCGCCACCTCGCCGAGCACCGCTTCCGGGAGATCCTGATCCTGTCGGGCGACCAGCTCTACCAGATGGACTACAGGAAGATGCTGGACACGCACCGGCGCCACGTGGCGGACGTCACGGTGGCCGTGACGCCCGTGAGCGCCGAGCAGGCGCCGGCGCTGGGCATCCTCAAGGTGAACCGGCAGGGGCGCATCACGCACTTCGAGGAGAAGCCGAAGCCGGAGCGGCTTCCGGACCTCGCCTCGGAGCTGCCGGGGACAGGCGCAACGTTCCTCGCCTCCATGGGCATCTACCTTTTCAACCGGGAGGCCCTCGAGAAGTCCCTCGCCGACGAGAAGCTCATCGACTTCGGCAAGAACGTGATCCCCGAGTCGGTGCCGCGCCTGCGCGTCCACGCCCACATCCAGCGGGGCTACTGGGAAGACGTCGGGACGATCCGCTCCTACTTCCTCGCGAACCTGGCGCTGTGCCAGCCGGTGCCGCCCTTCGACTTCTACGACGCCGCGCGGCCGGTCTACTCGAACCCGCGGCTCCTGCCGGCCACGAAGGTCGAGTCGTGCACGGTCAAGAACGCCCTCATCTCCGAGGGCTCGATCCTGGTGGGGGCCGAGGTGGAGCGGGCCGTGATCGGCATCCGCAGCCGGATCGCGAAGGGCGCCCGCATCCGCGAGAGCCTGATCCTGGGAGCCGACTTCTACGAGACCCTCGACGAGATCCAGCGCCAGGCCGGGCGCGGCATGCCGCCGATCGGGATCGGGTCCGACACCGTGATCGAGCGCGCGATCGTGGACAAGAACGCCCGCATCGGCTCCGGGGTGAGCATCCTCAACGAGGCCGGCGTGCTGGAGAAGGACGGCGACGGCTACTATGTCCGCGACGGCATCGTGATCGTCCCCAAGAACGGCGTCGTCCCCGACGGGACCGTGATCTAGCCGCTACTCGGCGCGGATCTTCTCGACCTTCGCCTCGCGCTCCGACACCAGGCGCTCGCGGTCCCGCTTGTAGTCCTCCTCGAGCTTCTCGAGCTCGTCGGGAGTGCGGGCTCTCCTGCGGTCGGACTGGTAGAGGATTTCGCGCTCCGCGAGCTTCGCGTCGAGGACGCGCCGCACGTCGGCGATGCGCGCCCGCTGCTCCTCGCTGAGCGGCCGCTCCTCGATCCCCTGGTCGCGGTCCCGCTTGCGCAACCGCTCCATCGCCAGCTCGTAGGCGGACTTCGGTGCGTCGTCCTCGCTCATACGGGCTCCTCGTCCGATTGTAAGCGCTGAGCGCTCGCGCGCTCCACGAAGAACGTCTCGAGGGTGGCGAGCAGCGGCTTCGGGTCGACCGCGAGCATGTTCTCGGCGTGGAGCCCGCCCTCGATCAGCGCGAGGCGCTTCGGCTCGGCTGCCGCGGCGAAGAGGCGCGCGGCGTGCTTGGGAGGGATCAACCAGTCGTCGGAGCCGTGCACGATCAGGACGGGCCGCGGCGCGACGCGGTCGATGAGGCGCGAGGGCACCGGCCGGCGCAGCGGCAGGGCGGGAAGGACCCGCGTCAGGCGCCGCTGGCGGCGCGCCATGGGGCCGAGGCTGCGGAGGAGGCCCCGGCCGAGGAAGTTGTGGTCGAGGATGAACAGCCGGTGCGGCGTCCCGACCAGGGCGATGGCGTCGAAGGCGCCGTGGAGCGCGGCCGCCACGCACGTGTGGTAGCCGCCGAAGGAGAAGCCGAGGCCGAAGACGCGCTCGTGGTCCTTGCGCAGGAACGCCTCGACCTCGGCCACGTCGTCGGGCTCGCGGGCGCCGAAGCTGAACACGCCGCCGGAGTCGCCGTGCCCGCGCACGTCCATGGTGATCACGTCCGCGGCGGGCGCCAGCCGCGCCGCCAGCAGCCGGTGCTCGGGGCTCTCGCGGTGCATGAAGATTCCCGGCACGACGAGGATGGCGTGGCGCTGACCGCTTCCGAGGCGCGTCAGGCGCAGCGACACGCCGTCGCGCAGGCGCACGGACTCGGCCATCTCCCTCACGCGCTCCCCTCGAAGGGGCCGAAGAAGTGTGCGATGGAATTGGCGTAGTAGCGGAGCAGCGGCTCCTGGCCGCGGTCGATGCGGTACGCACGTTCCTCGGGCGTGACCACGCGCCGCAGGGTGAGCATCACCAGGGCCCTGTCCAGCACGTCGGCGTTCGACTGCCCCTCGCCGAAGGAGGGCGCGCCGGCGCCCTTCAGCACCAGCCGCAGGTCGCCGAGCAGGCCCTCCCAGCGCTCCCGTGTGATGGTGTCGCCCTCGTGGCGGAGCAGCGCGTCGCAGGCGAGGGCGACGGCGGTCACGGGCATGACCGCCGCGATCCTGCGCATCACCTCGCTCGCGAGCGCCTTCACGCGCTCGAGGCGCGCCTCGCGGCGTAGTCCCGAAACCTGTTGAAAGTTGAGTGGCGGCCTTTCCGCCCCGATGGAATCATCGGGGTGCTTTCAGAAAGGAAAGAGCCGCCATGAAGAAGGCTATCAGGAGACCCGTTCTGACCCAAGAGGTGCTGGCGCAGCTGCGAC
>DASSJI010000131.1:0-19843 GCA_035691285.1 Vicinamibacteria bacterium | reverse complement strand
TGCTCAACAAGGGCACCGCCTTCACCGCGGACGAGCGCGCCGCGCTCGGGCTCGAGGGCCTGCTCCCGAGCGCGGTCGGGACGCCCGAGCAGGAGGCCCGCCGCGCCTACGCGGCTATCGCGCGGAAGCACGACGCGCTGGAGCAGTACATCGGCCTCGCCGCGCTCCAGGACCGCGACGAGCGCCTCTTCTACCGCGTGCTCATCGACCACTTCGAGGAGCTGTTGCCGATCGTCTACACGCCGACGGTCGGGCGCGCCTGCCAGGAGTTCAGCCACATCTTCCGGCAGCCCCGGGGGATCTGGCTCACCCCCGAGCATCGCGGCCGGATCGAGTCGGTGCTGGAGAACGCGCCCTTTCCCGACGTCCGCCTCATCGTGGTCACCGACAACGAGCGCATCCTCGGCCTCGGCGACCAGGGCGCCGGCGGCATGCCGATCCCGATCGGCAAGCTCGCGCTCTACACGGCGGCCGCCGGCATCCCGCCGACGCGCACGCTGCCCGTGAGCCTGGACGTCGGCACCGACAACCCGACGCTGCTCGCGGACGAGCTGTACGTCGGCTGGAGACATCCGAGGCTGCGGGGGGAGCTCTACGACGCCCTCGTCGACGAGTTCGTCACCGCGGTCAAGAGGCGCTTCCCGCGAGCGCTGCTGCAGTGGGAAGACTTCAAGACCGACAACGCGTTCCGCCTGAGCGAGCGCTACCGCAGCGTGCTGCCGTCGTTCAACGACGACATCCAGGGGACGGGCGCCGCCGCCCTGGCCGGGATCCTGGCGGCGGGCCGGGTCACCGGCGCGCGCCTGCGCGAGCAGCGGATGCTGATCGTGGGAGCGGGCGCCGCCGGTATCGGCATCGCGCGCCAGGTGCGGGAGGGCATGCGTGCCGACGGCCTCGAGGACGAGGCGCTGCGCGGGGCGATCGCGCTCGTGGACGTCGAGGGCCTGCTGGTGGAGGGTGTTCCGGGCCTCGATCCGCGCCGGGAGCCGTTCGCGTGGCCCCGCGCTCTCGCCGAAGGCGTGGGCCTGCTGCCCGCGGCCGCGCGTCGCTCCCTCGAGGCCGTGGTGCGCGGGTTCAGGCCGACCGTTCTCGTCGGCGCCTGCGGCCAGCCAGGCGCGTTCCACGAAGCCGCCGTCCGCGCCATGGCAGTCGCCGTCGAGCGACCCGTGATCCTTCCCATGTCGAACCCCACGAGCCATGCGGAAGCGTGGCCTGGAGACCTGCTCGCCTGGACGGAGGGGAGAGCGCTCGTGGCTACCGGCAGCCCGTTTCCGCCCGTCGCCCACGCGGGCCGAAGCACACGCGTCGGCCAGGTCAACAACGCCTTCGTGTTCCCGGGCCTGGGGCTCGGGGCGCTCGTCTCCGAGGCCCGCGAGGTGAGCGGCGCGATGTTCACCGTCGCCGCCGAGTCCCTGGCCCGGGAGACGACGGCCGCCGACCTGGCCGACGGCTCCCTGTTCCCGCGGGTCAGCCGCCTACGCGAGGCGGCGGTTCGCATCGCCGAGGCCGTGGTCAAGGAGGCGCGCGACTCGGGCCTCGGCCGGCCGATCCCCGACGAGAAGATCCCGGAGGCGGTCCGCGCCGCCATGTGGAGCCCGGGCGATCCGCTTCCGGGCGTGGGGACGCCCGAAGGCTGAGGGGACGGCGGCGCTCACCCCTGCTCCTGCGCCGCGGCTTCGAGCGGCCGGACCTCGCACTCGCCTTCGAACGTCGGCCAGTGAATGCGGTGCAGATCCATGAACCGCTGCGCCATGGCCAGCGCCTCGGCCTCGGACTTCGTCTCGATGAGCGCGTAACCGCCCACGATCTCCTTCGACTCGGTGAACGGCCCGTCGGTGACCGTGATCTGTCCGCCGCGCAGCCGGACCCGATGACCCGCCGACGTCGGCTGGAGGCCCGCGCCATCGATGAACGTGCCGTCCTTCTGGGCCTGCTCCACGAAAGCTCCCATCGCCTCGTAGAGGCCGCTCGGGACGGCGACGTTGCCGTAGTCCTCGGTGTGTTTGATGAACATCATGTAGCGCATGGATCGTGCACCTTTCATGGGCCGCGCCGGCCTGTCCGGCGTGTCTGCCTTCACTCTCACGTCGAACGAGCAGCCGCCGAATCGACCGCCGCGGGCGGGAAAAGAAGGCCCGGCCCGCTCGGCGACCCACGAAGTTCCACAGCGAAATCGCCCGGCGCTGTAAGCCGTTGAAATCACACAGGCACCCTTGCTGATGGAAGGCCGTGGCGACCGACGTCTCGGAGAACCACGAGTACCTCTACAGCGACCCGCGCGACAGATCCTTCTCGACACTCGGCACGCCTGAACCTGAGCCCATCCACGCCGACGGGCGAGATGCGCAACGACTTCTGCCCTGACGTGGACAATGTCCAAAGAGCCCGGTGCGATAAGACCCCGCCGGCCGGGCGGGCGCGTTTCGCGAATCGCCTTCCCGACCGCTTCCAGATCGACACGGGCTACTTCCGAATGGATGCGAACACCGTTCTGCGGTTTGGCGGGCCCCAGGGTGGGTCCGGCGATGTCGACTTCGAGGAGGATCTGGGCCAGGACCCGACCGTCGACACACTCTGGCTGGACGGGCGGTGGAGGATCGGCCGCCGCCACCAGCTCCAGCTCGGCTTCACGCGGTCGCATTCGTGTGGGGCGGTGAGACATACACGGCTGGCATGAGCGGCGTCGTCCCACACGCGGACCCTCAACACCTTCTACTCGGGGATGGGCGGCTACGGCTACAGGGGTTGGGGTGGCATGGGCATGGGCACGGCCACCACGACGGAGTCGGAGTACACCGTCGGCACGCTGGTCGTGGACGTCTTCGGAGCGAAGCAGAAGAACCTGCTCTGGCGCGGCAGCGCGGAGGACGAGCTCTCGGACAAGCCGGAGAAGAACGTCAAGAACCTCGCGAAGGCGAGCGACAAGCTCTTCAAGGACTTCCCCCCCGGGGAGCGAGAAGAAGAAGTAGTCCGGGCGCCGCCACGGCGCCTTCGCTCTAGCCGCGACAGCCCAGCGCGAAGGAGATTGCGGCGCAGACCTGGGCGAGGCGGCGTTCGTCGAGCTGTGCCACTCGGCGGCCGAGCCCCTGCTTCGGCACCGTGACGAGGTTGTGCAGGTTGACCACACAGGGCTGCTTCATCCCATCCTCGATCCCGAGCGCCACTTCAGAGGCGACCCCACGGATCGTGGAGGTGATCGGTGCAACCGTGACCCGCGCGAGCCGATCGACGATCGAGCCGCGGGTCAGGACCACGACCGGCCTCGGCTTGTCTGGCGGCTGGAAGCGGAAGAGCCGGATGTCCCCCCGCGCTACCTCTGCGGCCACGAAGCGACCTTGTCCCAAGCCGCGAACTCGGCGGGATCGTCCGGAATGCGTTCGTACGCCTCCCTCTCCTGCCGTTCCAGCTCGCGGTAGCGCAGGCGCTTGAGGTGCTCACGCACGGCATCGCGAATCAGCGCCGAGCGGTTCACCTTGAGCCGGCGTGCGGCCTGGTCAGCGGCCTTCAGCAGTCCCTCTTCCATGACGACCTGGATCGTCTCCATACTGTGGAATCTACTCCATACCCGATTCCACAGCAAGGCTGTTTCTGCGGGATCGATCGCGGTCCCGTTGGTTGAGGCGGCAGCGTTCACGGACGACGCGATCCTTCCCCAAAGGGCAGTAGACGGCGCGCGCCGCAGGCCGCTAGAGGCCTGGTCGGCGCGCCTTCGGGCTGTCGTCGCTGGCGAGACGCGTCAGGCCGCCGTAGTGCCCTTCGCCGCTCGATAGGCACGGCGGTAAGATAGGGGCGCCATGACCACGGCCACGGTCTACTCCCACATCACCAAGGACCCTGAGGTCTGTGGCAGCAAGGCGTGCATCGATCGCACGCGGCTTCGTGTACTGGACATCGTGGGTCTGCACCGGCAGGGGCTGAAGGCCGAGGAGATGCTGCACGCGTACGCCTCGCCGCTGACGCTGGCCCAGGTCTACGCCGCGCTCTCCTACGCCTACGACCACCCCGACGAGATCGAGGCGGAGATCCGCGCTGGCCGCGAGGCAGCGGACCAGATCGAGCGCGAGCGCGAGGAGTACCTGAAGCGCCGCGCCCGCTAAGTGGCCTGGCGCTTCCCGGTCTTCACCGACAACCACGTCCAGCAGGCGCTGATCGACGGCTTGCGCCGGAACGGCTGGGACGTGGTGCGCGCGATTGATCTTCCCGGAGGGGACGCAGGACCCGATCCTCTTCGAGCACGCGGCCCAGGCGGGGCCGGGTTCTCGTCAGCAACGACGACGATCACTGGGCGATCGCCGCAGAATGGCTGCGCGCGGGTCGTGCCTTCGCGGGGCTCATCTACTGGCACCCGCACGACTACGCCGCCATGACCACGGGTGACATCCTCGACGCTTTCGAGGCGCTGGCCGCGAAGCCCGATCCCTTCGCGTATCCGATCGTGACGATCCGTCCGCCGGCTCGGGCGGCGCAACGCGAGCGCTTCAAGCGCGACGATTAGGATCAAGGGTCAAGCGCACGTAGAGGATCCGCGCCAAGCCCGGCGCGCGGGCGATGGCGAGCGGGTGCTCCGCGGGGGCTTCGGCGTCGGGTTGGAGACGATGGCAGTGCGGTGATCCCCAAGACCAACCTCAGCACCACTGTTACTCCGGTGTTACCCCGGAGGCCCTGCTCCCCGCCGCTCGTTCCGTTAAGCTCTTGTGCAGATTTGGCTGGGAGGCAGGGATTCGAACCCCGATACCATGGTCCAGAGCCATGTGTCCTACCGTTGGACGACCTCCCAGCAGGACGGGCGAACGAGTCTATCGAACGCTCTGGAGGCGGTCAAACTCGTCGTAGTCCCCCGGATTCCGGAGCCTCAGGCGCCTGCGCCGCGCGGCACGCGCCGCTCCTCGAGGGCGTAGAGCACCATCAGCTTTTGCCAGATCTTCCGCGAGAGGCCGGTGGTGAGGTCCTCCACTTCGTTCACCGCCTGCAGCGCGACGCCGTCCTCGAAACGCTGGATGTACACCGCGGCGATCTTGCCGGTCAGGGCCAGCATCTCGCTGCAGTAGTCGAGATACCGCGACAGCTCGAACGCCGTCATGTCGCGGCGCTCGACGACGCCGGTGGACTGGCCCCGCGTCAACACCCACTCGGGATCCTTGGTGAGCTGGTGCATGTCCACGATGTGTGCGATCGCGCGCAGCTCGTGGATCGCCTGGAGCGCCCGGCGCCGCTTGATGCGCGTCTCGAGCGTCGCGAGGAAGAACACGGCCGCGCCGATCAGCACGACGTCGTTGATCCCCGCCTCGAGGACCTGGATGAACTGCCCCAGCTCCAAGGCCTGGGCCGGCGCCCGCAGCGACGACACCGTGACGCCCAGCCCCAGGACGATCAGCACGATGAGCGCGCCCACGGCGATGCGCAGGCCGAGGATGGGGCGGTCGATCCACTCGGACGTCTCCTGCGCCTTGCGCGCGACGACGGCCAGCTTCCCGGCGACGCGCCCGAGGCCGGCCTCGGGGAAGCGGGCCTCGATCCGCTGCCGCAGCAGCTCCACGGTCCGCGCGATGCTGGAGGGATCGAGTGTCGTCGTCCGCATGCGGGTGGGTCGTGGAGACTATAGCCCTCCGGGGGTCGCGCCGGCGAGGAGCAGCGCGTTCAGGAAGAGCACGTAGGTCGCCCAGCTCTGGGCGCGGTACTGCGGCCGGAAGCCGAACAGCACCACGCGCCCGCGGCCGAGGGGCGCCTCGACGAGGGGCGAGAGGCCGCGCAGGCGCTCGCCGCCCGCCAGGTAGCCCGAGAGCAGCGGCGCCTCTTCGTCGTAGCGCAGGATCGCCGTGCCGCGCGTCGCCTCGAACGCGGGGCTGTCCTCGAACCACACGATCGAGCTCCCGTCGAGGCCGTGAGCGAGGGGATGCTCCGGCCGGGCGACCGCGGCGCGCAGGATCGAGCCGGGCGCCAGCACAGTGGGTTCTTCGCCTTCTCCCGGCTTCGGCAGCGCGTTCTCGACCCCGAGATCGAAGTCCTCGACGGGCAGGAGCGAGGCGTTGTTGAGCGCGACCAGCGTCCCGCCCCGCTCGACGAAGCCGCGCAGCGCCCGGACGCCATCCTCGCCGATCCCGCCCGTGAACTCCTCCGGCAGCGTGCCCGGGGCGCGGCCCTCGACGATGGTCCGCGGCGGCTCGTCGGGCAGGACGATCGCGTCGTAGCGCTTCTCGAGATCGTCGCTGATGTCAGCGCTGCCGAGCGTCGTGTAGGGCAGCGCCAGGTCGCGCTCGAGCACGTAGCGTGTCCAGCCCTCGTCCATCGAGGGCCCGTAGGACCGGTAGAGCCCGACACGCGGCAGCCGCAGGCGCAGCGCCCTGGGCGCCGCGTCCACGGCCCGGGCCCGAAGGCCCGTTTCGCGCGCCAGGGCCGCGAGGCGCTCGCGGGCGCTCGCGGGAACGAGGAGCGTCCCGGCCGGGAACGCCGCGCCGCGGTCCGTGAAGGCGCTCTGCGCCCAGCGCAGCGCCACGCCCTCCCGCAGCAGGCGCACGGCGGCGACGAGCTCGCCCGTGCCGTGGCCGATCGCGAAGGCCCGGCCACGGCCCTCGACGCGCCCGCCGGCGACCCTCGGCTCGGCGACGCGCTCGAGGGACGCCTCGAAGGGCTCGCTCACCGGGATCGCCGGCACGCCCAGCAGCAGCGGCAGCGTGTGGGCCGTCGCGTCGTACGGCTTCTGCATCGGCGCCCTGGGATGCGGCCTGAGCTCCGGGTAGCGCTGCGTCTCGAGCAGCATCTTGGCGAAGGCGCTGGCGGGCTGCTGCAGGCTCACGACCCAGGAGCCCGCCGCGAAGTCGCGCCCGGCGGCGGAGAAGCCCGCGGCCGCGCGGTGCAGCTCGACGCCGCCCCGGCGCAGCACGTCGAGGAGCTTGGCGGCCGCGTAGGGGTCGCGGGCCTCGGCGGGGATCACGAACGCGTAAGGGTCGCGGCGCGCGACCGCACGCCGGTTCACCTCCAGGAAGTTCCGCAGCCAGAAGCCGCGGTGCCCGGCCGCGTGCTCCAGGACGGCCCGCGTGGCCGCGAGCTGGTAATCCATGATGTCGCGCACGCGCCAGCGCCCGCCGGGCCAGGGGGCCGGGAAGTTCCAAGAGGCGCGCCGCGGGTCGTAGCCGATGCCGGACTGGAGGCTCTGGAGGGGCATCTCGATCGGCGTGGCGAGCTTCGCCGACGCGCACTCGGAGAGCAGGCGGATGCCGCCGTGGCTGAAGGGATACGCCCGGCTCGGAGACCAGGCGTCGTAGATGGCCTGTGTCACGACGCCGGTCCTGCCCTGGCTCAGCAGGGCCGCGGCCACGTGCATGCCCAGGGCGTTCGTAGCGCCGACGAGCGCCGGGTCCACGTTGGGCTCCCAGGGGTCGACGTAGGGTGGCAGGAAGATGCGCGCCGCCTTGGAGCTCATCTGGTGCAGGTCGTGGACGATCTGCGGGCGCCAGCGGTCGTAGACGTGCTCGACGGTGAGCCGGCTCTCGTCCTGCGTGAACATGTACCAGTCGCGGTTGTTGTCGTGGCCCGTGTAGTGGTGGTAGAGGAACGGCGGCTCCTCCCCCTCGAACGGCGTGCCGAGGGTGCGCGCGTACCACTCGCTCACGAGCTGCATGCCGTCCGGGTTGTGGGACGGCAGCATGAGGATCACGCTCTCGCGGAGGATGGCGCGGGTCGCCTCGTCCTCGGCCGTCGCGAGCCAATGGGCCGTCTCCAGCGCCGTCTGGCTGGCCGCCACCTCTGTCGCGTGGATGCCGTGGTGGAGCGCCACGATGGTCCGACCCCGGTCCAGGACCTCCTCGACCTCGGCCTGCGGGAGGCCGCGCGGGTCGTAGAGGCGCAGGTTGTCCCGGCGGATCGCCTCGAGCCGGGCGAAGTTCTCCGGGCTCGTGATCGTGACGACCAGGAACGGCCGGCCCTCGGTCGTGCGGCCCACGCGCTCCACGCGCACGCGGTCGGAGGCGGCGTCCAGGGCCTCGAGGTAGCGCACGGCCTCGTTCCAGTCGGCGAGCACGCGGTCGTCGCCGATGCGCTTGCCGAGCAGCTCCGAGGGCGAGAGCGCGCCGGCGAGGGAAAGGACCAGGGCGGGCCACATGGGCCGCTATGATAGGCGGCCCATGACGACCGGGCTGCCTCAGGGCTTCCGGCCCGCCGTCCGCGCCTGGTTCGCAGAGACCTTCCCGGGGCCGACCCGGGTCCAGTCCCTGGGCTTCGCCGGGATCCTCGCCGGCCGCTCGGCGCTCCTCTTCGCTCCGACGGGCTCGGGCAAGACGCTGGCCGCCTTCCTGTGCGCGATCGACCGGCTGATGTTCGAGCAGGTTCCTGCCCCGCGCGCCCGCTGCCGCGTCGTCTACGTCTCGCCGCTGCGGGCCCTGGCCGTGGACATCGAGCGCAACCTCAGGACGCCTCTCGCGGGCATCGCCCGCGTGGCCGAGCGCCGCGGCGAGGCGTTCCACGCGCCGAGCGTCTTCGTCCGCACGGGCGACACGCCGGCCGCCGAGCGCGCCCGGGCCCTGCGCGCGCCGCCCGACGTCCTGATCACCACGCCCGAGTCGCTGTTCCTGGTCCTGACCTCGAACGCGCGCGACATGCTGGCCTCGGTCGAGGCGGTGATCGTGGACGAGATCCACGTGATGGTGGGCACCAAGCGGGGCGCGCACCTGGCGCTCAGCCTCGAGCGTCTCGAGGAGCTGGCCCGCGGCCGCATCCAGCGCATCGGCCTGTCGGCGACGCAGCGGCCGCTCGAGGAGGTGGCGCGCTTCCTGGGCGGCGGTCGCAAGGTCGCGATCGTCGATGCCGGGGCGAAGAAGGCGTTCGAGCTGACGGTCGAGGTGCCCGTCGAGGACATGTCCCGCCTCGGCGAGCCGCTGGCGGGGGAGGAGCTCCCCGGCGACGAGGCCGGCGTGCCGCGGCGCTCGATCTGGCCCCGCATCCACCCGCGCCTGCTGGAGCTGATCCGCGCCCACCGCTCCACGATCCTGTTCGTGAACAGCCGGCGCCTGGCCGAGCGCCTGGCGGGAGCCCTGAACGAGCTGGCGGGCGAGCCGCTGGTGCGTGCGCACCACGGCTCGATCGCCCGCGAGGAGCGCCTTGCGATCGAGGACGCGCTCAAGGCCGGGCGTCTCCCCGCGATGGTCGCGACCTCGTCCCTCGAGCTCGGCATCGACATGGGAGCCGTGGACCTCGTGATCCAGATCGAGACGCCGCCGTCGGTCGCGAGCGGCATGCAACGCATCGGCCGGGCCGGCCACAGGGCGGGACTCGCCTCCCGGGGCGTGATCTTCCCGAAGTACCGGGGAGACCTCCTCGCCACCGCCGCGATCACGCAGGCGATGGACAAGGGGGCCGTCGAGGCCACCCGCATCCCGCAAAACCCCCTCGACGTCCTCGCGCAGCAGCTCGTCGGCGCGGTCGCGATGGGGGAGCGCCGCGTCGACGACCTGTACGCCCTCGTCCGGCGCGCGGCGCCCTTCGCGAAGCTGCCGCGGGCGCAGTTCGAGGGCGTGCTCGACATGCTGTCGGGGCGCTATCCCTCGGACGCCTTCGCGGAGCTGAGGCCGCGTCTCACCTGGGACCGCCTGCGCGGCGTCGTGCGGCCGCGCGAAGGGGTGCGGCGCCTGGTCGTCGCCAACGCCGGCACCATCCCCGACCGCGGCCTCTTCGGCGTGTTCCTCGCCGACGGCGGCGACGGCCGGCGCGGCGGCCGCCGGGTGGGCGAGCTGGACGAGGAGATGGTCTTCGAGAGCCGCGAGGGCGACGTCTTCGTGCTCGGCGCGACGAGCTGGCGCATCGCGGAGATCACCCGGGAAGCGGTCTACGTCACGCCCGCCCCTGCCATGCCCGGGCGGATGCCGTTCTGGAAGGGCGACCGCGTGGCCCGTCCTCTGGAGCTGGGGCTCGCCATCGGCCGCCTGACCCGCGAGCTGCTCCACGCCGACCGCGACAAGGCGCGCGCCCGGCTCGTCAGGGACCATGCCCTCGAGGCGCAGGCCGCGGACAACCTCCTCGCCTATCTCGCGGACCAGAAGCAGGCCACCGGCGCCGTGCCCGACGACCGCACGCTGGTGCTCGAGCGCACGCGCGACGAGATCGGGGACTGGAGGCTGCTCCTGCTCTCGCCCCTCGGTGGCCGCGTCCACGCACCCCTGGCCCTCGCCATCGAATCGAAGCTCGAGCGTGCGGGCGAGCCCGAGGTCGAGACGCAATGGAGCGACGACGGCATCGTGATCCGCCTGCCCGACCGCGAGCGCCCCCCGGACCTCGCGGCGCTCCTGCCGGCCTCGACCGAAGCGGAGGCCTTGGTCGCCGGCACGCTGGGCGGCACCGCGCTGTTCGCCGCGCACTTCCGGGAGGCGGCCGCCCGGGCGCTGCTCCTGCCGAGGCGCCGGCCCGGGCAGCGTGCGCCGCTCTGGATGCAGCGGAAGCGGGCCCACGACCTGCTGCAAGTCGCCGCGCAATACTCGTCGTTCCCGATCGTCCTCGAGGCCTACCGCGAGTGCCTGCAGGACGTCTTCGACGTGCCGGCACTCGTCGAGCGGCTGCGTCTCGTCGAGCGGAGGGAGATCCGCCTCGTCACCGTGGACACCGAGGCGCCCTCGCCGTTCGCGTCGGCGCTCCTGTTCGGCTACGTCGCGAACTACATGTACGAGGGGGACGCGCCCCTCGCCGAGCGCAGGGCCATGGCGCTCGCCGTGGACCAGCGCCAGCTCCGCGAGCTGCTGGGCGAGGCCGAGCTGCGCGAGCTGCTCGACCCTGCCGCCCTCTCAGAGCTCGAGCTCTTCCTGCAAGGCCTGGCACCGGCCTCCCTGGCACGAAACGCCGACCGCCTGCACGATCTCCTCCTGCGTGTCGGCGACCTGAGCGACGCCGAGGTCGCGGCGCGCTGCGACCCGCCCGCCGCGGCCGGGGACTGGGTTCGCGCCCTCGAGGCCGAGCGCCGCGCCTGCCGCGTCCTCGTCGCGGGCGAGGAGCGGCTCGTGGCCCTCGAGGACATCGGCAAGCTGCGCGACGCCCTCGGCATCGCGCCGCCCCTGGGGGTGCCGCAGGCGTTCCTCGAGCCGGTGGAGGACGCCCTGGGCGCCGTGATGGCCCGTTACGCGCGCACCCACGGACCCTTCGCGGCGCTGGAGGCGGCGCGCCGCTATGGCGTCGGCGAGGGCATGGCCGGGGCCGCGCTCCAGCGCCTCGCGAGGAATGGCCGCGTGCTCGAGGGCGAGTTCCGGCCCGGCGGGAGGGGCCGCGAGTGGTGCGACGCGACGGTGCTCCAGACGCTCCGACGCCGGTCGCTCGCCGCGTTGCGGCGGGAGGTGGAGCCCGCGGAGCCCGCGGCGCTGCAGCGCCTGCTCCTCGACTGGCAGGGCGTGGCCGCGGCGCCTCGCGAGGGGCCGGACGCGCTGCTGGACGCGGTCGAATCGCTCCAGGGCTACGCGATCCCCGCCTCGGCTCTCGAGAGCGAGGTGCTGCCGGCGCGCCTGCCCGGCTACAGGCCGGCCGACCTCGACGCGCTCTGTGCCGCCGGCGAGGTCGTGTGGGTCGGGATTTCTCCTCTGGGTGATAGGGACGGCCGCGTTGCGCTCTTCCTTGCCGAGGACCTGCCGCTCCTGTTCGAGCCGCCCGCGGAGGTTCCGAGGGGAGAGCTCCACGACAAGATACGCGCTCACCTCGATCGCCACGGCGCCTCGTTCTTCCCCGACCTCTTCGCCGCGACCGGAGGCCTCCTCCGCGAAGTGCTCGACGCACTCTGGGACCTCGTGTGGTCCGCACAGGTGGTGAACGACTCGCCGGCGGCGCTCCGCGCCTTCCTCTTCTCCCACGCCCGTCGCGACCGCGGCCGCCGGCTGCGGCTCCGCCCGTTCCGCTCCCGCCGCGAGGCGCCGGCCTCGGCGGTCGGTCGCTGGGCTCGGCTCCCGGCCGTCAAGGACGCGACGCCGACCGAGCGCCTCGCCGCACGCGCCGAGCAGCTCCTGGCGCGCCACGGCGTCGTGACGCGGGACGCGGTGGCCGCAGAATCGCTCCCCGGCGGCTTTGTCTCGGTGTACCCGGTCCTGGCGGCGCTCGAAGACGCGGGCCGCATCCGGCGCGGCTACTTCGTGGCGGGCCTCGGCGGGTCGCAGTTCGCCCATCCCGGAGCCCTCGAGCGCCTCCGGGCCCTGCGTGAAGCGCCCGCGGAGTCGCAGGCGGTGGTGCTGGCCGCGACGGACCCCGCGAACGCCTACGGCGCCGCGCTGCCGTGGCCCGAGGGCGGGAGCGTGCGTCTTGCGCGCGCGGCCGGCGCCCACGTGGTGCTGGTGGACGGCGCTCTGGCGCTCTATTCATCCCGGAACGAGGCGGAGCTGCGCACGTTCCTGCCCGCCGAGGAGCCCGCCCGCTCGCGCGTCGCGGGAGCCGCCGCCTCGGCTCTCGCGTCCTGGGCGCGGCGGAGCGGGCGGACCTTCTTCGGCGAGACCGTGGCCGACGGCCTGCCCCTCGCGAAGAGCGCCCTCGCGCCGCACCTCGCGGCCGCGGGCTTCGCTCCCGCCGGCGGCGGCTTCCGGGTGCTGGCCTAGCTGGCCCGGCTCCGCCCGGCGATCAAGGACGCGATCCCGGCGAAGACCGCGCCGCCGGCCACGGTCGTGAAGATCCAGATGGTCATCTGCGGCAGGAGGCCGATCAGGAGCCACTTGACGAGCGGCGCCATGGCGTCGACCTGCGGCGCGTCGGGAGGCGCGACGTCGTAGTGGGTGCCCCAGTTGCCGAGGATCGCCGCGAGCATGACGATCGCCACCGGGATGCGGGCCGCCAGGGCGTAGGCCACGGCGGTCCGGGAGAAGGCCGGCCATACGGGGAAGACGAACGCGAGGGCGGCGAGCGAGGCGAGGCAGAAGACGAACAGGGTCACGATCGGGTTGAGCTTCACGGCCTGGGCGCCGACGCCGATCCCGATCAAGACGGCGACCGCGAGGATCGAGAACCCCACGAGCTTCCCTGCGTTCGCCGCGGCATGGCCCATCCGTGCGAGCCGCCAGCCGAAGTAGAACCCGAAGACCGGGATCAGCCACGAGATGCCGACGAGCGTGCCGCCGCCGCCCGCCTGCTTGCCGAACAGCGCCGGGGACCAGTCTCGCAGCTCGCCGACGAGCCGCAGCAGCGTGACGGCCAGCGTGATGATGCTCGGGACCAGGATCAGGTCCTTGATCGGCACGGCCTTCGCCTCTGTCATGCCTCTCCCCTTTGGTTCACGCCCGGACGAGCGTCGCGCCCCAGTTCATCCCCGCCCCGAACGCCACCAGCAGCACGAGGTCCCCCGGCTTCAGGCGCCCGGCGCGGGCGCACTCGTCCCACAGCAGCGGGATCGTCGCGGCCGTGGTGTTGCCGTAGCGCTGGATGTTGTGGACCACCTTCTCGTCGGGGAGGCCGAGGGCCTTCTGGCAGTACTCGTTGATCCGCTTGTTGGCCTGGTGCATCAGGACGAGCTTCAGCCCGCCGGCGCCCACGCCGTTGCGCTTCAGGATCTCCTGGGCGACCTCCACCATGCGCGTGGTCGCCATCTTGAAGACGTAGCGGCCGTCCATCACCGGGATGTGGTCTCCGCGCTTCCACTGCTCGGGATCCGTGTAGGGCCGGTGCTTGAAGCCGGTGCCGGGAACGTACAGCTTGTCGTAGTCCGCGCCGTCGGTGTGGAGCAGGTGATCGATCACGCCGCGGCCGTCCTCCGGCATGGCCTTCACCACGACCGCTGCGCCCGCGTCGCCGAAGAGCACGACCAGGTGCCGGAAGCGCGTGTTCCAGTCGTACTCCTCCTTCGTCGGCGGCGTCTCGCTCCGGCCGTACAGGTAGTCCCAGCAGGCGGGGGAGTAGGGCATGAAGCCGGTGTGGATCTCGGCGCCGACCAGCAGCACCGTCTTCGCCAGTCCGGCCCGGATGTGAGCGTCGACGACCTGCAGGCCGTACAGGAAGCCGACGCACTGCTGGCGGATGTCGACGCAGGGCACCGGCCTCAGGCCGAGCTTCGTCTGCAGCAGCCCGCCCGAGCCCGGAAAGTAGTGGTCGGGCGTCATGGTCGCGAACACGACGAGGTCGATCTCTTCCTTCGCGACGCCTGCCATCTCGAGGGCCCTGGTCGCGGCCGCCACTCCCAGGTCCGAGGTGCCCGTGCCGGGATCCACGTAATAGCGGGTCTCGACGCCGCTGCGCTCGCGGATCCAGTCGTCGCTCGTATCCATGACGCGCGCGAGCATGTCGTTGGTCACGCGGTTCTTCGGGATCTCGCTCCCGCTCCCGACGATGACGGACCGCAGCATGTGTAGGGGCGGCCCCCGAGGGGCGCGACGGCATTATAGTTGCCGGCGATGCTCAAGGTCGGAGACGCGGCCCCCGACTTCGCCGTCGGCGACACCACGCTGTTCAAGATCCTGGAGAAGCGGCAGGCCGTGGTCTTCTTCTTTCCCAAGGCCTTCACGCCCGGCTGAACGCGCGAGGCCGGCGGGTTCCGCCGCGAGTACACAGCGCTCAAGGAGGCCGGCGCCGAGGTGATCGGCGTCTCGGCGGACCACCAGGACACCTCGGACCGCTTCCGCAAGAGCCTCGACCTGCCTTTTCCCGTGGTCGGGGACTCGAGGGGCAACATCCTCCGGGCCTACCGCGTTCGCTGGCCGCTCCTTGGCCTCCCCCGGCGTGTGACGTACGTCGTCGGCCGCGACCGCAAGGTCCTGTCGGCCTACGAGAGCCAGCTCGCGGTGGACAATCACGTCGCCGAGGCGTGCGCCGTGGTCGTGGGCCGCGCGCGATCTTGACAGCGGTCCGACCGCGGGCCTAGTCTGGTCTGCCTTCGGCCCCAGGACGTCCTCATACCGGAGGGCCAGACCATGAAGAGACTGATGGTCCTTGCGGCGCTGTCCGGGCTGGGATTGTTGGGCGCGTGCGGCGGAAGCGACAGCCCCAGCGCCCCGACGCCGCCGACCACGACGCTGCCCCCGTCGTTTTCCGGCACCTATCGCGGGACCATGACCTTCACGGGAGGCGGGTTCAACGCGGCCCCCATACAGGCCAGCACCACGGTGACCCACACGGGGACCACGTTGGCGCTGAGCGACATGACAATCACGTCTCCGTTCAGCGGTTCCTTCGGACTGGGGAGCGCGGTCCTGAACGGAAACAGCTTCGACGGGACGAACAGCTATTCGTCTGGCGGCTGCGGGATCGTGACGTCGAGATACGTGGGCCACTTCGCGGGCAACCTGATGAACCTCACGGTCACGCTCACGCCGGCCGTGCGGTCGCGCGACTGCTTCGTCATCGACATTCGCGGCGAGCTGTCGCGCTGACCTCGGACGTCAGCGTCCCTTCATCGTCTTCTGCCACAGCTCGTCGACGGCGCCCTCACGCCCGCACTTCGCCACGTAGACGATCTGGCCGGTGTGGGCGGCCCAGTGGTGGCTCACCCGCAGCAGCAGCGCCAGGACCGTGTAGGGGCCGCCCGGCGCGCGCTCGGTCGTGGCGAGCAGCCGCTCGGGCGTGACGGCCGCGAAGACGGCCTGCGCCTCGGCCAGGGTCTCGTCGAGGCGGCGCAGCAGCTCCTGGCGCGGGAGCATCTCAGCGAAGGCGAACTCGCCGGGCCGGTCGCGGACGAAATCCGATCCGCCGACGGCGCGCCCGAGGAACAGCCGGGTCGAGCCGATCAGGTGGAGCACGAGATGGCCGACGGAGTTTCCCTTCGGGCTCGGCCGCCGCCAGATCTCCTCGTCGCTCATGCTCTCGAGCGCGGCACGGACCTGGGCCGGAAAGCCCTCCACGGTGCGGAAGCGCGCCTCCTCGATGACGTCCCTGGCCAGCTCGCTCATGCCGTCCTCCGCCTGGGTTACCCTTCAGCCTCCATGCCGCCGTCGATCTCGGTGGTGTTCCCGATGTGGAACGAGGAAGCCTACATCCGGCGCGCGGTCTCCGCCGCCCAGGACATCCTCCGGGGCCTGACCGACGACCACGAGATCGTCATCGTGGACGACGCTTCCACCGACGGGACGGGGGCGATCGCCGCCGAGCTCTCCCGCGCCGACCCGCGGGTGCGCGTCCTCACGAACGAGCGAAACCTCAAGCTGGGAGGGACCTTGCGCCGGGGTTTCCAGGCGGCGACCAAGGAGCTGGTCCTCTACACCGACGCCGACCTGCCCTTCGACCTCCAGGAGCTGCCGCGGGCGGTGCGGCTCCTGGAGTACCAGCAGGCCGACCTGCTCTCGGCCTACCGCTTCGACCGTACCCTCGAGGGACCGCTCCGGTCCGTTTACACCTTTTTCTATACGCGGCTGGTGCGCCTGCTGTTCGGGCTCCGGGTCAAGGACGTCAACTTCGCCTTCAAGCTGTTCCGGCGCTCGCTCCTCGAGCGCTTCCCGCTCAGGAGCGAGGGCAGCTTCATCGACGCCGAGCTCCTGATCCGCGCCCGGCGCTCCGGAGCCCGCATCATCCAGATCGGCGTCGACTACTTCCCCAGGAGCCGCGGGCAGAGCACCCTGTCCAGCCCAGGCGTGATCGTGAAGATCCTGCGGGAGATGCTTGGGCTCTGGCCCGAGCTGCGTTAGGCTTCCCTTCCCTCCATGCTCGTCGATCTCGCCAAGGTCCCGGTCGCCGAGGTGCTCCGGAGGCTCTCCGCCGAGCGCAAGAGCGGGGACCTCGAGGTGCGCTCCGGCAAGGTGGTGAAGAGCGTCTACTTCGACCACGGCCGCATCGTCTTCGCCGCCAGCAACATGAAGAAGGACCGGCTGGGGGAGGCGCTGCTCGCTCTCGGCCGCATCACCGACGAGGAGTTCTCCCGGGCCTCGGCGCTCGTGGCCAGCGACCAGCGCCGGCGCTTCGGCGAGGCCCTCGTCCAGGCCGGGGTCATGGACAAGAAGGAGGTCGGCAGCGCGGTCTCGCGCCAGGTGAAGCAGATCGTGGTCTCGCTGTTCGGATTCGCCGAGGGCGCCGCCTCCTTCGCGGAGCGACCCTGCCCGATCCCCCTCGAGTACATGGTGAGCCTCTCGCTGCACCGCATGCTCTACATGGGCATCAAGGCCATGAAGAGCGAGGAGCTGGTGCTCACCGGCCTCGGCAACCTCGACCAGTGGGTGAAGCTCGCGGCGGTGCCGCCCTTCCCCTTCGGCGTGCGGAAGTGCTCGTCCGAGGAGCTGGACATCCTCGAGCAGGCCCAGCGGCGCGTGACCCTGCGCCGGCTCGCGTGGGACAAGGGCGGGCTGAGCCCCGCCCGCCTCAAGGCCGCTTACGGCCTCTACGCCTCGGGCGTGCTCGAGGTCGCCGACGTCCTCGCCCAGGGCGACGCTCCGGTCGTCCAGATGGAGACGAGCACCTTCCT
The DNA here is from genome assembly GCA_035691285.1 of Vicinamibacteria bacterium. Taxonomy (GTDB): domain Bacteria; phylum Acidobacteriota; class Vicinamibacteria; order Fen-336; family Fen-336; genus DATFEN01. Next base: position 2,520 of record DASSJI010000131.1, on the reverse strand, counting down.
GCTCTCGGCCCTGCGCACGCGTCCCGACCCGTCCGCCCGCGAGGCGCTGCGCCTGGAGGTGCAGGAGGAGCTGCAGCGGTCGGCCCGTCTGGACCGGGAGGCCTGGCTCAGGGTGTCTCGGACGGCGCCCCGCGAGGAGATCGTGCGCGCCCTCGAGGAGAAGATGGAGCGCTACCACGCGCTCCTGGAGGCCGTCGGCGACGACGCGGCGCTCCGCACGGACATCGAGCTGGTCCTGGGCCGGGCCTCGACGATGCTGCGCCTGGCGCGAACCGCGCCCGCGGCGCCCGCCGCCCCGGCAGGGGCCAAGGAGGCCGCCGCGCCTGCCAAGGCTCCCGCCGCGGCGCCCGCCGCCACGGCGCCGGCGGCCCCGGCGCCCGCCGCCCCCGTACACGACAGCAAGGAGATGGCGGCGCGGATGAACGACATCCAGCGTTACGTCATGGAGGGGGACGTCCGCATGGCGGTCTCGGACTACGCCAACGCCGTCAAGGTCTACCAGAGCCTGGTGGGGCTGGAGCCCGACGTCCCCGGCTACAGGCTGCGCCTCGCCATCGCGATGGCGTGCTGGCCGCGCACCAAGAAGGAAGCGGAGCGGGAGTTCCTCGAGGCCGTGCGTCTCGACCCCGACAACGCCGACCTGCACTACCAGATGGGCCTCTACTACAAGGCCATGAAGGTGAAGTCGCGGGCCATCGCCGTCCTCCAGACCGCCGTGCGCCTCAACCCGCGCCACAAGCAGGCGCGGGCCGAGCTCGAGTCGCTCTCGCCCAAGGACTCGGCGCTCACCGGCCTGCGCAAGCTATTTCGCTAGCGTCCGGACCAGCACCGCGATCACGCCTGCGGCCACCGCGGCGAGGGCCGTCTCGCGCAGCAGCACGGCCTCCGCGCCGAAGGCGATCGCGACCACGCCCAGCGCCCATGGCCTTCCGGCGCGGCCCAGCCGTGCGGCCAGCCCCGCCGCGGCGCGGGCCGGGGGCTCCCGCCGCGCGAGCGCGAGCAGCGGCAGGAGCGTGACGCCGGCCACCGCGGCCGCCCGGCCGCCGGCGAAGGCCCGCTCCGCGCCGATCCGCGTCCACAGGAGTCCGACGCCGACGAGCGCGAGGATGGCCACGGCGCCGAGGCCGATCCGATGCGCGGCCCTCTGGACCTCGCTCCGGGCATCTCCCGCCCGCTCGGCCCCGTAGACGTAGACGCCGACGATCACCGCCCAGCCGACGAAGTTGCCGACGGGCACGCCGAGCCAGGGCCCGGGCGGCGTCCAGCGCCAGAGCCCTGCGCGCACGGCCACGGGCTCGATAAGCAGATCGAGGGTCACGCCCACGAGGGCGGCGCCCGCCGCCAGCGCCAGGGGCGTGCACAGGCCCAGGCGCCAGGCCGCCGCCGCCGAGCCGAGGATCACGGCGGCCCAGCCCACGGCCACCGCGAGCGGCACGCCGCCCGGCGCGGCGCGCCACGCCGGGCCGTACTCGTGCGACGCGAACACGAGGATCGCGACGCGCTCGAGGGCATAGCCGTAGGCGACCAGCGCCAGGAGCTCGAGGCTGGCGCGCCGCAGGCCAAGGGCCCGCGCCGCCTGGGCGAGGGCCACGGCCCCCGCCGCGGGGGCCACGACGAGCTCGAAGGCCTCGACGGGCAGCGTGCTCACGCGGGCCGCTCCGTCAGCTCCGCGATGCCGAGGCCCTCGCGCTCGCCGAGGCGATAGCGCGTGAAGTGCTCGTGAAGGCGCAGGGCGTAGGGGCCGCGCACCAGGAACGAGAGCGGGCGGGTCTCGGCCTGCACCGGGATCGTCACGCGGCGGAGCACGTCGCCGCGCAGCAGGAGCCGGCGGCCGCCGCGCGTCTGCGCCTCCAGGTCGAAGCCGCGCAGGACGCCTCCACCGCCCTCCACCGTGTGCTCGACGCGGGCCAGGGCGAGCGCCTCGCGGCCGTCCCAGAGGAAGCCGCCCGCGATCCGCCGCCCCTGGCAGCTCACGCTCAGGGCGTGCAGCGCGAGGTCGTCCCCGAACCGCACGACGAACAGCCGCCAGTGGTCGGCGGCTCCCCACTCGCGCCGTCCCCAGGTGTGGTCGCGGCTTCCCGTGGCCACGATGGGAAAGCGCCGGCCGTCGACGATGGCCTCTCCGCGAAACACGCCTGACTGCTCGAAGTGATGCCGGCCGAGCGGCTCGAGGACGCGGCGCGCCTCGGCGTCGAGGGTCAGGGTCAGGTCGACGGCGGGCGTCGCGGGCTCGAAGGAGAGGGACAGCTCGACGGAGTGGACGCGCGGCGCGAGGAGCAAGGGCACCGGTCCCGGCGGGAAGGACTCGCCTTCCCACGCGGCGAGGCGGCCCCGGAACTGAAGGCGCGTCGGAGCCAGCTCGACGCTCATCCCTCCGACCCCGAACGCCGCCGCGGCGCGGCGCGGAGGCTCCACGTCCAGCGCGAACAGCACGCGGCCATCGGGGAGCAGCAGGGTCAGCACGGCCTCGCCGCGATCGCGCGCACGCACGGCCTGCGAGGCGATGAGCGCGAGGCCTGT
>DASSJI010000130.1:0-5637 GCA_035691285.1 Vicinamibacteria bacterium | reverse complement strand
CGCTCGCACGCCGCCACGAGCGTGCGGCCGGTCTCGAGGTCGAGCGCCCGCCAGCCGAGCGCGAGCAGTTCCTTCGGCCCGAGCGCAGTCAGCGTGGCGCCGGAGGTCAGCCATCGGAGCACCGCGCGCCGGTCGGTCATTGTCGCGGAGCGCGTCCTTTCTCCATGCCGGCCTCCTCCGCTCGCCTGCGGCCCTCTAGCGTACACTTACTCCCCGCGATGGCCCTGCTGCTCCTGATCGCCTGCCTGGCGGCCCCTCTGGTCGAGGCGGCCGACGCCAGGCAGGTGGCCAAGCTGATCAAGCAGCTCGGCGACAAGAAGGACGACAAGCGTATCGAGGCTTCGTACCGGCTCGTCGACATGAAGGCCGAGGAGGCCGTGGCCGCGCTGACCGCGGCGCTTCGCGACCCGGTCAAGGAAGTCCGCTACAACGCCGCCGGCGCCCTGTGGAACCTGGGCGAGGCCGCGCGGCCCGCCGTTCCGGAGCTGGTGAAGCGCCTCGACGATCCGGATCCCGGCACGCGCCTTCAGGCCGCAGGAGCTCTCTACGGCCTCGACGAGGCCTCGGCGCAGGTCGTGGCGGCCCTCAAGACGGTCCTGCGCGACGGCGACGCGGACGACCGCAAGCGCGCCAGGGAGCTGCTCGAGCATGCGGGCAGGGGCGGCCTGCAGGCGGCGGCCCGAACGGGCCAGCTCGAAGCGGTCAAGGGACTGCTCGACGGGGGTATCGAGGTCGACGCGCCGGACAAGACGAAGCGCACGGCGCTCCACTGGGCCGCCCTCGAAGGGCGGACCGACGTGGTGAAGCTGCTCATCGAGCGCGGCGCGAACGTCGGCGCCGCCGACGAGGATCAGAAGCAGCCGCTCCACCTCGCGGCCTTCGACGGCTCCGTCGAGGCCGCCCAGGCGCTGCTCGACGCGAAGGCCGACCCCGACGCAGCCGACGAGCGGCGCCTCACGCCTCTGCACATCGCGGCGGGCAAGGGGCACAAGGCGTTCGTCGAGCTGACGCTGTCGCGGGGCGGGAACGCCAAGGCCAGGGGCCAGAGCGGCGAGAGCCCGCTCCACTGGGCGGCGATGCAGGGCCAGGCGGAGATCGTCCAGACCTTCCTGGCCCGCGGCATCGACGTGAACATCGGCGACGACAAGGGCCTCGGGCCGGTCTACTACGCGGCCCTCGGCGGGCACACGGAACTGGTGAAGCAGCTCCTCGACAAGAAGGCCTCGCTCCGCGCCACCGGCTTCATGCGGGACGCCGCGGGCACGCCGCTGCACGCCGCGGCCCGGGGCGGCCACGTCGCCACGATGGAGCTGCTGATCGCCCGGGGCAACCCGCTGGACGCGTTGGAGTTCAGCCGGACCCCGCTCCAGGTCGCCGCGCGGGAGGGCCAGGTGGCGGCCATCAAGCTCCTGCTCGGAAAGGGTGTGAAGCCGGACGCTGTCGCCCCGCAGACGGACGGCGAGACGGCGCTGTACGGCGCGTGCTTCGAGGCTCAGCTCGAGGCGGTGAGAGTGCTGGTCGACAGCGGCGCGAACGTCAAGGCCAAGGATGCTGGCCGTGGACGCACCCCGCTCCACGCCGTCGTGGATCACGGCGGCATGGACGAGAAGCGGCGCGAGATCGTCGAACTCCTCCTGGCAAGGGGCGCGGATGTCAACGCAAGGGACAACGAGGGCAAGACGCCACTCGCGCTCGCCCTGAGCGACCGGAACGAGGCGGCCGCCGCGCTCCTGCGGCAGCGAGGGGGGACGGAGTAGGGCCCGCCCGCTGGAGGGCGGGCGGGCACGCGGCTTGCTCCTGTCGACCATCCACAGGAGGCCGCCATGCACTTCACGCTCCCGCTGCTCGTCGCCTTCGCTGCGTCCGCCGAGGGCCAGACCCTCCAGGGGGCGAAGTCCGGGCCGATTCCCGTCGCGTTCGTCTTGACCGACTCCGCCACGATGATCGACTTCGCGGGGCCGTGGGAGGTCTTCCAGGACGTCCACGTCGAGTCCCGCGGATCGAGCCACGAGGACCAGATGCCGTTCCGGCTCTACACGGTATCCGGAAGCCGGGAGCCCATCCGCACGAGCGGCGGCATGACGGTCGTTCCCGACCACACCTTCGCCGACGCGCCGCCGCCAAAGGTGGTCGTGGTCGGCGCGCAGCGCGGCGCGCCCGGGCTCGTCGAGTGGCTCAAGCGCGTGGCCGCCGATCCACGGACGGACGTCGTGATGTCGGTCTGCACGGGCGCGTTCAAGCTGGGGGAGGCAGGCCTCCTCGACGGCAAGCCGGCGACGACCCACCACGACTTCCACGACACGTTCGCCCGGCGCTTCCCGAGCGTGAAGCTGGAGCGCGGCCGGCGGTTCGTGCGCAGCGACGCCCGCATCTTCACGGCCGGGGGGCTCAGCTCGGGTATCGACCTGGCCCTTCATGTCGTGGACCTCTACTTCGGCCGGGAAGTCGCGCAACGAACGGCGGACTACATGGAGTACCAGGGCGCCGGCTGGAAGGAGCCGGTACGGTGAGGGGCGCGGTGGCCGATTCCGGGACGCTCGCGTTCCGCCCTCGGGCAGTCGCGGGGTGGTGGGCCCTCGTCTTCCTGGCTGGCTGCGGCGGCGGCAGTCCCTCGGGTCCCACGTCGACACCGATCCCGTTCACGTCGCACTCGTCGCCGCACTTCACGTTCCGATACACGCAGATCGATGCGGCCAGCGTGGCCGCCACTGCTGAGGAAGTGGAGGCCCAGCGTGGGCCCATCCTCGGCGACCTGGGCCTCGGGGAGATGCCGGCCGTCACGGTGACCCTTTACCCCGACCGCGAGTCCTTCCGGGCGGCGGTGGTTCCGCTCGTCGGCAGCGTACCCTCCTTCGCCTCGGGGCTGGTGAACGGGCCGAGCGAGATCCACGTGCTCTCGCCCAACCTTGCGTCGCAATGGAGCTACGCGAACGGCCTCGTCGCCATCGTCCACGAGTTCGCCCATTGCGTCAGCCTGCGCGTGAATCCGGCCATCGCGAACAACCCCCGGTGGCTGTGGGAAGCCGTGGCGCTCTACGAGGCGGGCCAGATCGTGGACCCTGGATCGCTCCCGTACTTGCGCGCTCATCAGCCTCCGACTCTCGCCGACCTCGACCGGATCGAGAACACGGCGATCTACGAGGTCGGGGGCGTGATCGCGGAGTTCATTGTCGAGACCTGGGGGCGCGGCGCCCTCCGCGCCCTCGTCGTCGCAGGCGGATCGCTCGAGACCGTGCTGGGCCTCGACGAGACAGAGTTCGTGGCCCTGTGGTTCGATTACGTCCGCCGTCGCTACGGGATCTGAGCGGTCGGGCGCCCGGAGATACGAAGGGGGGCGGGATCGCTCCCGCCCCCTTGGAACGCTGCCGGCCGCGACGGCGACCGGGACGGGCTACCTCTCTACCATTCGAAGCGCGCGCCGAGGCGGATCTGCCGCGGCAGGTGGAACGAGTTGGTGTTGCCGGCGCCGAGGAAGATCGGGTGGCCGAAGTTCGGGTTGAGCGCGCCGGGTGTCGTCTCGGTGTAGATGTCGTACCAGGTCGGGTCCTGGTTGTCGAAGAGGTTGAACGCGTCGGCGATCAGGACCAGGCGCTGGCTGTCGTTGACCTTGAACGTGTAGTCGGCGTGCAGGTCGAAGATCACCTCGGCCTTGGTGTTCTCCAGGAAGCCGTCCACGGTCTGCATGCCGCCGCCCCGGAGCGTCTCGGGGATCTCGCCGGAGTTGCCGTAGATCGGGTTGGCCGCGAGCGCGGTCAGATGCCGTCCGGAGCCCGCGTTGAAGCCGACGCCAATGTTCAGGTTGCTCCAGGCGTAGTTCCCGTACAGCTTGAACTGGTGCGGCCGCTCGTTGGGCAGTAGCCCGTCGCCCAGGGTGTTGCCCTGATAGCGGATGTCCCCGCGGTAGCCGAACTGAGGCACGCCGACCTGGCTGTAGCTCGGGTCGTTGGTCGGGAAGTCGAACAGCGAGGTGATCGCAGGGTCGGACTGGCCGTTGTCGGAGCGGAAGAAGCCCTCGAAGTTGCCCCGCAGCTTCGACCAGCGATACGACGCGAGCAGCGACCAGTTCCCGGAGAAGGTCTTGTTGGCCGTGATCTCCACCGAGTCGTAGATGTGCTCGGGGTCCTCGAAGGACGACCGGCCCAGCTGCTCGAAGCCAGGGGTGGTGGTGGGATCCAGGACCGGGGTGTTCGCGTTGACGTTGTCGATCAGGTAGATCACGTTGGAGAGCCCCGGGAAGCCCATCTCGTACATGACCGGGGTGGCCTGGGCGTAGTCCTCCAGGATGCGCGGGATGCTCCTGTGGATGTAGCGCACGCCCATGTTGAGGGAGGGCGCCACCTCGTACTCGAGGCCGCCGGCGAACTCCTGGGTGTAGGTCAGCTTGGAGCCGTTCTCGAAGATGGCGGGGGCGCCGGTGGGCGGCAGGTAGTGGTTGGCGGTGCCGAGGGCGAGCACGCCCTGGGGCACGACCTGGGTCAGGGCTTCATCGAAGTAGTCCACGCGCGTGGTCGCGGCGTCGGCCGCGAGGGCGCGGGCGGCGAGGTCGTTGGGGATCTTCACGTAGAAGCGGCCCCAGCTCGCGTACAGCTTGGACTTGCCGTTGCCGGTGATGTCATAGGTCGCGCCGAGGCGCGGGCTCCAGTTGTTGCTCCAGGTGTACTGGCAGGCGATGCCGGGCCCGCTCTGCGCTTCGTAGCCGTTGGCGACGATGCCGACCTTCGACTCGCCCTCGAAGCAGTAGGGGCTGCCCTCGATCAAGCCACCGTTGAGCTGCTGGCGCTCCCAGCGTACGCCGGGCTTCACGGTTAGCCGGCTGCCGATCTGCCAGGTGTCCTGGGCGAAGAAGTTCAGGTACTTCTGGTTGGTGGAGACGATCGGACCGACGTTGGCGCGGACCACACGGTAGATGTTTCCGTAGACGGCGTCGGTGCGGATCTGGATCTGGGCGCCGGTGCTCGTGACCTGGCCATCGGGCAGCGTGAAGGTGGGACCGGAGCGGCTGAAGCCGCGGTCGTAGTCCACCGACTCCCACTGCACGCCGTAGCGGAACTGGTGGCGTCCAAAGGCCTCGAAGATGTTCGTGGACTTGAACGAGAGCTGGAGGCTCTCGCCCTTGGCGTCCTTGTCGTAGAAGCCGATGCCGCCGCGCACGATGTTGGGGACGACGGTGCGGTCCGTCACCGAAGGCGCGTCGAGACCGGGCGTCTCGGTGATGTTCGTAGACGCCCTGGACGCGCTGGCCTCGATCAGCCAGCTCGGGGACAGGATGCCGTCGTAGCGCAGCGCCTGGTTGTGGCCGCCGTACTCGAGCTCGCTGAAGCGGCCCTGGTCGGCGGCGCCTTTCAGCGCGTTCGGGCGCTGCGGACCGAGATCGCCGTGGGACGGATCGCCAAAGGCCGAGAAGTCGAAGCGGTGGTTGGTGCTCGCCTGCCAGGTGAGCTTGCCGGCGTACGACAGCGTGCGCCGCTTCCGGTCCACCTCGCCCAGCGACTCGAGCGGGAAGCCGTCCGGAGCGACGCGCGTGAGGGTCTGGTACTGGGGGTTGAAGGCGCCGAAGAAGAACAGCTTGTCCTTCATCAGCGGACCGCCCAGGCTCACGCCGAAATCGTAGTTGTCGGCCCCGACGTCGTTCACGGT
>DASSJI010000129.1:0-6051 GCA_035691285.1 Vicinamibacteria bacterium | reverse complement strand
GTTCGCGAGACGCGAACTGGCGGTATCGTCTCGATCGCCTCTTGGGCCAGGCTCGTCGGGCCGCCTCGTCTCGTCGGTGGCCTGCGCCGGATGCACCCAGCCGACGGCGACCGCCGCGTCCACGACGAAGGGCGGCGTCGCGACCGACCCTCCTCGATGGCCGCGCGCACATCACTGTCGGACAGCTTCTCCCTGGATCTCCTGCGGATGCGATCCTGCAGCTCGCGCAGCCCGGGCACGGCACGGCTCCAGCAGCTCCTCGAAGCGGGTCTTGGCCTGGAACGCGGTCACCTTGGCGATCGGCCCTCCCTATTCGACCAGTCGTTGACTTTCTATCAAAGATGCGTGATCACCGTTCCGCCCGGAGCTCCGTCACCCACACCGTGGACGTGCTCTCCGCGTACTCGAACGCGATCCGGTCGCCGCGCGGCGACCACTCCGGGTAGCGGACGTAGAGCGCCGGCGAGCCGTAGGACGTGACGCGCCGCTCCGCCCCGCCGTCCAGCGAGACCCAGTAGACGTTCCAGATCCCGCGGCGCTGGCCGGCGAACGCGATCCGTCGGCCGTCCGGGCTGAACGAGTTCGGGAAGCTCTGTCCCGGCGTCGAGACCAGCTCGCGCACGGGGCCGCCGGCGGCGGGCATCCAGCCGATGCGCGTGTGGCCCTCGCGCATGATCTCGACCGCGACCTTGTCGCCGGCGGGCGACCACACCGGCCAGCCGATCCCCTCGGAGTCGTTCGTGAGCGCGCGCGACGGGCCGCCGCGAAGGTCCATCCTCCAGACGTTGAGCCCGCCGCGGCGTGCGCCGTGGGCGAGCAGCGAAGTGCCGTCCGGCGAGAGCGCCGGGGCCCACGCGATGTGGTCCTCGAGAGGGCGATGCTCGCGGGCCTCGCCGGTTTCGACGTCGACGCTCCAGAAGCTCCGCCCGCGGGCTCCGGGCGCCACGTATCCGAGCCGTCGGCCGCCCGGGAACCACGCGCGGCTCCAGCTCAGGTCGGCCTGCTCCAGCACCAGCCGCGCTTCGTCCTTCTCGAGGTCCACCACCCACACCGACTGGCCTTCGCCGGGGCGCGCGGTGCCGAACGCGAGGCGGCGGCCGTCGGGCGAGAAGCCCCACGGGACCTTGCGGCCCGCGACCGAGCCCGCGATCGGCAGGGGCGCGCCGTCGGCGCGCCCGTCCGGCGTCAGCTTCTGCTCGAGGATGTCGCGGCGGGTGCGGAACGTGACGTACGCGGCGCTCCTGCCGTCGGGCGAGAGCGCCGGCTGCGACCACGCCGAGGCCTTCTCGCCGCCGCTCGCGACGACCTCGCGCTCGCCCGTGGGCGCGCCGGTATCCGGGGCCACCGGGACGCGCCACACGAACCAGTTGCCGGCCTGCGAGCCCGTCCAGAGCTGTGAGCGTCCGCCGTTCTCCCAGGCCACCTCGCGCGCCCAGACGTCGCGGCTCGTCCGTCTCAACCCGCCGCCGTCCGGGCGCACCGAGAACACGCGCCCACCCGCGACGAACGCGATCCGCCGGCCGTCGGGCGACCAGCTCGGGCTGCCCTGGCCACCGGGCCCGACGTCTTCGATCGAGGTGAGGCGGCGCGGCGGGCCGTCCCCGCGGGCCGGCACGAGCCAGATCGTCGAGCCCTCGGCGGCCGGGTAGAAGCCCTCGCCGGTGCCGACCCACGCCTGGCTCTGGAAGGCGATCGCGGCCCCGTCGGGCGACCAGGCCGGGTTCGATCCGAACGTGGTGAGCTGCCGAGGCACGCCGCCCAGCGCCGGCACCAGCCAGATCCCGCCCCGCCCCACCGAGTGATACGCCAGCAGCCGGCCGTCGGGCGAGAACGCGGGCTGCACGTTCTGCATGCCGTCGCCGGTGATCGCCGCCTCCTTCGCGCCCAGCGCGAGCGGGCGCACGACGATCTCCATCGAGCCCTGCTTCAGCGTGGCGAACGCGACCGAGGAGCCGTCGGGGGAGAAGCGAGGGAACGCGTTCAGCGTCGCCGTCGTGCTCACCTGCCGCTCGACCGCGCGCTCGCCGGGGCCGCCCGCCTCGGCGCGGCGGCCGCGCGCCGCCCAGCCCTGTAGCGTCGGGACGAGCAGCGCGATCCCGACCAGGCAGCCGACGAGGGCGGCGATCGACAGCAGGCTCGGCCGCCGTGCGGGCTCGGGCGGGCGCTGCCCTGGTGCCGCCCGCAGCGGGGCGACGAAGCGATAGCCGCGCGTCGGTACGGTCTCGATGTAGCGGGCCTCCTTCGCGTCGTCGCCGAGCGCCTTGCGCAGCTGGGCGACCAGCCGCGTGAGCGCGTTCTCGGTGACGAACGTGTTCTTCCAGACCGCGCCCTGGATCTCGGCCTTCGTGACGAGCCGCGTGGGGTTGGCCGCCAGGAACAGCAGCAGCTCGATGGCCTTCGGCTCCAGGCGGACGGGCCCGCCCCCCTTGGTGACCCGGAACCCTTCGGCGTCGATCTCGACGTCGTCGAAGCAGTAGGTCATCGCCACGTCCACGTCCCTCCATCCGGAAAACCGCGGCGTGACATCGCGGCACCCTCACGACTCCCCCGCCCGCCCTTTCGATCTTCCGCAGAAGGGGCGCGGAGACGGCGGAGATGGTGACGAGCCTGTTGATGGTGCTGGGACTCGGCGCGGTGGACCCGGCCTCGCTGGACGGTGTCCGGCTGGCCGGCCGCTGGTTCGAGGCGCCGGTGCGCCGCGCGGTGAGGGCCGCGGCCGACCGGCTCGCCGACCCCGCGTGCGCGCGCCTGCTCGCCTCGTTCCACGACGGCTCGGGCCGGCCGCTCGCGGCCCGCCTCGACCGGCTCTCGCTGGACGCGCCGTCGTACGCGCGGACGGTCCTCTTCTACGACGGCAGCGACGAGCGCCCGTGCCGCAAGCCGCGCGTCCACGCCTTCACCGTCCCGGGCAGCCGCGTCGTCCGCGTCTGCCCCGAGCTGGGCCGGGCCGCGCTCTCGGAGCCCTCCTTCGCCGAGGCGGTCGTCATCCACGAGCTGCTCCACACGCTGGGCCTCCCCGAGAGCCCGCCGACCAGCGAGAGCATCACGGCTGCCGTCGAGAAGCACTGCGGGCTCTAGCTCCTTTGCTTCCAACGAATACGACCGGGACCGGCGATCCGCAACTGCCGCTGACGTGATTTGACGATTCCAGGCCGTGATGTTGTTGTGATGGCGTCCAATCCGTTGGCCGGGCAGCAATCGGCGGCCTCTCCTCCAGACAAACTGAGGGAGACGGCCTCTGTTGCCGAAGGCAATGCCGAAGCGCGAGCTGCTGCAGGGCACCCTCCGGCGCTGCAGCGGATCGAGCATCGTCGCCTTCCTCACCGACGCCTCGCCAGCCGCAAGTTAACCCAGCGATGGTCTTCGCACGCCCCCGGAATCACCTCCGCGAGTCGGCCTCTTGCCGCGGCGGGTAGGCGACGAATCAGGTCTCCAGCCAGTCGCGGCCGAAGGCTGGCTTCCCAGCGAGGGCGGTGTGGAAGCCATAGACACCGAGCGTCACGAGAGCGGCGAGGACCACCCAGCCTCGGGGCGCCCACCAGACCGAGGCGTCGAATGTCAAGTGGACCGGCACCGTCATGAACATCACGAAGAGCATGGAGCTGTAGCCGAGCAGTCCGCGCGCCATCACCAGAATGAAGACTGAAACCACGAGAACGAATGACGTGCTCGTGACGATCACATCCATCGGGTCAGACAGGTCCATCTGGAATCCACTGATCGCCGTCAGCACAGACCAGGCCGCAAGCGCAAGCGCCCTGCGCCTGAGCACGACCCGCAAGAGAACGAGCACGAAGAGGTTGACGACCGACCAGAGGGTGGCGCTGTGCAGGTTGACGAAGAGAGCATGAGGGACGACCTTCCAGGAGGAGAGCGATTGCGGGTTGGCGAGGCCCCACGTCGCCCCCTGAGGTCCACCCAGCCAGGAAGGAAGGCTCACAGCGAAGCCCAGGATCACGCGGAGCAAGGCCCCCGCCGCGGCTCCGAGGAGCAGGTCCCGACCCACCATCGGGTCCCGCCATCGTCCCGACAGCAGGCGGCCCCACGAGATCAGGATGTGCGGCCACTGGCGACGCGCGTATGGCTCGAGCGCCATGTAGAAGATCCAGAGCAGGGCGGCAAACGCCAGCGGGTATGCGAACACCTTGATCAACAGCCAGAACTCATCCCCGAAGCTCGCGACGTGGTCGGCATTGCAGAGCCGCCCGAGGCTGTAGGTCGCGAACGAGAAGAACGCGATACGGAGGGAGCCCTTCCGATCCCCGCGTCCCAGACGCAAATTTCGGCGAACCAGAAGAAGGCCCCCGAGCGGGAGGACAACGGCAAGAGTCGCTCCCAGAACGGGACCATAAGGTGAGGAGCCCACGGCCTCGCGGCGCGCCGATGGCGACTTCTCCCAGGGCGGCAACAGGGTGAACCACACGGGTCGTCCGTGATAGGCGGCCGCCTCCAGCCGCACGGTGAAGTCCGGCACTCCCGGGTAACTCCCTTCCCAGGCCGCCTTTCGATCCGAGTCGACCGGGGCGGCATGCTCGGGCGGAACCGATCGAAACAATGCGGGATCGAGTTCCGCTTCCCGGAAGAGGGTCGACCAGTCGGGCTCGGGCCACGGGCCGCCGGCCTCGACCGCCGGGGGGACGCCCAGGTAGCTTGTGAGGCGGCCCTGGGGATCGAGATCGACCTCGGCCATTCCAGGAACATCCGCGGGCGGATCGCCGCGCACCACAGCGCCGTGGCGATTCGCGGCGACGAGGCTCCCCGGGCTCTGCCGATAATGGAAACGCAGGGGCGAGAGAGGCGAGCCACGGACACGATCGAACCGATCCGGGGATCGATCCCGGCCAGACACGTGCTCGAAGCGCCGATAGTCGAGCTCATACCAGGCAGTCCAGTCTCTGGGAGAGGCCGTGTGTCCCAGCGCCGAGAGGACGCTCCCCGCCCGCTCGACCAGCACCTCGCCCCTCTTCGGCGGAGGTGTCCTCGGAATCATCGTCGCCCGATCCAGAAGGGGGACGGCGACCGCGAGCATCCCCAAGAACCCGATCAAGGCGGCCCACGCAACGGCCGGGCGCAGGTCACCCGCGGTGCCCGCAGCCGCGACGACCTCCGGCGCGGGTGTCTCGCCGGCTGCGATCGCCGCTTCGAGGGGATCGCCTCCGGGGAGGGAGGCGAGGAGAGCGCGAACCGATGCCGGCCGTCTCTCCGCGTCCTCCTCCAGGCACCGTGCAATCACCTGCTCGAAGGCGCGGTCGAGACCGGAAAGCGCCCCGAGGCGTTGCAGACGGTCGGTGCGATGCTGGCTACGCAGCTCGTCCAGCGATCCTGCGTCGAAGAAACGCCGGCCCGCCACCATCTCGTAGAAGACCAGGCCCAATGAATAGACGTCGCTCCTGACGCTGACCTCGCCGCCCGCGAGCTGCTCCGGCGACATGTAGAGAGCCGTTCCGGCCCTGTCCGCCCCGGGCCTGTCCTGCTGCTCCGCGGCGAGGCCGAAGTCCGTGATACGCGCCCGGCCGCGGCCGTCGATCATCACGTTGGCCGGCTTGATATCGCGATGCAGGACACCACGCTCGTGGGCGGCCTGGAGCCCGGCGCACAGGTCGCGGGCGACGTCCAGCGCCTTGTCCGGGGCCAGGTGGCCGATGCGCGAAAGAAGCGACGCGAGGTCCTCGCCATCGACGTACTCCATGGCGATGAAGGTGAGCGCGTCGACCTCCACGATGTCGTAGAGGCGGCAGACGTTGGGGTGGGAGACCTGCCGGCCCAACCGTACTTCGGCGTAAAGGCGCTCCCTCGCAGCGCCCGGCAGATCGCTCCGCACGAACTTCAAGGCGATGGGCTGACCCAGCTTGAGGTCGTCGGCGCGGTACACCTCGCCCATGCCTCCACGACCGAGCGGCGAGATCACGCGGAAACGGCCTCCCAGCAGGGTGCCGGGCGTGAAGCGCCGCTTCGGACCCGTGATCGCCTCGGCGGGCCGGTCCAGGGTCGGCTGATCGTCGTCGAGCGACCGCGCTTCGGTCATTGCCTGAGACTCGTTGCGGCGCCGTC
>DASSJI010000128.1:0-17539 GCA_035691285.1 Vicinamibacteria bacterium | reverse complement strand
CGCCGTGTATCCGGACCTCGTGTGGTACACCGCGCACTTCTGGTCCGAGACCCTGTTCCTGGTGCTCGTCTGGTGGGGCTTCGAGCGTCTCGTCGCCGCGGATGCGGAGAGGACGCGCGCCGACGCCCTCGCCGCCGGGCTGCTGTTCGGCCTGGCGATCCTGACCCGCGAGACGGCGCTCTACTTCGTGCCGATCGCCGCGCTCTGGCTCGGGGCCCGTCCCGGCCGCAGGCGGCTCGCAGGTGCCTTCGCCCTGGCCGCCGCCCTCGTGGTGGTCCCGTGGACGGCACGCAACTGGATGGTGTGGCACGCGTTCGTGCCGGTCTCGACGGCCGGCGGGCTCAACCTGTGGCAGGGCAACGCGCCGATGACGCGCGAGGAGGTGTACGCCGAGTACGCGCGCGTGCCGGGCCGGGTCGCCAAGTACGAGTACGCGCGCCGCAAGGGCATCGAGGCGATCCGCGCACGCCAGCCCGCGTGGCTCTTCGAGAAGCTCAAGGCCGAGATGCCGCGCTTCTGGGAGGCCGACAGCCTGGCCCTCGCCCAGATCGATCGCGAGGCCTATGGGCCGGTGACGCCCGAGGCCCGCAGGGTCGCGGGCTTCTTGTTCGTGGCGCCCTACCTGGGGCTCCTCTTGCCATTCGCCTGGGGCGCGAGCGTGGCCCCCCCGGGTCGCGTCACCGGCCTGCTCCTCGGCTTCCTCGTCTACTACAACCTGCTCCACGTGGTCACACACGGCTTCGCGCGCTACCGCGTCCCGATCATGCCGGTGGTGCTCGCATTCGCGGCCTACGCTCTCGCCGAAGCGCCGTGGAGGGGCGTGCCGGCGCGCCGGCTCGCATTCGCGGCGCTCGTGGCGGTGGTCCTCGGCCTCTCGATCGCGCCGAGCCTGCTCGAGGCGCTGCCCGGCGAGGCGGCGGCGCCCGCCTCCTGACTACGCGAGCGCCGCGTAGGCCGCCGCGACCTTCTCCGCGTAGCGCGCCGCGCTGTACTCGCGTTCGAGGAGCGCGCGCCCGCGTTCGGCTCGGACCCGGGCCTCGGCCGGATCCGCAAGCGCGCGGCGGATGCCCGCGGCGAGGCCTTCGGGCGTCGGCTCCACGAGGAACGCGGTTCCGTCGTCGAGAAGCTGAGTGTGGGTCTCGATGCGCGTCGCCACGATCGGCTTGCCCGAGGCCAGGTAGGTGTAGACCTTGAAGGGCGTGTTCGTTCCGCGCGAGCGGGGCGACGCGACGACGTCGGCGAGGGCCAGGAAGAGCGGCAGTTCGGCTGGCGGGCGCTTGCCGGCGAAGAACAGGCGCCCGCTCCTCGCTCGCAGCGCGTCGATCTCGCCGGGCTCGCCGCCGACGAAGAGGAACTGCGTCCCGTCGACCCGCGCGGCGGCGTCGACGAGCAGCGCGACGCCCTGGTAGGGCTCGAAGTTGCCGGTGTAGAGCACGACGGGCTCGGGGCCGAGGCCCAGCGACGCGCGGAGCGCGCTCACGGCGGCCGCGTCCGCGGGCGTCCCGTCGACGAGGGGCGGGTCCTCGATCTGGAAGACGCGGGCGCCCGGAGCCTGCTGCTTCACTCCCCGGGTCAGGCTCGCGCACACGGTGACGACCGCCGCCGCTCGCCGGAGCGCGTGACGCTCGAGGGCCTGGGCCGCCCACAAGAGGGGTCCGCGCCGTGCGAAGCCGGACTCGCGGAGCTGCTCGGGGATCGAGGAATCCACGTCGGCGACGAGAGGCACGCCGCGGAGCCGCGCAAAAGGGGCGATGAGGTGGGCCGCTTCCTCGACGGCGTGCACCGCGTCGTAGCGGCGCGTGAAGAGCAGCCACACGGCCTCGGCCAGGAACGGCACGTCGAGGAGGAGCTTGGCCAGCGACGCGCCGGCGCGCACGCGGCCGACCGGCAAGGGCAGGCTGCGGCGATGGACGAGACCCGGCACGTCGACGGCATCGCCCTGGGGATAGCTGAGGAGCTCGACGCGGTGGCCCAGACCCGAGAGCGCGCGCACCATCGCGAGCACGGCCAGCGGCGTCCCGCGCACCTCGAAGAACGGCTGGGGCGCGAGGAAGAGGATGCGACGGCCATTCATGCGACGCGCAGCTCCAGGCGTGGTCCGGGCGGTACTCGTTCCAGAACGAGTACCAAAGGTAACACCGGGGTCCTCGTCGACGGTCGTCCCGCGGCCGTCGAGAGCGTCAGTGGCTCAGGAACCGCTCCGCGTCGATCGCCGCCATGCACCCGCTGCCCGCGGCGGTGACGGCCTGCCGGTAGCGGTGGTCCTGCACGTCGCCGGCGGCGAAGACGCCCGGGACGCTGGTGGCCGTGGTGCCGTCGCGGGTCAGGAGGTAGCCGTTCTCGTCCATCTCGAGCTGGCCCTTGAAGGCCCCCGTGTTGGGCTCGTGGCCGATCGCCATGAAGACGCCGCCACAGGCGGCCTCGCTCGAAGCTCCGGTCTTGACGTTGCGGACGCGCACGCCGCGCAGCTTCCCTTCGTCCTTGCCGAGGTAGCCCTCGAGGGCGCTGTCCAGGAGCCAGGCGATCCTGGGGTTCGCCCGCGCCTTCTCCTGCATGATCTTCGACGCCCGCAGCGCGTCGCGCCTGTGGACGACCGTGACCTTGGAGGCGAACTTGGTCAGGAACGTGGCTTCCTCCATCGCCGTGTCGCCGCCGCCCACCACCATCACGTCCTTGCCCTTGTAGAAGAAGCCGTCGCAGGTCGCGCAGGCCGAGACGCCCCCGATCTTCGTGCGGAAGTCGAGCTCGTCGGGCAGGCCGAGCCACCTGGCCCGGGCCCCCGTCGCCACGATGAGCACGTCGGCGTGGATCTGCCCCTCGGCGAGCGTCAGCGTGAACGGCCGCTCCCGAAGGCTCGCCTGGGCCAGGGCCCCGAACGCGAACTCGGTCCCGAAGCGCTCGGCCTGCTTGCGCATCCGCGCCATCAGCTCGGGGCCCAGGATGCCCTCGGGGAAGCCGGGGTAGTTATCCACGTCGGTCGTGAGCATGAGCTGCCCGCCGGGGACGTCGGTGGGATCGTCGCCGCCCCCGCCCTCGACGACGAGGGGCTCGAGGCTGGCGCGGGACGCGTAGAGGGCGGCCGTGAGCCCGGCGGGGCCGGAGCCGAGGATGACGACCTTGTAGCGTTCCTTAGCAGGCATGCGCTCGTATGATACGGTGACGCAATGGCGACGGTCGACCGCATCGACGTGATCCTCTCCACCCTCAACGCGACCGACGTGGGTAGCCTCGACAGCGTCGCCGACAAGCTGCGCCAGGTGAAGGACGAGCTCGAGGCGCTGGACCAGGCCGAGCTCGCCGCACGCGCGCAGGAGACGATCGCCGCTCTGAAGCGTGGCGACCTGGCCGAGTTCAAGCGGGGCCGGGCGTTCCTCCAGTCGAAGGTCGGCCACCTTCGATAGGCGACGCGCCCGGAATGGACTACAGCCGTCTGGGGCCCTATCGGATCGTCGCGCCTCTCGGCGTCGGCGGCATGGGCGAGGTCTATCGGGCCACCGACGCGAAGCTTGGCCGCGACGTGGCGATCAAGGTGCTGCCGGCGCTCGTAGCGAGTGATCCCGACCGGCTCGCGCGTTTCGAGCGCGAGGCGAAGCTGCTGGCCTCGCTCAACCACCCCAACGTCGCCCACGTGTATGGCTTCGAGAGCGCGACCCTCGACGACGGCTCGAGCGTCCATTTCCTGGCCATGGAGCTGGTCGAAGGCGAGGACCTCGCCGAGCGGCTGAAGCGGGGAGCGATCCCGATCGACGAAACCCTGACGATCGCACGCCAGGTCGCGGATGCGCTGGAGGAGGCGCACGAGCGCGGCATCGTGCACCGCGACCTGAAGCCCGCGAACGTGAAGCTGACGCCGGACGGCAGGGCGAAAGTGCTGGATTTCGGTCTGGCCAAAGCCTGCGCGGGCGACGGCGGGGAAGGCTCGAGGCCGGAGCTGTCGCACTCGCCGACGCTGACGCGGGCGGGGACCGAAGCCGGCGTGATCCTGGGTACAGCGGCGTACATGTCGCCCGAGCAGGCGCGTGGCCGGCGGGTGGACAAGCGCGCCGACGTCTGGGCTTTCGGGGTCGTGCTGTACGAGATGCTGACGGGACGGCGCCCGTTCGGGGGCGAAACCGCTTCCGAGATCCTGGCGGCGGTGATCAAGGATCCTGCCGACCTCGCCGCTCTCGGACCGGAGGTGCCCTCCGGCATCCGTCGCTTGATCGACCGCTGTCTGAGGAAAGACCCTCGCGAGAGGCTGAGGGATATCGGCGACGCGCGCCACGTTCTCGAGGAGGTTCGTGTCGGCGAGGCCGCTCCGCTCGTGACCCGATCCGCGGGGAGGCGGGTGGCGTCGCTCGCGCCTTGGCTGCTCTCGGCCGGCCTGGCGCTGACGGCGATCGTGGTGTGGTCGAAGCGGCTGGAGCCGTCGGCAGGGATACCCCTGCGGCGGTTTGCGATCGACCTGCCCTGGCGGTCGGTCCCGAACTGGACCGATTTCGACGTCGCCTTGTCGCCGACGGGAACACAGCTCGCCTACTACGGCCGCCGCGACAACGACGTCGACGTCTATGTCCGCCCGCTCGACGGCCTGGACGCCGTGCCATTGGCGGATGCGCGCGAAGCCAACGGCATGGCGTTCTCGCCGAATGGCGAATGGCTCGCGGTCCAGGACCCTCGCGGCCTCCGAAAAGTCTCGATTCACGGCGGCCGGGCGCAGGATCTCGCCCGCATCGACGACACCGACGAGACGGGTCTGAGCTGGGGTATTGACGGCCAGATACTGATCGGCCATCCCTCCGGGCTGCTGCGCGCGCCGAGCTCCGGCGGACCCGCTGTCCCGCTCACGCACGTCGACGCGAGTGCCGGGGAGACGGGACACATCGATCCCTTCCACCTGCCCGGGGGCAAGCATGCCTTGATGGCGATCGCGAAGGGCGCCGCGTCGCAGCTGGCGATCGTCGATCTCGAGCGCGCGACCCATGTCACCTTTCCATTGTCCGGTTCGAGACCCGCATACTCGCCCTCGGGTCACCTCGTCTTCCGGCAGGGAGCGTCGGTGCTCGCATCCCGCTTCGACCTCGAGAGGCTCGAAGTCGTGGGCGATGCCGTCCCCGTGCTCGAGCACGTCCGGCGAGGTCCCTATCTAGCGGCGGACGGGACGATGGTCTACGTCCCCGAACGGGGCGATTCGAGCGCTCGGCTCGTCTGGGTGGATCGAACCGGGCGCCCGACGCCGATCCCAGGAGAGCGGTTGGACTACTCGCACCTGGACCTTGCCGGCGGCGGAAGGCAGGCCCTGCTCAACATCGGGCGGGAAGTCCACGTGCGCGACATCGAGCGGGGCACTCGGCGCTTGCTGTCGTCGGACAACGCTTCCTTCCCGATCTGGAGCACCGACGGGCTCTGGGCGACGTATTGGGCTGTGATCGACGGGAAGGGCGGCCTCTTCCGGCAGCCCGCTGACGGCAGCGCAGGGCCGGAGCGCCTGCGCGCGGGCGATGGCGGCCTCCTGGTGGCGAGCTCCTGGAACTCCCGAACGGGCGAGCTGGCCTTCTTCGATGGGGCCTCGGACATCTGGATCCTCTCTACCGACGGAAGTGCCCGGCGCTTTCTCGCTGCGCCTTTCAACGAGCGCTCGGGGCGCTTCTCGCCCGACGGTCGCTGGATGGCCTACGTGAGCGACGAAACAGGCTCCTATCAGGTGTATGTGGCTCCGTATCCCGGGCCAGGGCCCAAGATCGCGGTGTCGATCGACGGAGGCCTGTCGCCGATCTGGTCGGCCGACGGCCGGGAGCTGTTCTTCCGACGCGGCGGCAAGGTGCTCGCGGCGGCGATGAGCTTCACGCCCACCCTCACGGCGGCCAGGCCGGTCGAGCTGTTCGACGGCGCCTACACGCTGGATCTGATGGGCCACCAGCGCTGCGACGTCGCGCCGGACGGACGGTTCCTGATGGTCGAGAACAGCGACGACTACCGCATCGTCGTGGTTCAGAACTGGGCCGCGGAGCTGAACCGGATCGTGCCGCAGGCGAAGGCGGCCCGCCCGTGACCGGCGCGAGAGCTACGCGCTCCCGGTCTCGGGACTCGTGAGCTGCACCGGCGCCGGCGAGGCGTGGTGCAGCACCATGCGCCAGCCGGCCGGCGTGCGCTGGAACAGGTTCGTGGCCTGGGCGACCGCCAGCCCGACGTCGCCGTCGTTGGCGGCGGTGATGTTCTCGGAGCACGCCACCATCCCGACCGTTCCGAGCACCTTCACGTCCACGGCCGTCGGGGTGACGCGGATCCAGCGCGTGCTCGCGAAGATCTGCTGCCACGAACGCCGGACGTCCTCCCAGCCCACGATGGCGTCGCCGCCGGGATGGACGCAGCGCACCCAGCGCTCGTGGCACCACAGCCGGTCCATGGCGTCCAGGTCGAGGCTCTCCAGCGCGCGGTAGAACGATGCGTTGATCTCGCGGAGCGCCGCGGCCTCGTCGAGCATCGGGGAACCATTGTAGCCGGGCGCGGTGGCGCCCGACGGCCCCGTCGCTTTACGCCAGCGCCCGTAACCGGATATCTTCGCCTCATGGCGACGGCGGCCGCCCCGGCCCAGCGGGCCCTCGAGGCGCGCCACTCCTGGGTGGCGAACCGCGAGCTCGTGGGCCGCGGCGGGACGCGCGCGGCGGTCAACCCTGCGACCGGCGAGCCGTTCGCCGAAGCCAGCCTGCTGGACGCCGCGCAGGCCGACGAGGCTGTCGCCGCGACCTGTGGCGCCGCGGCCGCGTGGGGGCGCCTCTCGTTCCGCGAGCGGGGCCGCGTCCTGCTTCGTGCCCGCGACCTGCTGGCCGCCGAGTCCGAAGACGTCGCGCGCCTCATCGCCACGGAGCAGGGCAAGCCGCTGTCCGAGGCCCTCGCCGCCGATGTGTTCCCGAGCCTCGAGGCGCTCCGCCACCTGGCGCTCCACGCCGAGCAGGCGCTGCGCGCAGAGCCCCTCGAGAGCGAGGTGCCCCTCTTCGTCCACAAGGACGCCCGCCTGGTGTTCGAGCCCTACGGCGTGGTCCTGGCCATCACGCCGTGGAACTACCCGCTCTTCCTGCCGCTGGGCGCTGCGGCTGCGGCGCTGGCGGCCGGCAACGCCGTGGTCCTGAAGCCGGCGCCCGCCACGACGCTGGTCGGTCTCAGGATCGGCGACCTGTTCCGGCGCGCCGGCCTGCCCGAGGGCGTGCTGAGCGTCCTCGCCGTGGACGACAAGATCGCGGCGCGCCTGGCCGAGGATCCGCGTCTCGGCAAGATCGTGTTCATCGGGAGCGTGGCCACCGGCCAGCGCGTCATGGCCGCGGCCTCCCGGAACGTCGTGCCGGTCGTCCTCGAGCTGGGCGGCAAGGACGCCGCCGTCGTGTGCCGCGACGCCGACCTCGGCCGCGCGGCCCGGGGCATCGTGTGGGGCGCCTTCATGAACACCGGCCAGACCTGCGTCTCGGTCGAGCGCGTCTACGTCGAAGCCCCGGTCGCCGAGGCCTTCCTCGCCAGGGTGCTGGAAGAGACGGGCCGCCTCCGGTGCGGCGACCCGCTCCACCCCGACACCGACGTGGGGCCGATGACCCTGGAGCGGCAGCGGGCCCTCGTGGACGAGCACGTGAGGGACGCGCTGGCCCGCGGCGCCAAGGCCCTGGCGGGCGGCGCGCGCCCGCCCGGCCGGGGGTTCTTCTACCCGCCCACCGTGCTCTCGGGCGTCGACCACTCGATGCGGGTCATGCGCGAGGAGACCTTCGGCCCGGTGCTGCCCGTGTGCGTGGTCAGGGACGTGGACGAGGCGATCGCGCTCGCCAACGACAGCGAGTACGGCCTGACGGCCAGCGGCTGGACGCGCGACCGGCGCGTAGCGGCGCGCCTGCAGGGCGAGCTGCGGGCGGGCGTCGTGACGATCAACGACTGCGTCTCGAGCATCGGCGAGCCCACGGCCCCGTACGGCGGCGTGGGGAAGAGCGGGATCGGCCGGGCCCACGGCGCACTCGGGCTGCGGGAGATGGCGCGGGCCAAGTACGTGACTTGGGACGGCTCGCGGCGCGCCGCCGCCTGGTGGTTTCCCTATGGCGGAGGCTTCGCCGCCTTCATGAGGGCGGCCGTGCCCGCCGTCCACGGAGTCGGCCTCACGCGCCGGCTGGGCGCGCACCTCCGCCTCCTGGCATCGGGTCGGTTCTGGCGCGGCGTGAACCCCTTCGCGCTGGCGCGCCGCCTCGACCGCTTCTTCTCGTAGGGCGAGGCCCGCCGTGCCGGGCTCCCAGCTCTCTCCGGTCAGGCGCCCCAAGTGGTTCCACGTCACGGTCGGGATCTTCCTGATCCTGGTCGCGATCGCCCTGAATGCCGGCTGGCAGTTCCTGGCCTCGGAGGAGGCCCGCGTCGCGCGGGAGTTCCAGACGGTCCGCTTCGTCGTGTACTTCTTCGGGATGATGCTGTTCCTGCTCCTCATCGCCGGCCTCGGCCTGCTCGTGATCCTGCTGGTGCGCGAGGTGCGGCTCAACGAGCGGCAGAGCAACTTCGTGAGCGCCGTGACCCACGAGCTGAAGACGCCCGTGGCGTCCCTGAAGCTGTACCTCGACACCCTCGAGCTCCGCGACGTGCCCGAGAGCCGGCGCGCCGAGTTCTACCGGACCATGCGCCAGGACATCGAGCGCCTCAACGCCACCATCAACAACGTCCTGAACGCGGCGATGTACACCGACCGCCCCGTGGTCGACCCTCAGCCCCTCGACTTCGCCAGGCTGGTGCGGAAGTGCATCGAGCTGACCCGCACGCGGCACCAGCTCGGGCCGGAGCTGATCCGCTGCGAGGGCCCGGCGGCCCTGGTGCTGCGGGGGGACGCCGAGGCCCTGGAGACCGCCGTCCTGAACCTCCTGGACAACGCGGTGAAGTACTCGAAGGAGCGGGTGCAGGTCGAGGTCGAGCTGGGCGCCCACGGCGACGGGCAGGCCTTCCTGCGCGTGCGCGATCACGGCGTCGGGATGAGCCGCCACCACCTGGCCTTCATCTTCAACCGCTTCTACCGCATCGGCACCGAGGTGCGCCGCAGCCGGCCGGGCACCGGCCTCGGCCTGTTCATCGTGAAAGCGGTGGTCAAGGGGCATCACGGGACGATCGCCGCCGAGAGCGCCGGGCCGGACCGGGGCTCGACGTTCACCATCACGCTGCCCGGCGTCATCGACAGGCCCGAGCCCGAGGCCGCGGCCTGACCATGGCGCGCCTGCTGGTGGTCGAGGACGAGGAGCACCTCGCGACCGGGATCAAGTTCAACCTGGAGCTGGACGGCTACCTCGTGGAGGTCGTCGGCGACGGGGCCCTGGCCCTGGAGCGGCTCGCCCGGCCGCCGGCCTTCGACCTCGTGATCCTCGACGTGATGCTGCCGGGCCTCGATGGCTTCGAGATCGTCCAGCGCCTGCGCAAGGCCGGAAACTTCGTCGCGACGCTGATGCTGACCGCCAAGGGCCTGCCTGAGGACGTGGTGCAGGGCCTCGAGGCCGGCGCCGACGACTACCTCGCGAAGCCCTTCGACCTCACGGTGCTCCTGGCCCGGATCAAGGGCCTGCTGCGGCGGCGCGACTGGGCGAGGAGCAGGGGCGACGGGCCGGAGCGCGCCACGATCGGCGAAGCCGAGGTGGACTTCGCGACCTTCGAAGTGCGCCGCGCCGGGCAAAGGCAGCCGCTCACGCTGCTCGAAGCGATGCTGCTCAAGCTGCTGGTCCAGAACGCGGGCCGCGTGGTGTCGAAGGCCGAGATCCTCGAGAAGGTGTGGAACCTGTCGCCCGACACGCAGACGCGTGCCGTGGACAACTTCGTGGTGCGCCTGCGGCGCTACCTGGAGCGGGATCCCCGCGAGCCGAAGCACCTGCTGACGGTGCGGGGAACCGGCTACCGGCTGGTGCCTTAGCCGCCGCTGACCGGTGGGACGAACACGACCTCGTCGCCCTCGCGCAGCGGCTCGTCGAAGCCCACGTAGCGGCGGTTGACGGCGGCGGAGAGGCTCGCGCGCCGCTTCGTCAACGCTGGGTGGGTGCGGCTCAGGGCCCGGAACACCTCCTCGGGGGTCGCGTCGCCACCCACCTCGAGCTCCAGCTCGGAGCGGCCGACGGCCTCCCGGAGCGAGGCGAACAGCCGGACCCGGACCCGCATCGTGGGAGGCTAAGCCGCCCGCCGCCGGCGAGCAAGCCCGCGCGGCTTGACCTCCCGGACCCGCTCGCGTGAAGCTTCGCATCCCGGAAGCGCATGCCCTTCGAATGGCTGCAGACGCCCCTCGACGCGCCGGTCAGCGAGCTGTTCGCCCGCGGCCGCAGGACCCGCGCCATCGAGCAGATCCGCAAGCAGCTCCTGGGGCAGATCGCTCCCAGCGTCGAGCTGCGCCTCGAGCTCGTCGACCTGCTGGCCGCGGCCGGCCGCCTCGCCGAGGCGGTGCCGGTGCTGCTCGGCCTCGCCGACGAGTTCGCCCGCGACGGCTTCGTGGCGAAGGCCGTCGCGGCGCTGAAGCGCGTCGAGAAGCTCGAGCCGGGCCGGGCCGACGTGGAGGCGCGGCTGGGGCGCCTCGTGCATCAACAGCAGGAGGCCGCTCCCCTCGTCGGAGCCGATTCTCCACCCACGGTTGTGGCGGAGCTGGAGCCGACCGCGGAGCCGGAGTTCGACAAGGACCTCGAGACGCCCGGCGCGGCCGAAGCGTCCGCAGCCGCGCCCGCCCTGTCGGAGAGCGAGCTCGATCGCAAGCTGCTGGACCTGGCCCAGGACGTCGTCCAGCGCACGCCTCCGCCCTCCGCCGAGCGCCAGCGGCTCGTGGCCTATGCCGAGCGGCTGCTGGCCTGCGACCTGTTCGCCAGCGTCCCGGAGGAGGAGCTGCTCGCGATCGTCCGCGCCCTCAAGCTCCGCATCGTCGAGCCGGGCGAGGTGATCCTCGCCGAGGGCGAGCGGGGCGAGGGGCTGTTCGTGATCGCCACGGGCGGGGTGAAGGTGTTCATCGCGAACCCCTCGGGGCGCGACGTGCCGGTGGCAGGCCTCGGCGAGGGCGAGTACTTCGGCGAGATCGCGAGCCTCTCGGGACACCCGCGAACCGCCACGGTGACCGCCGGCGCACGCTGCGAGCTGCTCGAACTCGACGCGGCGCTGCTGCGCGACGTGACGTCACGCCATCCCGCCATGGAGAAGCGCCTGGAGGAGGTGTACGTCGAGCGGGTCTCGAGTCCCGAGGCCGCGGCGGTGCGCACGGTGCCCCTCGCCGACGCCGGGGGCCGGGCGCGCGCCGCCCAGGCGCTGCGGCGCCATTTCGGCGAGGGGCGCTGGGAGCCGCGCGTGCGCCTGAAACTGGCCGAGGTGCTGGCGCGGACGGAGAAGGCGGAGGAGGCGCAGGCGGTGCTGTCGGTCCTCGCCGACGACCTGCTCCGCGAAGGCTTCCCGGACAAGGCCGTGGCGATCCTCAAGAAGATCGAAGGCCTGCGCAGCCGCGACGTGGAACGGGTCAGCCTGGCGCCGCTCCCGGTCCTCGACCTGCTCGCCCGGTCCGCGCCCGCCGCCGCGGCTCCGGCCCGGCCGCTCCCGCACGATGCGGCCTTCCAGTCCTGGCTCCTCGACATCCTGCGCGAGCGCGCCAAGCGCACCATCGTGCGCGCCCCCAGCCCGGCGGCTCCCGAGGAGCCGCCGGCTCCGTTGCCCGCGCCGGATTTCGGGGCGATCCGCGTCTACGAGCCCGGCCTCAAGGCGAGCCCGCTCCTGGAGGGCCTCGAGGAGGCGGAACGGCTCGCGCTCCTTCAGGGGCTCAAGCTGGTCGTCGCCCAGCCCGGCGACATCCTGGTGTCCCAGGGAGAGGCGGGCGACAGCCTGTACATCCTCGTGACCGGGGCGGTGCGCGTCTATGCACGGGGCGCCGAAGGCAGGGCCGTGCCCGTCTGCGTGCTGGGAGAGGGCGCCTTCTTCGGCGAGATGGCGGCGATCTCGGGTCAGCCGCGGAGCGCCACCATCGTCGCCGCCACGCCCGCCGAGCTCCTGGAGCTCGACCGCAGCACGCTCGACGCGATCGGCGCCCGCCATCCGCGCGTGCACCGCGTCCTCGAGGAGTACTGCGTCAGCCGCGGCGCCACCCTCCCCCAGGAGGCGGAGTAGACTGAGGCCGGGACGATGCCCAGGGACCGCTTCGGCCGCGAGATAGACTACCTCCGCATCTCGGTCACCGACCACTGCAACCTCCGCTGCGTCTACTGCATGCCCCTCAGGGGCCTGACGTTCGCCCACTCCGACGAGCTGCTCACTGCGGCCGAGATCGAGCTCGTGGCGCGGGCCGCCGTCGCGGTGGGATTCCGCAAGTTCCGCCTGACAGGTGGCGAGCCCACCCTGCGACCGGACCTTGTCGCCATCGTTCGCCGCATCGCGGCGGTGCCGGGCGTGAGGGACGTGGCGATGACCACCAACGCAATCCTGCTGCCCCGCCTCGCCCTTCCGCTCAAGGAAGCCGGCCTGCGCCGGCTCAACATCCACCTGGATACGCTCCACCCCGAGCGCCTGAAGAAGCTGATGCGCTTCGGCACGCTGCACGAGATCGAGGCGGGCATCGCCGCCGCGGAGGCCGCTGGCCTCACGCCCATCAAGGTCAACTGCGTGGTGACCCGCGACTACAACGACACGGATGTCGTCGACATGGCGCGCCGGGCCCTGGAGCGCGGCTGGCACGTGCGCTTCATCGAGCTCATGCCTCTGGGCGCCGGCGAGATGGCCCACGTCGCGCTGTCGCAGTTCGTGCCCTCCGCGGAGACGCGTGCCCGGATCGAGGGCGAGCTGGGCCGGCTCGTGCCGCTGCCCGACGGCCATCCCTCCGACGAGTCCCGCAACTACCGCTTCGAGCAGGGCGGCGACGGCGTCGTGGGCTTCATAAGCCCCGTGAGCGAGCCCTACTGCGGCACCTGCAACCGCATGCGGCTCACCGCCGACGGCAAGTTCCACCTCTGCCTGCTCAACGACGACGAGCTGGACGTGAAGCGCGCGATCCGTTCGGGCGGGGGAGAGGAAGCGGTGGCCGCGATCCTCGGCAAGGCCGTGCTCGCCAAGCCGACGGGCCATCGCCTCGAGGAGGGCGTCTCCACCGAGGAGCGCGCCATGTTCCAGATCGGGGGCTGAGCCCGGGACGACGCCGTCGCCGCGGTAGACTGGGCGCAACGACGATCCGCAAGGACCGGTCGAAGCGAGGCGCCCTTGCCCACCCGACGCGCGGCCCTGGCCGCGGTGATCGCCGGACTCGTGTGCGTCCTGCTGGCCGCCTGGCGGCAGGACGTCACCTACGACGAGCCCTCGCACCTCGGATGGTCGCGGCGCCTCTGGGACCAGGGCGTCACCGAGCGGCAGTCGAGCCTGCTCTACAACTCGAAGACGCCGGTCACGCTCCTGAACGTCGTGACCGAGAAGGCGGCGGCCGGCGCAGGCTTCGGCTCGGAGCGCGGCCAGATCGTGGCCGCCCGGCTGCCCGGCCTGTTCTGGTTCGCCCTCACCGCGGCCCTCACCTGGGCGCTCGCCCGGCGCCTGGCGGGGGAATGGGCCGGAGCCGCCGCCGCCGCCCTCGTCGCCCTGGACCCGAGCCTCGCCGCGAACGCCTCGGTGACGACGGTCGACGTGCCCTTCGCGGCGGCCAGCCTGCTCGTGCTCCTGGCCGCGCTCCGCTTCGGCGAGGACCCGAGAGGCGGCGGCGCGGTCCTGCTCGGCGCCGCGCTCGGCCTCGCCTTTGCGGCGAAGTACACGGCCTTCCTCCTGCTGCCAGCCGGCCTCGCCGGCCTCGTCGCTGGCGGACTCAAGCTGCGCCGCCGGGACGCGCTCCTCGCCGGCCTCGCCGCGGCCGTGGCCGGCCTGGTCGTGGTGGGCGTCTCCTATCTCGCCGTCGGCCTGTTCGAGCCCCTGGGCTCGCTGACGCTCCGCTCGCCCCTCATGCGCGGCTTCGTGGCCCGGGCGCCGTGGCTGCGCCTGCCGCTGCCTGCGGACTTCGTCACGGGCTTCGACATCCTCC
Organism: Vicinamibacteria bacterium; assembly: GCA_035691285.1. Classification (GTDB taxonomy): domain Bacteria; phylum Acidobacteriota; class Vicinamibacteria; order Fen-336; family Fen-336; genus DATFEN01. The sequence goes on along the minus strand of DASSJI010000128.1, from coordinate 3,558 downwards.
TCGACCAGGAGCGGACCCATGACTGGAACGTGATCCTGCTGGGCCGCGAGCACGCAGGCGGCGTGTGGTACTACTTCCTCGTCTGCTGGCTGCTCAAGACGCCGCTCGCCACGCTGCCGTTCCTCCTGGTCGGGCTGGCGCTCGCGGCGCGCCGCCTGCGCTCCTGGACCGCGCTCTTCGTCGCGGGGAACCTCGCGCTGTTCCTCGGCTTCCTTTCCTTCCGGCTCCAGGCTCAGCTCGGCCACCGCCTCGCCCTGATGGTTCTGCCCCTGGCCGCCGCCCTGGGCGCGGCGGGCTGGAGCCTGGGCGCAGCGCCCCGCCTGCGCGAGCGGGCCCTCGCCGCGGCGCTCGTCCTGAGCGCGGCCGAGGGCCTGCCGTACGTCGGCAACTCGCTGGCGTTCACGAATGCCCTGGTGCTGCCGAAGCGTGACGCCTTCCGCTACCTCGCCGGGGCCAACCTCGACTGGGGGCAGAACGACGAGAAGGTCGTGAAGTGGCTCGAGACGAGCGGCCCGCGCCCGGCGTCCCTGGAGCCGGCGCTGCTGCGTCCCGGCTGGAACGTGCTCTCGGTCAACTCGCTGGCGGGCATCTCCAGCCCGCGTCGCTTCCGTTGGGCCCGCGAGCATCTCGAGCCCCTCGGCCACTTCCGTCACACCTACGTGTGGTTCTTCCTCGACCCCGGCGCCTACGCCCGCTTCCTCGCCGAGGACCGATTGCTTCCCGAGGACACGGACGGCCGCTGCGAGCGCCCGGACGCGGTCGCGCTGCCCGCCGGAGAGTGGGCGGCCCTGCCGCGCTCGCTCGCGACGTGGCTCGTCTGCGTCGCGGGCGAGGCGGCCTTCGACCTCTCCCTCGAGGGACGCCGTGGCAGCGCCCTCGTGGGTCAGCCGGATCGCCATCGGCGAGACTGGGAACAGCTGCGGCTCGGTGAGCCGCTCGTCTACAGGGCCGGCACCGGCCGGCGCTTCCTGCTGGTGAGGCCAGGCGGCGACGTCGAGCTCAGGCTCACTCCCGGCGCGGCGGCGCGTCTCGGCGCCGTGCTCCTCGAGGAGGGCGAGCTCGGCTCGGGCCCGAAGCGGCGGCGCCGCCCGCGCTCATGAGCTCACGACCGGATGGGCGCAGGCGCCGGGGCCTTCCAGCCAGACCTCGCCGTCCGCGTAGAACTCCTTCTTCCAGATGGGCACGGTCCGCTTCAGCGTGTCGATGGCGAAGCGGCAGGCATCGAAGGCCTCGTCGCGATGGGGCGCGGCGACCGCCACGGCGACGCTCGCCTCTCCGATCGCCATGGATCCGAGCCGATGTACGATGCGGATCTCCGTGATCGGCCAGCGCCGCCGGGCCTCGCGCTCGATGGCTTCCATCTCGGAGAGCGCCATCTCCTCGTAGGCTTCGTACTCGAGCCGCAGCACTCCGCGGCCCGCGTTCTCGTCGCGGACCACGCCGACGAACAGCGCGAGCGCGCCATCCCTGCTCGCGGTGCCTTGGAGCGCCGCGAGGGCGATCGGCTCATGGACGAGCGAGGCCACGACGATCCGATGCTAGCACCCTCGCCGGCCTCTGCCCTCAGGCCACGGCGTGGGCCGCGCGGTGCGCCTCCCACCGCGCTTCGCGGTCGAAGAGCTCCAGGCCTACGCGGCAGGTTTCGCAGAAGCCTGCTTCCGCGGCCGGGGCGCCGCAGTCGCACGGGGCCGCGCCCTCCGCGACGAACGCGGAGACCGCGTCGATCACCGCCGCGTCGCGCAGCAGCCGGATGTGGCCCAGGCCGCTGGTCTCCAGGAGCCGGGCCCCCGGCCATGCCGCGGCGATCGCAGCGCCGTCGCCCCTGGGGACCTCGTCGTCGTGCAGGTCGTGGACGATCAGCGCGGGCGTCGCAAAGGCTGCCGCCAGGCTCGGGACGTGGAGGTCGTCCCAGCGCAGGCCGAGCCGGCGCTCGCTGCGCGCCTTCGCCCGGCGCGCGACGTCGGCCGGGATCCCGAACGCCGCCGCGAAGCGGCCGAACCAGGCCGGCGGAAAGGCTGCCGGGCCGAGCAGGGCGACGCGCTGCACGCGCAGGCCGCCGCGAAGCGCCAGCGCCGTGGCCGCAGCGCCGAGGGAATGCGCGACGACGGCGTGGACGGGCCCCACCTCGGACGCAACCGCGCGCAGCGCGCGGGCGAAGTGAACGGCGGAAGAGCGGCCCCCGCTCGAGCGGCCGTGCCCGGGGGCGTCGAACACGACGACGGACAGCCCGCGACCGAGGAGCGGCGCCAGGAACGACGTCATCTGCGCGGCGCGTCCGGCCCAGCCGTGCAGGACCACCACAACCGGGCCGTGGCCGAAGTGCCAGGCCGCGACGCTTTGGCCGTCGACGCGCACGTCGAACCGCCGGCCGGCCCGCAGCGCCGCCTCCCCACGGGAGGGGCGAGGACGCGGAGGAGTGAAGAAGACGCGTTCGGCCGCCGCTGCCGCGAGGCCGGGAGCCACGCGGGAGAGCGCGGCCAAGACCGGACGCAGGAATCTCATGACGCGAACGCTCGTGCTATTCTGAGAGCCCGTCGAGACGAGGGACGACATGGGTGCTTCTCCTAATTCCTTACCCGCGCGCGGCGGCGAGGAGGGCTTCGAAGGCGTTGCGCGCGCGCGCCTCGGCCCTGGGATCGCGGAGCAAGCGGCGCGCGTGATGATAGGCGAGCATCACGCCGTTGAGGTCGTGGGCGAACTGCTCCGCGTCCACGCCTTGCGCGAAGTGGCCTTCGCTGACCGCGGTCCGCGCGACGGTGGCCATCGTATCGAGCCAGTCGCGCTGCTGCTTGACGAGCTCCTCGCGCGCGGGGCCCTCGCGATCGTCCAGTTCCGTGGCGGCCGCCACGAACACGCAGCCGCCCTTCGTCAGGTCGGCGCGAGCCCACGCGAGCCAACCGTCGAAGAGCGCCCTGAGCCGCGGCTCGCCCCGCGGCGCCTTGAGCGCGGGCCGGATCACGCGGTCGACGAAGGTCTGGGCCGCATGCCTCAGGGTCTGGACCTGCAGCGCTTCCTTGGAGTGGAAGTGGGCGAAGAGGCCGCTCTTGGACAGATCGAGCTCCTCGGCCAGGCGGCCGATCGTCACGCCCTGAAGCCCGACCTGGCTGGCGAGCCCAGCCGCCCGCTCCAGGATCGCCTGGCGGGTCTCTTCGCCCTTTCCCATGGCTGAAAGATAAGCACGACCGTTCGGTTTGTCAAGCCCCAGGGCTCGGGCCTCGTCGCGGATAAATACGGATCTCGCCGAGGTCGCGCAGGGCGCGGAGCCACAGGGTCTCGAAGCCCTCCGCCAACCGCTCCGCCAGCGCCTGATCGCGCACCAGCAGCGACGCGAACCGCCCCTCGGGCACGAAGGGATGGTCGAGGGAGAGGATGACGGTGTCCTCGTCGATGACGTGGAACGGGTGACCCAGCTCGCCGGAGTACCGGACGCCCGACAGGTGCGCGATCGACGGCCCGTGGACGCGCAGGAACTCGAGCAGCCTCGGCGCACTGCGGTCGGAGAATCCGAACACCACCCGGTGCTCCATCTTCCGGGCCGCCTGGCGCGCGATGCGCTTC
>DASSJI010000127.1:0-42509 GCA_035691285.1 Vicinamibacteria bacterium | reverse complement strand
CGCCGAGGCTTGCGAAGCGGCGATGAAGTTCGCGCGGAAGATCGGGAGGGAGTCGGGCCGCAGCGAGTTCCTGTGCTTCGAGGGCGCGTTCCACGGCCGCACCTTCGGCGCGCTCTCGGCCACCTGGAAGGAGGCCTACCGCAAGCCCTTCGAGCCCCTCGTGCCCGGCGTGCGCTTCCTGCCGTGGAACGACCTGGGCGCGCTCGCGGCGGCCCTCGACGAGCGCACGGCGGCCGTCATGCTCGAGCCGGTCCAGGGCGAGGGCGGCGTCCGGCCCGCGAGCGTCGAGTTCCTCCACGGTGCGCGCGAGCTGACGCGCGAGCGTGGCGCGCTCCTCGTGCTCGACGAGGTCCAATGCGGCCTCGGCCGCACGGGAAAGCTGTTCGCCTACCAGCACGCCGGGATCACCCCCGACGTGCTCACGCTCGCGAAGCCCCTGGGTGGCGGCCTGCCGATGGGCGCGACGCTGCTGCGCGAGGATCTGGCGCCGGCCCTGGCCATCGGCGACCACGGCAGCACCTTCGGCGGCAACCCGGTCGCTGCCGCGGCGTCCCTGGCCGTGCTCGACCGCCTCACGGCCCCCGGATTCCTCGACGGCGTCGCGCGCCGGGGCGAGCAGCTCCTGCGAGGTCTGAAGAAGCTGGCCCGTGCCCGCCCGGAGGCGATCGCCGAGGTCCGAGCGCTCGGCCTGATGGTCGGTGTCGAGTTCCGCGCAGAGGCCGGCCCGATCGTGAAGCGCCTCCGCGAGCAGGGTGTTCTGGCGACGAAGGCCGGCGACCGCGTGCTGCGACTGCTGCCGCCGCTGGTGATCAAGGTGGCCGAAGTGCGGGAGTTCCTCTCGGCGCTCGATGCGGCGATTCTGGCGGCCTGAGGGGGAGGATCAGGCGAACCGCGCGACGCTGCAGATCTTGCCGCCACGCAACCGCTGCGGCAGCGGACGCCTTTCGAAAATCCCGTACGAGATTCGTAAGCAGGGCCCTGCCGCGTCAAGACCTTCGCGAGGTGGCGCGGAGCGAGCTGGACGAGGACGAGCTCGACGACGAGCTGCTGGACGAGCGCGAGGACGAGCTGCTGGAGGAGCTGGACGACGAGCTGCTCGAGGACGAGCTGCTGCTGCTGGAGCTGGAGCTGGACGATGACGCCGCAGACGATGAAGACGACGCGCTCGAGGACGACGACGAGCTGTCGGACGGAGTCGGTCCAGTCGTGGAATCTCCGCACGCTCCGAGCATCCCGACACCGGCGAGGGCGGCGCCGCCCGAGAGGATCTTCAGCAGTTCGCGGCGCTCCTCACGCTGCTTCGAGTCTTCGCCGGCGGGCACGGGCTTCTTGTGGGACATGGGTTGGCAGGCCTCCTTTGGCTCGCTCGGAGCAAGGCCGATGCCATGCCGGCGCAACGCAAGCCATGCGCGAGACTCAGAGTGAGGACAGGGCGCCGCCTTCGTAGTACCGCTCGATCGCCCGGATCACGTCCTGCGAGGTGATCATGTGCATGCAGCGCGGCAGGTCGCCGACGACGTCGGTGCACAGCTCGTCGTCCTTCGAATCCCCGTCGCCCAGGGGCAGCGTCCGGGACTTCCAGCAGCCGCCGTGGTCGCAGCAGCGCAGGGCGCCGACCGTGTGCAGGTATTGGTGGTGAGGATAGAAGGTGAAGTGGGGCGCCTCGCGCCCCCCGGCGATCACGACGCAGGCTCGGTTCTGCGGCATTCCGGGCTTCGTCTCGACGGCGGCGGCGAGGTGCATCAGGAGGCTGACGGCGCTGATCGCGCCCTCGGCGTGGTACATCAGGCGCAGGAGCTGGCGGAGCGTCGTCTCGCCCCTCAGGTCGATCACGCCTCGGAGGGGCGGCTGATGGTGGTGGCTCTCCCCGACCTGCACGAAGTCCAGCCGGCCCTGGAAGTGGTCGACGACCTCCTGGTAGCGCTCGGCGGACCACCACTTGATCGTGTAGTCGAACTTGCCGCCCGAGGCGAACAGCCAGAAGCGGGGCGGGCGTCCCAGCCGGTCCTCGACCGTGTTGAACCAGTCGCGTTCCTGCTCGGACAGGTGCACGTCCCCCTTGAACAGCGTCGGCTTGATCTGCAACCCGAACGTGTCGTTGAGGTGCTCGATGAAGCCGTGGATGAAGTGATAGGGCGCGGTGTTGCTGCGGTCGATCAGCGGGTAGTGGCAATCGACGACCTCGACGCCGGGGTCCCGCTCGTCGAGGGGCGTCAGATGGGGGTTGTGCAGCCAGAGGTCAGGGCAGGAGGTGCGGACGTCAGTGACGAAGCGCCCGGGATAACAGGCGTGGAGATCGCGGACGGCCGCAGTGAGCATCAGGATGTCGCCGGGTGACTGGAAGTTCCGGAGTATCAGCTTCTGCACCGGGGCCACGCGGTGCAAGCACGGTGCCAGCCCTACTCCCGGAGATACCCCCACGAATGCAGCCGGTCGCTGTCCTCCTCGGACCAGCGGTCGCCGATGTCCTCGCGGTAATACATGTGGGGGATCATGACGTTGCGCACGCGGTTGTAGGCCTGCCGCTTGGCCTGGAACATCGTCGGGCCCGTGCCGCAGACGATGAGCACGACACCCGACGTCCCGGTGACCAGCCACTCGCCGTTCACCTGCTTGACGTCCTCGATGTGGAAGCCCTCCCGGCTCGGCGTCTTGAACAGGATCACCGCGTCCTTCGAGGTGCTCTCGAAGGTCTCCTTGTCGCGGTAAGGGAACGGCGGCACGACGACGCGGACGCCGACCTGGAAGCCGCTTCGGGCGCGCAGCCTCGAGAGCGTGCCCTCGGCCAGCTTGAAGAGCAGCTCGGAGATCGGCGTCAGCAGGCCCTCCTGCTGGATCGAGATCGTCGGGTAGCCGAAGCGGGCCGTGAACTCGAGCGGGTAGATGCCGTTGTTGTTCACGATGCAGTTGATGTCGATGTAGCCGACGTAGCCCTCCTCGGCCAGCTTCGGCTCCATCTTCTTGAGGGTGGAGTTGAAGACCTTGTTGGGCTCCGACCAGAACATCGAGGTTCCCATCTCGCCGGTCGGCGGACCGATGTCTCCCGGGAACAGCTTCTTGTGCTCGAAGTTCACGCAGATGGGCGTCACGAACTCCTTGCCGTTGAAGAAGGCCCCCGTCGCGACCTCGACGCCCATGATGCGCCGCTGGAGCTGGAACTCCTTGATCTTGTTCGACCAGGCGCGCTTGTAGTCCTCGAGCACCTGGACCACGTCGCGGCCGTCCTCCTCCTCTCCGACGAACAGCAGCCGCTTGTAGTTCTGCGCCTCGCCGCTGGGCTTGATCACGTAGCGGTTCGGGTTGGCCCTGACGAAGTCCATGGCGTCGTCGAAGGAGGTGAAGTTCTCCTGGGGGATGATCGTCACGCCCGCCGCCTTCAGCTCCTGCTGCCCGAAGGCGCGGTCGTCCTCGAGGCGATCGGTGTAGGGCGAGCCGCCCACCACGAGCTTGCCGGCCTTCCGGGCCTCCTGGGCCATCTCGCCCATGCCCAGCACGTCGTCGAACACCACGACGTCGGCCCAGGCGACGTCCTTCCTCCAGTCCTTGCTCTTGGGGACGAAGCCGTCGGCGATCTCCTGCTCGTCGGGGTCCTTGATCCAGAAGCGGACGTCCTGCTCCTCCTTGACGACCTCCCACGCGATGTCGGCGATGAGGCCGTCGTAGGAGACGAAGAGGAACTTGTTGGCGGCCATGGCTCCTCCCGAGATCGGCTCGATCATACAATCCCGGCGGTGGGTCGCCCTCGCGTCGGGATCCGGTACTCCGCCGTGGCCCTGGGGCTGGCCCTGGCCTTCGCGGCCGCCTGCCGCCCGCGGCCCGAGACGCGCGCTGCGGGCGGCGTGGCGGACTTGAGCGGCTGGGACTTCGAGGCGCGCGGCCCCGTGCGCCTCGCCGGTGAGTGGGTGTTCCGCTACCGCAGCCTCGACGGGCCCGCCGCGCTGCCACCTGGCGCCGACCCCGCGCCGCCGTACCTGGCGGTGCCCGGAAGCTGGAATCGCCGAGGGCTTCCCGGGCTCGGCTTCGCAACCCACGCAGTGCGGGTGAGGCTTCCGGAGCCGCCGCCGCGGCAGATGGCCCTGGCCCTGGGCGAGGCCCACGCGGCGGAGCGCATCTACGTGAACGGCCGCCTGGTGCTGCAGCGCGGGCGCGTCGGGGAAGACGCGTCAGAGGAGCGCGCCGACCCGGCTCCGGTCCTGGTGCAGTTTCCGCAGGAGAGCGCCCTCCTCGACATCGCCGTGGACGTCTCGAACCACTTCCACTACGAGGGCGGCCTGCTTCACGCGCCGCGCCTGGGGCTCCCCGGACAGCTCCTCGCGGACCAGGACGCGGACACGCGGATCGATCACCTGATCCTGGGCTGCCTCGGCGTTTTGAGCCTGTACTACGCCATCCTGTTCGTCGCGCGCCCCGAGCGCAGCCACCTGCTGTTCTCGCTCTTGACCTTGATCATCGTGCTGCGGGTGGCGGTCCTGGAGTGGCACCTCAACGCCCTGCTTCCGGTCGGCGCCGCGGGGCAGCTTCGGCTCGACTACTTCACGCTGCTCGCGGGGCCGCCGGTCTACTACGCCCTGCTCGAGGAGCTCTTCCCGCGGGAGTTCCCTCGCCAGGTGCTGCGCTTCGCCCTGGGCTTCGCCGGCATCGGGGTGGCGGCGCTGGCCCTGCCGACCCAGATGTTCACCCACCTCCGGGAGCCCGCGATCGCCGCCGGCCTCGCCGTGGTCACGCTGGCCTTCGCGTTCGTGTTCCGCGCGGCGGTCCGCGGGCGCGAGGGCGCGGGCCTGCTCGCCGCCGCCTGCTTCGTGGTCGCCGCGCTGGCCCTGCACGACGCCCTGGCGCGCTGGCGGCTGATCGAGGAGTCGCGCGAGCTGCTGCCGTTCGGGAACGCGGCGCTGATCTTCTCCCACGCCGTCGTGCTCGGGTTCCGGCTGAGCCACGCGCTCGGGAGCAGCGAGGCCCTGACCGGACGCCTGCAGGAGCTGAACCTCGACCTCGAGCAGCGCATCCGGGCGCGCACGGCCGAGCTGGAGCGGCTCGCCACCACGGACCCCCTCACGGGGCTCTCCAACCGGCGGGAGCTCCAGCGGCTGGCCGAGGTGGAGCGGTCCCGCGCACACCGCTATGGGCACGACCTGGCCGTGCTCGTGGTGGACGCGGACCACTTCAAGTCGATCAACGACACTCACGGGCACGCCGTGGGCGACCTGGCGCTCCAGGTGCTGTCCAGCGAGCTGCTCTCCCTCCTCCGCGGCCACGATCTCGTGGGGCGGTGGGGAGGCGAGGAGTTCGTGGTCGCCCTGCCGCACATCGACGCGGCGAGGGCCCGCCTCGCGGCCGAGCGCGTGCGCCAGCGCCTCGGCGAGAAGGCGGTCCCGCTCCCCGACGGCGGCACGACCCGGATCAGCGTCAGCATCGGGGGCGCCGTGGCGCGACCCGAGGAGAGCTTCGAGCACGCGCTGCGGCGCGCCGAAACCGCCCTCTACGCGGCGAAGGCCGCCGGCAGGAACCGCGTCGTCATCGACGAGAGCTGAAGCCTCAGGCCCCGTCGACGAAGATCCGCACCTGGCGCGGCGTGACGTAGAGCCGCTCGCCGAGCAGCGGCCGGAGCGCCTCGAACTGCTCGCGCGTGGCCTCGACCTGGACGGCGCGGGCGTCGCCGTCCTCCAGCTCCAGCCGGACCACGGCGCCGGCGGAGCTCGCGTGCCGGAGCGTCGCCCAGAAGCCGCCGCCGGCCTCGGCGTGCCGCGCGAGCTCCAGCTCGTAGGGCCGCGCGAAGCCCTGTGCGGGCCGCGGAACCGCGTCCTTGTGGGCGGGATAGTCCACCGACAGCGGGCCGAGGTGGGCGCGACCGTTCTCCACCCGGCCGTGGAACATGTTCACGTTGCCGAGGAAGCCCATCACGAAGGGCGACGCCGGCCGCTCGAAGACCTCGCCGGGCGTCCCGATCTGCTCGACGCGGCCCTGGTTCATCACGACCACGCGGTCGCTCACCTCCAGCGCCTCTTCCTGGTCGTGGGTCACGAACACGCTGGTCACCCGGATCTCGTCGTGGAGGCGGCGCAGCCAGCGCCGCAGCTCCTGGCGCACCTTGGCGTCGAGGGACCCGAAGGGCTCGTCGAGGAGCAGGACACGGGGCTCCACGGCCAGGGCGCGGGCCAGCGCCACGCGCTGGCGCTGGCCCCCGGAGAGCTGGGAGGGATGGCGATCGGCGAGCCAGTCGAGCTGCACGAGCTTCAGGAGGTCCATCACCTTCGCTCGGATGGCGGCGGCGGTCGGCCGCCGTGCCCGGGGACGCACCCGGAGGCCGAAGGCCACGTTCTCGAAGACGGTCATGTGGCGGAACAGGGCGTAGTGCTGGAACACGAAGCCCACGCCGCGGTGGCGCACGTCCCGGGCCGTCGCGTCCTCGCCCTCGAAGAGCACCTGCCCGCGGTCCGCGCGCTCGAGGCCGGCGATGATGCGCAGCAGGCTGGTCTTGCCCGACCCCGAGGGGCCCAGCAGGGCGACGAGCTCCCCGGTCGGGACAGTGAGGCTCACGTCGTTCACGGCCACGAAGGCCCCGAAGCGCTTCGTGACGTTCCGCACCTCAATCGACATTCGGGTCCTCCGTGAGGGGTGCCCGAGCCTCCCGCGATCGCCATTCGACGAGGGTCTTCGCGACGAGCGTCACGAGGGCGAGGAAAGCGAGCAGCGAGGCCACCGCGAAGGCGGCCTGGAAGTTGTATTCGTTGTAGAGGATCTCGACGTGGAGCGGCAGCGTGTTGGTCTGGCCCCGGATGTGGCCGGAGACGACGGAGACGGCGCCGAACTCGCCCATGGCGCGGGCGTTGCACAGGATCACGCCGTAGAGCAGGCCCCACTTGATGTTGGGCAGCGTGACGCGCCAGAACATCTGGAAGCCGGAGGCGCCCAGCACGCGGGCGGCTTCCTCCTCCTCGGCGCCCTCGGCCTGCATCAGCGGGATCAGCTCGCGGGCCACGAAGGGGAACGTCACGAAGACCGTCGCGAGGACCAGGCCGGGCACCGCGAAGACGATCTTCAGGCCCTGCGCCTCGACGAATGGCCCCAGCAGCCCCTGCCGGCCGAACAAGAGGATGAAGATCATCCCGGAGATGACCGGGGAGACCCCGAAAGGCAGGTCGATGAGCGTCACGAGGGCGTTCTTGCCCGGGAACTCGAACCTCGCCACGGCCCATGCCGCGGCGACGCCGAAGACCAGGTTCAGCGGGACGGCGACGGCCGCGGTGAGGAGGGTGAGCTCGAGGGCGGAGACGGCCATCGGCTCGCGCAGGGCCGCGAGGTACGCCGCCCATCCCTTGTCGAGCGCCTGCACGAACACGGCCACCAGGGGCACGACGAGGAACAGGCCGAGGAAGCACACCGCCACGGCCGTGAGGGCGGCCCTGGCGGCGAGGGGCTCTCGGGTGGCGCGTGCCATTCCTACTCCGCCGCGCCGCGCCGCGCGCTCCAGCCCTGGAGCCGGTTGAGGAGGAGCAGGAGCGCGAAGGAGAACAAGAGCGTCACCGACGCGATCGCCGTGGCGCCGGCGTAGTCGTACTGCTCGAGCTTGGTGATGATGAGCAGCGGCACGATCTCGGTCTTCATCGGCATGTTGCCGGCGATGAAGACCACCGAGCCGTACTCGCCCAGGGCGCGGGCGAAGGCGAGGGCGAAGCCGGTGAGCCATGCCGGGGCGAGGGCGGGCAGCACGACACGGCCGATCGTCTGGAGGCGGCTCGCGCCCAGGCTCGCGGCGGCCTCCTCGACCTCGGGGTCGAGGCTCTCGAGAACCGGCTGCAGCGTGCGCACCACGAAGGGGAGGCCGATGAACGTGAGCGCGATCGTCACGCCGAGCGGGGTGAAGGCGGCCTTGATCCCGAGCTTCGCGAGGGGCGCGCCCAGCCAGCCGCCCGGGGCGTAGAGCGTCGTGAGCGCGATGCCGGCCACGGCCGTCGGCAGCGCGAACGGGAAGTCCACGAGCGCGTCCATGAGCCTCCGGCCCGGGAAGCGGTAGCGCACGAGCACCCATGTCACGATGAGGCCGAAGACGGCGTTGATCGTGGCCGCCGCGAGGGACGCGCCGAAGCTGAGCTTGTACGATGCGACCACCCGCGGCGCCGTGACCGCCTGCCAGAACCCCGCCCATCCGAGGCCCGCGCTCCTCCAGAACAGCGTGGAGAGCGGGATCAGCACGATCAGGGAGAGGTAGAACAGCGTGAAGCCCAGCGTCAGGCCGAAGCCGGGCAACACGCTGTGCCGACGCAGGGCGCGAACGCTCACCGGGGCTCGTAGATCTGGTCGAACAGCCCGCCGTCGGCGAAGTGCGTCCTCTGCGCCTTCTGCCAACCGCCGAACACCTCGTCGATGGTGATGAGGTTGATCTTCGGGAACGTCGCCGCGTATTTCTTCGCGACCGCCTCGAGCCGCGGGCGGTAGTAGTTCTTCGCCGCGATCTCCTGGCCCTCCGGGCTGTACAGGTACTCGAGGTAGGCCTGCGCCACGGCCCGCGTGCCCTTGCGGTCCACGGTCTTGTCCACGATCGTCACGGGCGGCTCGGCGAGGATCGAGAGCGAGGGCACCACGACGTCCACCTTGTCGGGGCCGAGCTCCTTGATCGAGAGGAACGCCTCGTTCTCCCAGGCCAGCAGCACGTCGCCGATCCCGCGCTGCACGAAGGTCGTCGTGGAGCCGCGGGCGCCGGAGTCGAGGACGGGAACGTTCCGGAACAGCGCGGTCACGAACTCCTTCGCACTGGCGTCGCTGCCGCCGGGCTGGCGCAGCGCCCAGGCCCAGGCGGCCAGGTAGTTCCAGCGGGCGCCGCCCGACGTCTTCGGGTTCGGAGTGATCACCTGGACGCCCGGCTTCACCAGGTCGCCCCAGTCCTTGATGCCCTTCGGGTTCCCCTTGCGCACCAGGAACACGATCGTCGACGTGTACGGCGCGCTGTTGTTGGCGAGGCGCTTCTGCCAGTCCTTCGGCAAGAGGCCGCCCTCGGCGACCGCGTCGATGTCGTAGGCGAGGGCGAGGGTGAGCACGTCGGCCTCGAGGCCGTCGAGCACGGCGCGGGCCTGCTTCGACGAGCCGCCGTGGGACTGCTGGATCGTGACGTCCTTGCCGGACTTCGCCTTCCACTGCTTCGCGAAGGCGGCGTTGAACTCCTGGTACAGCTCCCGCGTCGGGTCGTACGAGACGTTCAGGAGCTCCTGCGCCCCGAGGGGAGCCGCGAGGGCCGCGGCGACGACGATGAGACCGATGCGACGAAGCATGAGCTTTCTCCTCTCGTGGCTCAGAAGGAAATCTGCGTGCGGATGAAGAACGCGTTCTCGGCGGGCCGGTCGGCGCCGGCTGCGGCGCCCGCGGTGAAGGTGGTCCGCTCGTAGTCCGCGACCTGCTTGACGTTGCGATTCAGGGACCAGTTGAGGCCCACGCCCCAGGCGAAGGCCTCGCTGACGGACTTGGCGGGATCGACCAGCTTCGCGGCGACGCTCTCCTCGTCGACCTTGAAGCCGTTCACGCGGGCCGCGAGCTCGAGGGCGCCCCACTGGCCCTGGCCCGGATCGAAGGCCTTCGCGGGCTTCACGCCCGCGTAAGACGCCTTGTCCCGGGTGAGGGCGAGACTCGCGGTCACCTGCCAGCCGCTGACCTGGAACTGGGCGTGGGTGCCGTCGGCCTTCTTCGCCCGCGAGTCGGAGCTCGCGTACTCCGCGAGCAGGCCGAGCCGCCCGGTATAGAGGGAGAGCTGGGGCGAGAAGCGCGTGCGCGTGCCGTCGGCGGTCACGCCGGTCGCCGGGGTCACGATCGTGAGCTGCCCGCCCGACCGATAGCTGGCCAGGCTGCCGACCTGCTTGCCGGTGGTGCCGGAGATGCCGAAGCCCAGGTTCTTGAGGACCGACTTGCCCTTCTTGAGCGGGGAGAGGAACAGCCGGCCCTCGAGGTCCTTGCCGTCGTTCGTGTCGGTGTCGACGCTGCCGCCGTCGGGCGCGCCGTTGAACACACCGGCGGCGTAGGTCAGGACGCCGCCCGCCAGCTCCCCGTGGAGCAGGGCGCCGACGTCGCGGTTGGGGACGATCGACGTCGGGTAGGCGCGCTCGACGAACGTGATGGCGGTCGCCGACTGCAACCGCTCGAGACCGACGGGCGACTTGTACTTGCCCAGGCGAACCTGCAGCTTCGGGGAGTACTTGAAGTTCAGGAACGCGTCCTGCAGCACCGTGGTGCCGCCGCCGAAGTCGGGCGTGATGTTGAACTCGAAGTACTTCGCCACGACGCCCTGCACGATCGGGCGCACGCGGCGCAGCAGGAACGCGTCCGTGCCGACGGCCGCGTCGTCGCCGGGGTAGAAGCGTCCGTCGAAATGCGTGTAGCCGCGCACCTGCAAGCGGTAGTCGCCGTTCTCGGACTGGATCACGAAACCGTCGGCGCCAGCCGAGGCGGCCGGCTTCTTCTCTGGGGGCTTCTCCTGGGCCCTTGCGGGCGTCACGACCACGGCCGCCAGGGCGGCCAGGGCCAGAGGCAGCGTCTTCATTCGTTCGGTTCCTTCCCCGATGGCGCAGCGCCTCCGGCCTTCCGGTCGGGCTCACCCGGTTGTGCGTCCTGCCGCCTCCGGCTGTCCGGCAGGCGGTGGTCCGCGAAGCGGACCTTCTCGCGGGTCTCGACCTGGACGACCCGTCCGTCGTGGACCACGACCTCGACGGAGCCGAAGCGCAGCCGCCGGACCGCGTCCCGCAGCACGCGCTCCCAAGTCTCTAGTGATGAACTAATATCTACTGACATAGTAGAGATATAGTGACACGACGATCACGCCCGAGCCCGCTCACGGCGCTCTCCTGGCTGCGGCCGTGCCGCCTTGCGCGCGCGTGCGGCGAGCACCTGGCGGTTGCGCTCGACGAGATCCAGCAGGCTCGTGTGGTCCAGGATGGCGGCGGCGGCGTTGCGGACGTCGAGGAACAGGGCGAACAGTCCGGCGTGGCGCGGCTCGGTGCGAACGCGCTGTTCGAGCTCGGCCGCGTCGCCGAAGGGGGCCAGGGGCCCGTCGATGAGGCGAACCACGTCGCCGATGCGGATCTCGGCCGGCGGCCGCCGCAGGCGGTAGCCGCCCTCGCGCCCCCGCTCGCTGCTGACGACTCGCGCGTTCTTGAGGATCACGAGGATCCCCTCCAGGAACTTCTCGGGAATGCTCTCGGCGTCCGCGATCTCGCGGATCTTCACGAGCCCGCGCTCGTAGGCCTCGGCCAGGTGGATCAGCGCCTGGAGGGCGTAAAGACCTCGGTGGGAGATGCGCACAATAAACCCTAGCGAGTCGATAGGGTATACAGATAGGACTCGGCTGTCAAGTGCCGGCCGTGGCCCGGGGAGTGCTGCGGCGCCCGACCGGGGCGCCGGTGCGGCATATACTCCGGCCCTCGGCGGAGGCGCCATGGATCCTCATGATCGGCGGCTTTGGCTCAAGGGCTCGGGGCTCGCGCTCCTGGGCGGCGGGTTTCTCGGACGTGTGGACAGGGTGGCGGCGGCCCAGCCTTCGTCCCTGCGCCAGCTCCTCTCGGAACAGGCGGGGGCGGGGACGTCTGCACGGCTCTTGCTCGGTCCGCAGGCCGGCGAGGAGGGCCCGCCCGACCCCGCGAAGACCGACCGGCTGCCGCTGGAGTGGAACAAGGCCGTCGTGCGCCGCTTCAAGGACGAGCTGGCGAAGCAGGACGTCCAGGCGTTCCTGGTGCGCGATCCCCTGAACATCATCTACCTCACCGGCTACTGGCACACCACGACCGAACGGCCGCAGGCCGTCTTCATGAACCGGGACGACGCGGACCCCTGGTTCCTCTACCCCGGACTCGACCGGGACATCGTCACGACCTGGTGGTTCGGCGGCGGGCGCATGTACTTCGACTTCCACCACGGCGACGGCGCCTTCCCCCACGAGGGCAAGGTGCAGATGGGCGAGAAGGTGGACCTGTTCCGCTTCCTGCTCGAGGGAGTCAAGGAGAAGGGCGTCCAGGGCACCCGGATCGGTCTCGACGGCGAGCTCTACCCCTCCCAGATCGAGAAGGCCAAGGCGATCCTGCGCGGCGTCGAGTTCGTCGACGTGTCGGAAACCTTGATGAAGATGCGCCAGGTCAAGACGCCCGAGGAGCTGGCTCTCTGGCGCCGCGCCTACGTCTACATGGATCGGGCCCATGCGTTCGCGCGGGACTACATCCTCGCCCACGGCACCGACGTCACGGACTTCGAGGTGGCGGCCGCCTCGACGCTGTGGATCAACGACATCCTCTACTCCGACCTGGACCTCGCGGGCGGCAAGGCCCACCACGGCGTCGCCGCGCAGGTCGGCATCTACGTGCGCGCCGGCGCGGTCACGGGCTACCCGCACCCCAACCAGCCCTGGTACAACCGCATCGGCCGCGGCACGGCGCTCCAGGTGGCGGGCGGGTGCTCCGTCGGCGGCTACGGCGGCGAGAACTACCGGGCCTTCATCCTCGCCGACGGCGCCGGCAACTACGACCCGCACATGCAGAAGCTGTGGGAGGTGAGCCGGAGAACCTGCGACATGCAGCGCGACCTGTCGGTCGAGGGCGTGACCTGCTCGACGGTCGCCTACGCGATCCACAAGCACCAGGTGGAGCAGGGCGTCGCGAGATACGTCTATCACCGTCCCGCCCACGGCTCGGGCGTCGAAGGCCACCAGTCGCCGTACATCGCCCTGGGCGACCACACCATGCTGCGCCGGGGCATGTGCTTCTCGGAGGAGCCTGGCCTCTACGACCCAGAGCAGGGCTGCGGCTTCAACTGGAGCGACACGATCGTGGTGGGGCAGAAGAGCGGCTGGCGCATGAGCCGCGTGCCGTACTCGAAGGAGTGGTGCTGGATACGGATCTGAATCAGGGGGCGGGCGCTTTTTCGAGGACCGCGCCCGTGGATGCCACGCGGAACGGCAGCCGGATCGTCTCCATCGCCGCCTCGCTCGAGGCGGGCGCCTCCCGGTCGAAGACGCGGTCGAAGCGGTTGCCCGCACGGTCCTCCAGGGCCGGGTGGACGCGCACCGCGTAGCGTCCCGGGCTCCAACCGCCCGCCGGTTCGAAGCTCCAGCGCGTCTCGCCGGAGCCGACCTCGACCTTGCCCTCGACGCGGACGCCGCTCTCGTCCTCTACCCAGACGAGTCGCTCGAGCAGCGCCTCGTCGAGCGGCTCCGGAAGATCCACCACCACCGGCGTGCGGAGCCCGCGTGGAGGACCCACGCGGATGTGCTCCGCCCGTGGCGACTCCCGGTCGGGCGCCGACACCGTGAACGGCCTCGCGAATGCCTCCGCGAGCGGACGTCCCGCCGCGTCGGTCATCGCCGCGTCCACGGTCAGCCTGTAGGTCCGCCCCGCGCGCAGCGGCGGCCCGAGCCGCTCGCCCGGCGCGATCCCGCGCTTGACGCGGCCCGGATGGAAGAGCAGCGTGAGCCGCGTCTGCCCTGGGTCCCAGAGCCCGTGCGCGATCTCCACGAACGCCAGGGGCACGTCCGAGCCGGCCTCGTCGAGGAGATGCACGCGCCGATGCGCGTCGCGCGCGTCCATCGGCTGCGAGAAGCGCACGTAGAGGCGCAGCGCGTTCTCGGGGAGCGCTTCGCCCGAGGGGAAGACCCCGACCACCGTGGGGCGCCGGCCCTGGGCCGCGCCGACCTCGAAGCGGTGCTCGAGGAGCGTCCCGTCGGCAGCCGTGAAGCGCGCGGTGTAGCCCACGCCCGGCACGAAGGGGAGGCGCGGCAGGAAGCGCAGGCCTTCCGCGTCGATCGCGTGCGTACCCAGCACCGCGGGACGGTCCGGGGCGGGCTCACCGACGTGGACGGAGAGCGCATCGGCGAGTGCCGCCCGGGTCCCGCGCTCCAGGCGGTCGAGCTCGGCCGCGGGCAGGCCCAGCACGCTCACGCGGTAGCGATCCTCGGCGGACGCGACGCGGATCTCCGCCGCCCTCGCGCTTCCCCCGAGAGCGAGGAGCGCGAGGCAAGGGGTCAGCCGGCGGCTCAGAAGCGCCGCACCGACAGGGGCGCGAGGTCGAGGCGTCCGCCGTTGAGTCGCACGAGGGTCAGGACGTGGCCTTCGCCGAGGTTGTCGAGCTGCTGGATGCCGGTGCCCGACCGGTACTCGACGCGCACGCCGCCCGTGTAGCCCTCCACCTCCTTCGTGATCTCGCCCTCGAAGCTCTCCACGTCCTTCGGGTCCACGACCATGAGCGGCAGGTTGCTGTTCGCGATCACGAGACGGTCCCTGCCCTCGTTCTTCACCACCACCATGTCGAGGGGGTAGTTCCCCGAGCCGAACTCGCCGATCGTGCGCCCGCGCAGGTGGCGGCCGTCCTTCACCTCGTCGGTCGGGAAGGTCACGAGGGGCGTGCACAGGTAGGCCGCCAGCACGTGCAGCCGGCCCTTGAGCGGGTAGTGCACGAAGGCGCGGATCGGCGCCTCGGTCTCGTACTTGCCGTGCGCGCCGTGGAAGTTCTCCAGGGTCGTGATCGCGACCGGCCCCTCGAACGGGTACTTGACGCGCCACAGGGTGGCGGCGAACTCCTCGTTGGAGAGGCCCGCGATCCACAAGGAGCCGTCGGCATAGGCCATGTGGGTGATCGCGTCGGCGCGCAGCGAGACCTTCTTCCACTCGACCTGCTTCGCCGGGTCGACGGGACGGGGCAAGGCCACCTTCGCGAAGCGCACCGAGCCGAGGTCCACGGCCGTCAGGCGGCCGTCGGCGTCGGCCCGCACCAGGACGCTGGCGTCCGCCACGTCGTTGGGGAGCAGCCAGCGGTCCGTCCAGGCCGCGCGGCCACGCGACACCGCCAGGTAGGCGTTCTTCGAGATCGGATTGACGGCGAGGTCGTGGACCATGACGTCCGCAGGCGTCCCTCCGAGGAGCGCGGCGAGCTTGCCCTCGACGTCGACGAGCTCCTTCGGCTCCTCCACGGCGCGGGCGGTCGTGTCGCCCAGATCGAGGGCGAAGACGGCGCCGGTCTTTCCGTCGCCGACGAAGAGCACGCCCTCCGGGCCGAAGGCCAGCGCGCTCATGGACCGGATCTCGGGCTTGCCGACGCTGAAAGCGGAGGCGCCCGCCGGCGCGGCGAAGGTCAGTGCCACCAGCAGAAGAGAAACGGCTTTCGGCATGATCCTGCTCCCGGGCCGGCGTCCACCCCCGCGAAAGGCCGACCTCTTCGCCGCGATTCTAGGAGAAGCCGGTCCGATCGCTTGCCAAACGTTGTGAAGAGCTCAGTCGGGCGGGCAGGCTCCTCCGATCGGAGGTTCAGGATCGTGAACCTCCAGATCCGCCGTGAAGTCGAAAAGGAATGTCGAACGCCGGGTTGCCGTTCGGCACGCACGCCACGGCGGGTCGAGGAGCACGTCGGGGCCGTGCGTCTCGGTCAGCTCCATGCTCCGAGCAACTCAGGGCTTGATGATGATCTCGGGCGAGGAGGCACCCTCGGCGAAGTCGTCGACCTCGTTGCAGTACACGGCATACCTGTGACGGCCAGACCTGAGCCCAGCAAGCTGGCCGTCGAGCTTGTCGTTGTTGCGACCGTCACCCGGGACGACCGCGTCGATGCCGGCCCCTGGCAGGATGACCCGGACCTCGTCCCTCGTTTCGTTGATGAGGCTGACAGGCTCCCCGTTGAGCAGCGTCACGACCACAGGTCGCACGACCGGGCCCTTGTCGTCATCGATCCGCACCCGAATTGTCTTCGCCATGGACGCCTCCGTTCAGATTCCCGCCGGACTAGGAACGCCGCTCCGATAGAGCCTTGAATCGCGGATCCGCGCGCAGAGCCTCGAGATCGGGGCTGCGCGCCACCTGTTCCACCGAATAGCCGTTCTCGATCGCCTGGCGAATCAGGGCGAGGCTGCGGCTTCGCTCGCCCAGGCCCTCGAACAGGCACGCGGCGCGGAACAGCACCCTGCCGTCGAGCGGCGCGAGGCGCAGCGCCTGGCCGGCCAGCTCCCGCGCGCGCTTCGCCTGGCCCAGATGTGCGTAGACCTCGGCCAGGCCGGCGAGCAGCTCGGCATCTCGCGGGTTGATGGCCCGGGCCCGTTCCCCGAGGTCCGCCGCCCGCCGATAGGCGCCCTGGGACTTGTCGCGCTCGCCGGGGGCCCAATAGTAGGCCGAGGCGAGGTTGAACCAGAGCCAGTAGTCGCCGGGGCGGAGAGCCGCCACCTTCTCGAAGGCGCGCGCCGCCTTGCCATAGCTGCCCGAGTAGAAGTGGATCGTGGCCAGGTTCGACGCGGCGTCGGGCGTCGGCCCCACGGCGAGGGACTTCTCGAGCATGGCGATCGCCTCGTCCGTGCGCCCCATCAGGTGATACAGGCCGCCGAGGTTGCTGTAGCCGCGCGGGCTCTCCGGCACGAGCTCGATCACGCGCCGGAACGCGCGCTCGGCGTCGGCGTAGCGGCCCTGCCTGTAGTAGAAGGCCCCCAGCGCGCTGTGCGCGCCCCAGTAGCTCGGCCGCCGCTCCACCGCCGCGCGGTAGGCGGCCTCGGCCGCGGCGGTCTGTCCCGCGGACGCCAGGGCTCGCGCGAGGCCGAGTTGCGCCTCGGCGCCGGCCGGCTCCAGGTCGAGCGCGCGGCGGAAGCGCGCCAGCGCCTCCTCGGCCTTCCCGGTCCCGACGGCCACGATGCCGAGGGTGACGTGAACCGGCGCCAGCAGGTCGTTGAGGTCGAGGGCGCGCCGGCACGCCTTCCGCGCCAGCTCGACGGACTCGGGGCGCGCCTGAAGCTCGTACTGCCCCCAGTACGCCTCGCCCAGCCCGGCGTAGGCCAGGGCGAAGTTCGGGTCCTGCTGGATGGCGTGCTGGAACGCGCCGATGGCGAGCTCCAGGCTCTGGGCGTCGTCGTAGCGCACGAGGTGGCCACGGCCGCGCAGGTAGTGCTCGTAGGCCCCGGCCACCTGCGTGCCGCCCTGCGAGAGCAGGCGCCGCGACGTGCCGTCCAGCTCCAGCTCTAGGAGGCCGGCCACGGCCCCGACCACGGAGTCCTGAAGCAGGGCGGCGTCCGTGAGCGGCATGTCGAGGGGCGCCGTCGAGCGGAGCTGGCGCAGCGTCCGCGCGTCGACCAGGTTCGCCGTGACGCGCGCGCGGTCCTTCACGAGCTGCGCGCTGCCGGTGACCACCAGCGTCACGCCGAAGGCGCGGCGCGCCGCCGCCGCGCTGGCGATGCCCGCCGCGCGCACCTCGGACATCGGCACGACCCATAACGCCTCGCCGACGCCCTCGAGGCGGGTCAGCTTGCTCGCGAGGGTCTCGACGATACCGTCGGAGAAGGCGCGCCCGACGGCCTCGTCGCCGTCGACCTGGAACGGCAGCACCGCCACGTGCTTCTCCGTGGGCACCTTCCGGGCGGCGAGCCGCGCCGCCAGGGGCCGCCACAGGGCCGTCCCCGCCGCGGCGAGGAGAAGGGCGCCGAGCGCCGCGGCGGCCACGCTCCGGCGCAGGCCGCGAGCGAGCGCCGGGGGCGCGGCGCCGCCGGGCGCGCTCGTCTCCTCGAAGCGGTCGCACACCGTGCGCAGCTCGCGGGCGAGGTCGAGGGTCGAGGCATAGCGCTCCCCGGGATCCTTCTTGAGGCAGCGCTCGATGATCCAGCGGAACGGCGCCGGACAACGCGGGTTCAGGACCGCGATGGGCTCGGGCTCGTCCTCGATGATCGCCGTCAGCGTCTGGGCGTTCGTCTCGCGCCGGAAGGCGCGCGTGCCCGTCGCCATCTCGTAGAGGATCGCTCCGCAGGAGAACTGGTCCGTCCGGTAGTCCACCTGCCGTCCCCGGGCCTGCTCCGGCGACATGTAGCCGGTGGTTCCCAGCACGGCGCCGACCGCGGTCCGGGGGCTCAGGCCGTCCTCGGTGCGCGACTCCTGCGGCGTGTGCTCGGCGGTCTCGGCATCCGAGTCCGCGTCGCTCACGACGAGCTTGGCGAGACCGAAGTCGAGGATCTTGACGAAGCCGTCCTCGGTGATCATCAGGTTCTCGGGCTTCAGGTCGCGATGGACGATGCCCGCGGCGTGGGCCTTGGCGAGGCCCTCGGTCGCCTGCGCGGCCAGCTCGAGTGCGCGCCGCGTGAGAAGCGGCCGGCCGGGGGTGAGAGCCTCGCGCAGCGTGCGGCCCCGGACCAGCTCCATCACGATGTAGGGATGGCCGTCGGCGGTGCGGTCCACGTCGTGGACGGTGATGAGGTTCGGGTGGTTGAGGGCGGAGGCGGCCCGCGCCTCCTGCTCGAAGCGCGCGAGCCGCATGCGGTCGGCGGAGAAGCGGGCCGGCAGGAACTTGATCGCCACGTCGCGGCCCAGCTTCAGGTCCCGGGCGCGGTAGACGTCGCCCATCCCGCCGGAACCGAGCTTCTCCACCACTTCGTAGTGGGCGAAGCGGCTATTGATCATGGAGGGACTTCGATTTCGAGGCTACGCCTCGGGGCGGACGGAGTCAATCGCCGTCCTACAATGCCGCCGAGATGGACGCCATCGCGTGGCTCCACCGCGACGACGACGTCGTCGCCGTGGACAAGCCGCCGGGCGAGCCGGTGATCGCAGCCCGGGGCGAGCCCAAGGACGCCTGCCTCCACCGGCGTGCCGAGGCCGCCCTGGGGGCGCGGCTCTTCGTCGTGCACCGCATCGACCGCGACACCTCCGGCGTCGTGCTGTTCGCCCGGACGGCCGAGGCGCACCGCCTCCTGAATCGGGCCTTCGAGGCGCGCGGCGTGTCGAAGGCCTATGTCGCCTTCGCGGCGGGACTGCTGGAGCCGGCGCGCGGCCAGATCGACATCGCGCTCCACTCGGCGCGGCGCGGCAAGTCTCGGCCGGCCGAGCCGGGAGAGCCCGGGAGACAGCAGGCGTGCACCGACTACGCCGTCGAGCGCGCGTGGCGGCTGGGGGCGGTCGCCGTATCGCGCATCGTGCTGCGACCCGTGACGGGCCGCCATCACCAGCTCCGCGTCCACCTGCGCGCCCGCGGCGCGCCCATCCTCTTCGACCGGCTCTACGGCCGCGGCTTGCACCCTGCGCTCGACGAGGCTCCCTGCCGCCGACTCGCCCTGCACGCGCAGCGAATCGAGGCGCCACGGCCGGGCGGAGGCCGGCTCACGATCGAGGCGCCCCTGCCCGACGACCTGCAAGGGCTCGAGGCCTGGCTGTCAACGCGCGGCGATCCCGCGCGGGTGTAGCCTAGGGGGAGCGCAGGGTCCGTCGGAGGACCGTGGTGATTCCCGAGGCCGTCGCCTTCGACCGCCTCAAGCCCCGGCTCGCCGCGCTGTGGAGCGAAGTCTTCCCCCGCGACGACGAGCCGTACACCTGCGTCGTCATCCCGTCGATCACCCTGGACGCCGCCGAGCTGGAGCGCGAGCCGGCGGCGCTGCGCTACGAGGAGACCCTGCTCTTCTTCCTGATCCGGCTGCGCAACCCGCGCGCACGGCTCGTCTACGTGACCTCCGAGCCGATCCCGCCGGCGATCCTCGAGTACTACCTGCAGTTCCTGGCGGGCATCCCGGCGACACACGCCGCCTCGCGGCTCACGATGCTCTCGGCCCACGACCCGTCCCGCCGGCCGCTGGTCGAGAAGATCCTCGAGCGGCCGCGCCTCGTCGAGAGGATCCGGGCCGCGATCCGCGATCCCGCCCGCGCCTACATGACGGTGCTGCGCTCGACCGCCCTCGAGCGGCGGCTCGCGATCGCCCTCGACATCCCCATGAACGCCGCGGACCCGGGCATGGACGCCCTGTGCACGAAATCCGGGGCGCGCCGCGTGCTCCGGGAGGCCGACGTGCCGGTGCCGCTGGGACGCGAGGACCTCCGCAGCGAGGAGGAGCTCCTGGACGCGCTGGCCTGGCTGGCGCGCGAGCGGCCGGGCCTCGAGCGCGCGGTGCTGAAGCTCGACACGAGCGTCTGGGAGCGCGGCCACGCCCTCGTCGAGCTGCCGAAGCGCGCCGGGATCCGGCCGCTGCGCGGGGCGCTCCGCCATCCGACGTTCTCGACGCCCGGGACCTCGAGCCGGGAATACCTGTCGCGCTTCGCGGCGACGGGCGGCGTGGCCGAGGAGTTCCTCGGGCCGGGACCGCGGGCGCACGCGAGCGTCCAGGTCCGCATCGACCCGCTCGGCCGCGTCACGCTGACCTCGACCCACGACGAGCTGCGCGGCGGGCCGGCGGGCCTGTCGGCCGTGGGCTGCCGCTTTCCCGCCTCGGACGAGTACCGGCCGTTCCTCCAGGACGCAGGCCTGCGCGTCGGGCGCGTGCTGGCCCGCAAGGGCCTCGTGAGCCGGCTGTCGGTGGAGTTCGTCTTCTGCCGTGACGCCGAGGGGCGACTGGCCCGCGTGGCGGCCACCGAGGTCAACCTCGGGTTCGGCGGGTCGACGCACCCGCTGCTGGCCGTGCGCTTCCTGACCGGCGGCGGCGTGGACCCCGGCTCGGGCATGTTCGTGTCTCCCACCGGACGCCCGAAGTTCTACCGCGCGACGGACCGCCTGCAATCCCCGGCCTATCGCCGCCTCGTGCCGGAGGACCTCATCGAGATCCTCACCCTGCAGCGCCTGCACTACTCGCCCCGGAACGAGTCGGGCGCCCTCTTCTATCTGCTCCGCTCGGTCTCGGAGCTGGGGCAGCTCGGGCTGCTCGCCATCGGCAACTCCCGGGACGAGGCCGAAGAGGTCTTCCGGCACACCGTGGCGGTCCTGGACCGCGAGGCGGAGGCGCAACCCGAGCTACCATAGCCCATGCACGGCGAACGCGACGCCCTCCAGCGCTTCGTGTTCGAGCGCGCCCGCGTCCGCGGCGAGCTGGTGCGGCTGGACCGGACCTGGCAGGACGTGATGCGGCGGCACGCCTACCCCGACGTGCTGCGCGAGGTGCTGGGCGAGCTCCTCGCCGCCTGCGCCCTGATGGCCGCCACCGTCAAGTTCGAAGGGGGAGCGCTCGTGCTCCAGGTGCAGGGAGGCGGCCCGGTCTCACTGCTCGTCGTCGAGTGCCTGAGCGACCTCACGCTGCGCGCCACCGCGAAGTGGGAGGGCGACCTCGACTGGCTCGAGGGGGGCGCGACGCTGCGTGGGCTCGCCGCCGGCGGCCGCTGCGCACTCACCATCGACCCGGGCCCGGGCTTCGAGGCCTACCAGGGGATCGTGCCCCTCGAGGGTTCGACCACCGCGGAAGTCCTCGAGCGCTACATGGCTCGCTCCGAGCAGATCGAGACGCGCTTCCACCTGGCGGCGGACACCCGGCGGGCCGCCGGCCTGCTCCTGCAGAGGCTGCCGGGCGCCGGCGGCCGCGATCCCGAGCGTGAGGATGCCGACCTCTGGGAGCGTGCCTCCCGGCTCGCAGCGACGCTCAGCCGTGACGAGCTGCTGACGCTGCCCAGCGACGCGATCCTGCGCCGGCTCTTCCACCACGAGGACCTGCGGCTCTTCGAGAGCATGAGCGTCCGCTTCGGGTGCCGCTGCTCCCGCGAGCGCGTGGGAGGCGTGCTGCGCATGCTGGGACGCGACGAGATCCTCGCGATCCTGCAGGAGCGCGGCGAGGTGGTCGTGACGTGCGAGTTCTGCGCGGAGCGGTACGTCTTCGACAGCCGTGAGGCCGAGGACGCCCTCCGCGACCTCCGGGGCGCCACGCCGCCCCCGGCGGGCTGAGCCGGGGTCAGGCGGCGGGCGCTCTCCGTCGGATCGCCGGCCAGAGGAGCTGCCCGAGGAGGGTGTCCGGCATGTCGTCCATCGCGGGGTAGCCCAGCGCCGCCGGGCTGCGGTCGCGCGGCCAGTAGGCCGTGCCGAAGAGGTGGTCCCACAGGCTCAGCACCACGCCGTAGTTCTTCGCCACGCCGCCCTCGTCGGACTGGTCGTGGTGCCACAGGTGCATGCGCGGGCTGTTGAAGACCCGGCCCAGGCGGCCCAGGCCCACGTCGAGGTTGCTGTGGTTGAAGTCGCCCCAGATCGTGGAGACGACCGCCACCACGAACGCCGCCTGCGCCGAGGCGCCGAGCCAGGCGAGAGGCAGCCACAGCGTCGCCTTGTAGACCACGATCTCCATCCAGTGGAAGCGGAAGTTGCCGATGAAGTCCATGGTCGTGATCGAGTGGTGCACCTTGTGGAACGTCCACAGGAACGGCACCCGGTGGAGAAGGACGTGGGTGGCGTACTGAACGAGGTCCGAGACGACGAGGAGCGCCGCGAGCTGGCCTGCGAGCGGCCAGTCCCCGGCCGGCGAGGCGTCGAGGCGCAGGCCCGCCCGCTGCAGGAGCGCGGTCGCGTGCATCGCGACCCAGCCGTTCAATCCGGCGGTCAGCGTCGAGAACAGGTGCCCGTTGACGGCCAGGAAGCCGAGGTCGCGGAGGAGGCCGGGGCGAGCGAGCGGCTGGCCCTTGCGCCAAGGGAACAGCCGCTCGACCACGAAGAAACCGGCTGTGATGCCGACCAGCCAGGGCAGGTACGACACACTCGCCAGGATTCTGTCACAGGCAAGGGGGCGGCGTCGCCCTTCCTGCGCCTCTCGCCCCTGGCGCGCCTTAGAAGCGCACGACGAACGAGATCAGGCCCTCCTTGATCGCGTCGGCGATGTTCGCCGCGACGTCGACCTGTAGCTTGCCCTTCACCACGACCCCTCCGCCGAACGTCACGTGGTTCTGGTCGGAGTCGAGGCCGGCGAGGCCGTCGTGGTCGGGGTCGAAGTAGTAGCCGCCGCGCACCGAGAAGATCCAGTCGTTGCCCTGCGTCCAGGTGTACTCGACGCCGCCGTGGATCTCGGTCCCGTCCTCGAGGGCTTCGCGGCCGCCCTCGCCGAACGCCTGGTAGCCGTTCTGCTGTTCTGCGCCGAGGTCGGCCTGGGAGTACTGGATCAGCACGACGTCGGCGAGGATCGTGAAGCGGTCGGTCGGCTTGATCGCGATGCCGCCGCCGAGCACGTCGGGTACCGTGACGCGGATCGTTCCTGTCGCCACGGGCGAGCGGAGCGGTCCGATCTCGGCGGCATCGGCGGTGTTCTGGGCTGTCGCGGCGAAGTCGAGGTCCGCGCCCTTCTTGTACACGCCGCCCAGCGAGAGCTTCGGCGTCGGCGTGACGAGGATGCCCGCGTTGAAGGTGACCTTCGTCTCGGTGCTCTCGATGTTCGCCGTGTTGACGAAACGCGCGGGGATGTCCGAGCTGAGCGGAAACACGAGCGTGACCTCCTGGAGCGAGTCCAGGTGCACGCGGGTCGCGCGTATCGAGCCCCCGATCGAGATCTTGTCCCCCAGCTTGAAGGCCGCCGAGGCGCCGATGTTCTCGGCGCGGAAGCGCACCTGCACGGTGTCGTCGTTGTAGAAGGACTCGCTGAGGAAGTCGCGGAAGATGCTGTTCGCGCGGTAGTCAGCCGCGCGCTGGTAGTAGAGCGAGAACGCGGCCTTCCGCCACGGATAGACGACGCTGAAGAACGAGGGGCTGCCGAGACGGGTCGTGAAGGTCTCGAAGCCCGATCCCGTGACCGTGTTCGGGGCCGTGTTGTCGAACTCGCTGTAGCGCAGGTGCGCCGAGAACTCGGGCTTGGTGAGGGCGGTCAGCCCGGCCGGGTTCGACTCGGACGCCGTGGCGTCGTCGGCGAGCCCGATGAAGGATGCGCCCATCGCCAGGGACCGGGCGCCGGGGGGCGCGAAGTTGTACTGCAGCGGCGGCGGAGCGATCTCCGGGTTTTCGGGCGGCTCAAGTTGAGCGCTCGCCGGAAGCGCCAGGACGAGCAGCGGCACGGCCAACGCCGACGAGAATAGGCGTGTTCTCCACATCTCTCACCACCTTGGGCGAAGCAGCGACACGAGTGTACCAAGAGCGAGCGCCGGGGACACGATTCTTTCGCGTCGCGATAGAATGCCGGGGCCCGGATGAAGTGCCCCGCGTGCCAGGCCGACGTCGAGGACTCGGCCGACTCCTGTTTCCACTGCGGCCACGTCTTTCGCCCGCAGACGCAGAGCCTCAAGAAGGGCTCCCTCATCGCCGGCCGCTACGAGGTCCTGGCGCCCCTGGGCAAGGGCGGCATGGGGGTGGTCTACAAGGCCAAGGACCACAAGCTCGAGGAGACGGTCGCGATCAAGGTGCTGCGCCCCGAGGTGGCCTCGGACCGCGACATGGAGCGCCGCTTCCGAACCGAGATCCGCCTCGCCCGCCGCGTGCGCCATCGGAACGTCTGCGGGATCCACGAGTACGGCGAGGACGGGCCCCTGCGCTACATCGCGATGGAGTACGTGGAGGGCACGGACCTCCGCAAGATCCTCACGGATCGCGGCGCCCTGCCCCTCGACCAGGCCTTCGAGGTGTGCATCCGCGTGGCCGAGGGCCTGCAGGCCATCCACGAGGCCGGCATCATCCACCGGGACCTGAAGACCGCGAACCTCATGGTCGACGGCCAGGGGATCGTGCGCCTGATGGACTTCGGCATCGCCAAGCAGGCCGGCGGCGAGGCGACCCTGGGCGCGACGGCCACCGGGCTGATCATCGGCACGCCGGAGTACATGAGCCCGGAGCAGGCCCGGGGCGAGAAGCTCGACTTCCGCAGCGACATCTACTCTCTCGGCGTCCTCTCTTACGAGATCTTCACCGGCCAGGTGCCGTTCCGGGGCGAGACCCCGATCGCCACGATCTTCAAGCACCTTCAGCAGCCGCCGCCCCTGGACGGGGAGACGGTGAGGGGCCTGCCGGTCGAGCTGCTCGGCGTGCTGCGCGTCGCGCTGGCGAAGACCGCCGACGAGCGCTACTCGAGCGCCGCGGACTTCGCTCGGGCGCTGACCGAGGCCCGCGACGCCGCGGGCGTCACGCCGCCTTCGGCCTCGGTGACGCCACGCCCGAGCGCCTTGAGCGCGGCCGGCCCCCTGACGCCGGCCGCCGGCCTGACGCCCGGGACGCCGCTGCCGGCGGCCCGGCCCACCACCCCAGGGCCGCTTGCCCGTTCGACGGCGTCGCCCGCGCCCATGCCCACGCCGCGGCCGGTCACGCCGACTCCGACGCCGCGGCCCGGGGCGACCCCCACGGCCAAGACGCCGGCGCCGACGCTGCGCCCGTCCACGCCGCCCACGGTCCTGGCGCCGACGCCAGGCGGGCGCGAGGCGCCCCCGACGCGCGCGATCGCGCCGGCGCCTCCCGCGAGGCGGCCGGGCCGCTCGCCGGCCCTGGTCGCGGGCGCCGGCCTGGGGCTCGTGGCCGCGGCCGTCGGCCTCGTGGTCCTGACGAGCCGCGGTTCGAAGCCCGAGCCGACGGCGCCGGCCCCGCCGTCGCTGGCCTCGAGCCCGTCCGCCACGCTCGCCCCTGCCGCCGGGGGCGCGCTCGTGGTCGACGCGCTGCCCTGGGGCGAGGTGGTGTCGATCGCCGACGCCAGGGGCGCGCGGCAACCCATCGGGAGCGGCTCGCACCACACGCCGCTCCTCGTCCGGCTCCAGCCCGGCGACTACACGATCGAGGTCCGGAACCCCGCGTTCCCGAAGCCCGTGACGCTCCAGGCCACGGTCGCGCCGGGCAAGGTGGAGACGCGCGTCGCCGAATTCCGGCGCGTGGAAGCCGCCGCGTACTTCCGCCGCGCCGGCCTCCAGCCGTGAGGCTCCCTGCGGCGGCCGCGGCGCTCGCGCTCGTCGCCGCAGCGTCCACCGCGCGCGCCGACTACAAGGACACCTACCGCAAGGCCCTCGAGGCCGTGGACCGCAAGCGCTGGGCCGAGGTGGCCCAGCTGATGCGCGAGGCGATCCAGCAGAACCCCAAGGAGGGCGAGAAGGTCAAGCTCTACGGCCTGCGCTTCGAGACATACCTTCCGCACTTCCACCTGGGCATCGCGCTGTCCCAGGGCGGCGACTGCGCAGGAGCCTTGAGGGCGCTGCAGGCTTCCGACGAGCAGGGCGCCGTCCGCTCGACGCCGCAGTACGCGCAGCTCGTCGAAGTGCAGCGATCCTGCGCGACGAAGGTGGCCCAGGCGGCGCCGCCCACGACGCGGCCGGCTCCGCCCACGACGGTGCCCGTGACCACGGTCCCGCCGACGACCACGCTGCCGCCGGCCCCGTCCACGACCCTCGCGCCCCCGACCACGCTGCGTCCGACCGTCGCGCCGCCGCCCTCGACAGCGCCGCCCTCGACCCCGCCGCCCCCGACCCTGCCGGCCCGGCCCGGCCCGCCGCCGCCCGAGCTGGTGCGCGCGGCCGAGGCCTACTTCGCGGGCCGCTACCTGGAGGCCGTGGAGCTTCTCGACCGCGTCTCCGGCGTGACCGGACGCGCGGCGGCGCAGGCCCACCTGTTCCGCGCGGCCTCGCGCTTCGCGCTGTTCCGCGCCGGCGGCGAGAGGGACGGCGTCTTGAAGCAGCGCGCCCTGGAGGACGTCGTCGCCTGCCGGCGGGCCGACCCGGCCCTCGCGCCCGACGCCGAAGCGTTCTCGCCGACTTTCGCGGAGCTCTTCCGCGGGGGACGCTGAAGCCGTCGGGCCGATGGACGAGCGCGACGCCGACCCGACCGGTCCCCTGACGGACCTGCCGCGGCCGCGGCGCGGCGGCGCGCCCAGCCTCGGGCCCGGCCACGTGCTCGCCGAGCGCTTCAAGATCGTCAGCGCCCTGGGCGAGGGCGGGATGGGCGAGGTCTACGAGGCGGAGGACCTCGAGCTGGGCGAGCGGGTGGCCCTCAAGGTGCTCCGGTCCGAGCAGCCCGCGGGGGAGGACGCCTTCGATCTGTTCCGCCGCGAGATCCAGCTCGCGCGGCGCGTGACCCACGTCAACGTCTGCCGCACCTACGACCTGTTCCGCCACCGGGGCTCGAGCCGCGACGGCCGCCCGATGGAGCTCGCCTTCGTGACCATGGAGCTGCTGCGCGGCGACACGCTCGCCGAGCGCGTCCTGCGCGCGGGCCGCCTCGGCACCGCCGAAGCCCGCCCCATCGTCGAGCAGATCGTGTCGGGCCTGGCGGCGGCCCACCACGCGGGCGTCGTGCACCGCGACCTGAAGGCCGGGAACGTGATCCTGGTTCCCGAGGGCGGAGGCGTGCGAGCCGTGGTCTCCGACTTCGGCCTGGCCCACGCGCCGGCCGACGCCGCCGCGACGAGCCCCGAGCGGCGTATCGTGGGCACGCCGGCGTACATGGCGCCGGAGCAGGTGGAGGGCAGGCCCGCGACGCCGGCCACGGACGTCTACGCCCTCGGCGTGGTCATGTACGAGATGGTCACCGGCCACGTCCCGTTCGCCGGCGAGACGCCGCTGCGAGCGGCGCTGCGCCGCCTGGAGTCGCCCCCGACGCCTCCGACCGAGCACGTCCCGGGCCTCGACCCGCGCTGGGTCGCCGCCATCGATCGCTGCCTGAGGCGGGATCCCCGCGAGCGCTTCGGCTCCGTCGAGGACGTGGCGCGCTGCCTGCGCGACGAGAGGAGGGCGCCCATCGCCCGGCGTCGCTTCGTCGCGGCGCTCGCAGCGGCAGCGGTCGCCGCCGCTGCGCTCTACCTGTGGCGCGGGCCCGGCTCTGCGGGGCCAAAGGCTCCGCCTCCCCTGGGCCGAGCGCCGCGCCGGGCGGTGGCCGTGCTGGCGGTCGCCGGGCCGAGCGACGCGCCCAGTGACGCGGTCTGGCTTGGGGAGTACCTCGCCGAGGCGATCGACGCCGAGCTGGGCATGGGCGGAGCGCTGCGCCTCGTGCCCGGCGACGTACGCTCGCGCGCGGAGCGCGAGCGGGCGGCGGGATCCACGCCTGCGTCCTGGCGAGACGCGCTGGGCGCCGACCTGGTCGTGGCCGGCGCGTGGTCGAGCCGGGCCGGCCGCCTGTCCGTCGCGCTCAGGGCGCTGGACGCGGCGAGCGGCGCCGAGGCCGCGTCGGCGGAGGACGACGGGCCGGAGGGAGCGCCGTGGGAGGCGGCGGAGCGAGCGGCGCGCCGGCTGCGCGGGGCCTTGGGCGTTCCTGTGCCGAGCGAGGCCGAGCGCTCCGCCCTGCTCGCGGCGCGCTTCTCGAACGTCGAGGCCGCCCGGGACTACGGCGCCGGGCTGCGGGCGCTGCGCCTGTTCGACGCGCTCGCGGCGCGGGCGGCCTTCGAGCGGGCCGTGGCGAACGACCCGTCCCACCCCCTGGTCCGGGCCGCCCTGGCCCGGGCGCTGTCCGCGCTTGGCCTCGACGACCGTGCCCGCAAGGAGGCCCAGCGCGCCCTGGACCTGTCGGGCGGCCTGACGGCGCGGCAGCGGCTGGCGATCGAGGCGCAGCTCCGGGAGGCCTCGCGCGAGTGGCCTCGCGTCGTGGCGATCCGACAAGAGCAGCGCGCGCGCGAGCCCGACGACGTCGAGCACGTCGTGGCGCTGGCCGACGGCCTCGTCGCGGCGGCGAGCCCGGAGGGCGCGCTGGCGGCGCTGGCGGCGGCCGGGCCCCCGGTCGTGCCGGATCCACGCCTGGCCATGGCCGAGGCGCGTGCGGCGCTCGGCGCGGGCCAGCTCGACCGCGCCCGCGACGCGGTGGGCGCGGCAGTGGCGCTGGCGCGGCAGCGTGGCGCAGGCCTGCTCCAGGCGCGCGCGCGCCTGCTCGAAGCCCAGGTGCTGCGCACGCGCGGGGAGCTGGAGGCCGCGGTCGCGGCGGGCGCCGCGGCGGCCGAGCTCTTCGAGGCGGAGGGCGATCGCGCCTCCGTGGCCCGCGCGCTGCGCCACTCGGCGGACGTCCGCCGCTACCAGGGCCAGCTCGGCGAGGCCCGGCGCCTCGCCGAGCGGGGCCTGGCCGTGGCCCGGAGCGTCGGCGACGTCGGCTCGGTCTCGGCGGCCGTGAACCGCATCGCGAGCGTCCTCCAGGAGGAGGGGCGCCTCGAGGCCTCGCGCCAGCGCTACGAGGAGGTGCGATCGATGGCCCCCGACCTCGGCGATCGCGAGCTCGAGGCCACCGCGATGAACAACATCGGCGTGAGCTGGTGGCTCGCCGGGAACCTGGTGGCGGCGCGTCGCCAGCTCGAGGCCGCCCTCGTCTTCTTCCGTCAGGCGGGGAGCAAGCGCGGTCTCTCCTTCACGCTCTTCAACCTCGGCTTCGTGCTGCTGGACCAGGGCGAGCTCGACGACGCCGCGCGCGCGTTCAGCGAGTCGGAGTCGCTGTCCCGCGAGCTGACCCAGCCGAGCCTCACCGGGATGGCCGTCTTCGGCCAGGGCCAGGTGGCCCTGGCGCGCGGCGACGCCGCCCTCGCTCGCCGCCGCCACGAGGAAGCCCTCGAGCTCCGGCGCGGCCTGGACGAGCGCGGCCGGGTGGCGGAGAGCCAGATCGCCCTCGCCGCGGTCTCCCTGGACGAGGCGCGGCTCGACGACGCGGCGCCCCGGCTCGAGGCGGCGCTCGCGGAGCTCGCGCGGCAGCCGCGCCGGGATCAGGAGGCGCTGGCGCGCGGGCTGCTCGCGGAGCTGCTGCTCGGCCACGGGCGTCTCGAGGAGGCCCGGCGCGAGGCGGATCGCGCCACCGCCCTGGCGACGCCCACGGAGTTCCGGACGGTGCAGACGGCCGTGGCGATCACGGCGGCCCGCGTCCAGGCCCGGTGGGATGCCGCCGCGGCCGCGCTCGCGGCGGGCGCAGCGCGCGAGCGCGCCGAGCAGGCCGGACATGTCGGGCTGGCCTTCGAGGCCCGCCTCGCCCTCGGCGAGATCGAGCGGGGCCTCGGCCGGAGCGGCGCCCGCGAGGCCCTGCGCGTCCTGGCCGAGGAGGCGCGGACGCGCGGGTTCGGGCGCGTGGCGCGCCGCGCGACGAGCACGGCCTCGTGAGCGCCGACCGGGCCGACCTCGTCGTCATCGGCGGAGGCATCGTCGGCGCGGCGACCGCCTTTTATGCCGCGCGGGCCGGCCTCACCGTTATGCTCGTGGAGCGGCGCAGCGGCCTCGCCACCTTGACGACGACGCGCTCCCTCGAGGGGGTGCGGGCGCAGTTCGACGACGCCGAGGACATCGCGATGATGCGCGAGAGCCTCGAGGTCTTCGAGGGCTTCGCCGAGATCGTGGGCGTACCTGGCCTCGATGTGAGCTTCCACCAGCAGGGCTACCTGTTCCTGAGCCAGACGGCGGAAGGCGCGTCCCGGATCGCCGCCCGGGTCCGCTGCCAGCACGCCGCGGGCCTCGACGACGTCGAGCTGCTGACCGGTCCCGAGGCCCGCCGCCGCTTTCCGTTCCTGGCCGACGACCTGACCGCGGCGTCGTTCCGCCAGCGCGACGGCTGGGTGGCGAGCCACGAGGTCACCTACGGCTTCGTGGCCGGCGCCCGGGACCGGGCGACGGTGCGCCTCGAGACTGAGGTCGTGGGCCTGGACGTGGGCCAGGGCCGGCTGCGCGCCGTGGTGACGAGCCGCGGGCGGATCGAGACACCGCGCGCGGTGATCGCCGCGGGCCCCTTCTCCGGCCGGGTCGCGGCGCTGGCCGGCCTTGCGATCCCGTTCTTCGCCCTGAGGCGGCACCGGGCCGGCATCAAGGCCCATCCCCTGATCCCGCGCGGGGCCCCGATGACGATCAGCCTCGACACGGGCGCCCACTGGCGGCCCGAGGGCCCCGGCGCGTGGTTCGGCTGGTCGGGGGCCCTCGACGAGCAGCCCGAGGAACCGCGCGAGGACGTCCCGGCCGAGTGGACCTTTCCGGCCCTGGCGCTCGAGGCCGTCGCGCGCTTCACGCCGTTCTGGGACGAGGTGGCGGCAACCCTGACGCAAGCCAACGTGACCGTCGAGGCCGGGCAGTACGACATGACTCGCGACGCCAAGCCGCTGATCGGCCCGACCGAGATCGACGGCCTGTATCTCAACGCGGGCTACAGCGGCCACGGGGTCATGGGCAGCCCGGCGGGCGCGCGGTTGTGCGTGGACGTGATGCTGGGCCGCGTCACCCCCGCGCAGAACGCGTTCCGGCCGTCGCGCTTCCAAGAGGGCGAGGTCGCGGCGAAGAAGCCGCTCTAGGCGTTGAGCGTCCGGCCCCCGCTCTTCACGGCTCGCTTCTTCGTGATGTGCGCCTTCACCTTCACGGTGTTCCTGTCGGCCTTCATGCTGCTCCCGACCGCGCCGTTCCGGATCGTGTCCGTCGGCGGGACGAAGGCGGAGGCCGGCCTCTTCCTCGGGTTCCTCACCTACGCCTCGGCGCTCTCGGCGCCGGTGACGGGCGCGCTCGCCGACCTCGTGGGGAAGCGCCGGATGCTGGTGACGTGTGGGCTCGTCCTCGCAGGCCTCGCCGCGGCCTACGGGCTGACCCGCACCTGGGTCGTGCCGCTGCTGCTCGCGGCCTTCCACGGCGTCTTCTGGTCGGGCCTGCTCTCCGCCTCGGCGGCCTACCTGACCGACCTGATCCCGGAGTCGCGTCGCGCGGAGGGGATCGGTTACTGGGGCCTGTCCACGATCGTCGCGATGGCGTTCGCGCCGAGCACCGGTCTCTGGCTCTTCCGCTTCGGCTGGGGTTGGGTCTGCGCCGCGTGCTGCGTCCTCAACCTCGTGATGACGGCCATCGCGTTCTCGCTGCCCGACACCGACTCGCGGGGGCGGCTCCGCGACGCGCGGCTGCTCGAGCGCGGCCTGATCGAGTGGCGCGTCCTGCGCCTGGCGGTCACGCTCTTCCTCTACTCGTTCGGCTACGGGGCCATCACCAGCTTCGTGGCCCTCCACGCCGACTCGCTCGGCGTGGGCCCGCGGGGGCTCTACTTCACGGCACTCGCCGCCAGCATCCTGGTCGTGCGCCCCATCTCGGGGCCCCTCGGCGACCGGGTCGGCCACCTGCGGGTCCTCGTGCCCTCGCTCCTCTCGATCGTCGCCGGCCTCGCGCTTCTCGCGCTGAGCGGCGGGCGCCTCAGCCTGGTCGTCTCGGCCCTCGTCTTCGGCAGCGGCTTCGGGAGCGCCTACCCCGTCTTCGTCGCCTACGTCATGAAGCGAGTCGAGCCGCGCCGCCGCGGCGCGGCGTTCGGCTCGATCCTCGCGGCCTTCGACACCGGCATCGGAACGGGCTCGATCGCGACGGGCCTGCTGGTCCAGCGCTTCGGCTTCGCAACAGCGTTCGGTGCCGCTGCCATCCTCGCGGCGCTCTCGCTGCCCTATTTCCTCTGGGCCGACGCCCGGGACCGGTCGCTCACGAGCGCTTCGCGCGCGGCCTGATGCCGCGCCGCGCGAGCTCCTTCCGGATGCTTGCGGGCAGGTCCGTGCGGCAGGCGCACGCCTGCAGATGCGCCAGGTGCCACGCGACCCGCTGGTCCAGCGTCGCGCGAGGCGGCATCCGGTTCGCCCTGTGCCAGCCTGCGTTCAGCTTCCCCATCCGGACCTGGCTTCGCCTATGGCGTGATGACCCGACGCTGGCCGCCACGGCTCGCCAGGGTCACGCTGGTCTCGCCGCCCTTCGCGAGCAGGTGGATCCCGGGCTCCGTGGAGCCGTCGAGCAGCAGCAGGCCGGAGCCCTCGGCTCCGGCGCCGAGCTTGACGCGGATCTCCCCCTTGGCGTCGCGGAGGCGCAGGACCACCTCGCCGCTCGTCTCGACGTCGAGCTGGGCCCGGACGCGCCCTTGCTCGTCGACGAGCTCGACCGCCCGCCCACGCAGGGTGTCCCGCTCACTGGCCGCCCGCGCGACGTGGGTCGACAGAGTTGCGACGAGGAGGAGATCCAGCCCCACCAGTCCGAGAACGAGACGACGCAGCTCCATACCGCCTCCCGGGCGCCCCGACGAATTCAGAAGAGATCCTCGACCATCTGCCGCAGCGGCAGCAGATACGGCGGCGCATCCAGCGTCTCGTTGGTGCCGAAGTAGGCGATCACGACGTCCTTGCGGGGAGCCACGTAGAGGAGCTGGTTGGCGAACCCGCCCTTGAAGAAGTCGCCCTTCGCCGTCACGCCGTCCCATTGATAGGCGACGTGGGTCACCCAGGCGGGCCGCGCGCCCGGAGCGAGGAGCTTGGGACGGCCGCCGTCCGTGATGCGTCGCAGAAGGCGGTCGGAGATCACGCGTTCGCCGGCCTCGCCGCCCGCGAAGAGCATCCCGAACCGGGCCACGTCCCTGAGTGTGGCTGCGAGCCCGGCATGCGCCGCGGCCGTGCCGCCCCTGTTCACGACGAGGAGCGCATCTGCCTCCGCGCCCATGCGCGACCAGATCTCGTCCGTGAGGGCTTCGGCCAGCGCCTTGCCCGTGACGCGCTCGATCAGCCAGCCCAGGATCGCGGTGTTGACGCTCGCGTACTCCCACTGCGATCCCGGCGGCCGGACCCGACCGAGCGTGCCCAGGTATCCGTACGTGTCCTCTCGCTGCACGACCTCCGGCATCGAGGGCGTCTTCGGCAGCAGGCCGAGGCTCGCCTCGAGCTGGTAGTGCTTGTGGGCCGGATCGCTGTACGCGCCGTCGCCTTCGCCGCCCTCGATCCCCGACGCCATTTCGAGGATGTCGCGAAGGCTGATGCCGTCCCAGGCCGTGCCCTTCAGTTCGGGGATGACCTCGCCGACCGGCCGCTCGACATGCACCTGGCCGCGATCCTCGAAGATCGCGACCGCCGTGCCGACCAGCGCCTTCGTGACCGAGAACATCAGGTGCTTGTCCGCGGCTCGCATGCGCGGGTAGCGCTCGTAGACGATCCGGCCGCGATGCAGGACGAGGAAGCCGTCGAAGGGCCCCTTCGTCAGGACCTCGTCCAGCGTGACCTCGCGGCCGCCCTCCCTGGCGACGACGTAGCGTCCCACGGCGGGATTCGGCTCGGAAGGCAGCGCGCGCACGGGCCCGGCCCTCCGGACGACCGCAACGGGGAAGAGCTGCGAGACGTTGAGGTAGGCGAACCGCGACCGCTCCCCGCCGTCGTCCCAGTTGTCGAGGTTCACCTCGCGCCGCAGCCGCGCGGCCTCCTGGGCGCCGTAGCCGGGCGCTTCCTCGGCCAGAGCGCGTGCGACGCAGAAGGCCGCGACGCAAGCCTGGGGCGCGGTGCGCCGCAGGAGCCTACGCACAGGCCTTGCTCGCCGCGGTGACGAGAAGAAGGGCGAGCGTCGCGAGCGTGGAGAAGACGACCGGCTGCCAGACCGCGGCGCCTTCGATCTCCGCCGTCGTCGAAGGACGGGCCCGGTCGTAGACGACGGTGACCGCCTCGCCCTCCCGGTACAGCGGCTTGCCCGGATGCGACACGCGGGAGCGGAACTCGACCTTCGAGCCGTCCTCTGCGGCGAACGCGACCACCGGCGTGAACCATTGCGAGGTCTGCTCCGGGTGGTCTCCGCCGTAACTCTGCGTGGTGTGCTCCTCCCTCTCGACGCGCAGGATGGTGCCCGCGGCCCGTCCCGCGCGCGCCAGGAAGCGCCGGATCCGCCAGGCCCACGCCAGTGTCAAGAGGAGGGCGGCGCTGGTCAGCGCCGCCAGGCCGAAAAAGACTTCCTGGCTCATCCGCGCGTGCCTGATTCTCGCTTTCGAGTAGTCGGAATGGTAGTCCGGCCGTAGCTCACCCCGGCGAGGCTAACGCGCTTTCGCAGCCTTCGCCTTCACGCGCTCGCGGGCCTCCTTCGCGAGGAACTTTGCGATCCGCTCGATCAGCTTCGTGGGGACGGGCTCCGACAGAGGGAAGCGGAGCGTGCCCTTGCTCGCCTTGTAGGGCAGAAGCGCGCCCTTGAAAGACGCGACGAGCCGATCCGGGGCGGGGTAGATCGAGTAGTGCTCCTTCCACCCTGCCAGGTACACCACGTAGGCGCCCTGGAGCTTGAACACGGGGATCTGGTAGCTGATCGCTTCCTCGGCTCCGGGCACGGCTTTCCGAATGATGGCGCGCACGCGCTGCAGGACCGCCCGCGCCGGCTCCGGCTGCGCCGCGAGGTACTCGTCCATGGACGTGTAGTCGGTCTTCGCCATCGGCACCTCTCAGGACTCGCCAGGCCCCCACAACCACGCCGCGCCACGCACGCCGCTGGCGTCGCCGTGCCTGGGCGGGACGAGACGCGTGTCGACGCGATCCGAGAAGACGTAGCGGCCCCAGAGGGAGGGGACCGTTTCGTAGAGGCGTTGGATCCGGGAGAGGCCGCCGCCGAGGACGATGACGTCGGGATCGGCGACGTTGATCACGCTGGCGAGACTGCGGGCGAGGCGGTCGACGTAGCGGGCGAGCGTCGCCACGGCGGCGGGCTCGCCGGCATCGGCGGCGGCGACGATCTCCTCGCCCGTGCGCGAGACTCCCGTGGTTCGGCGGTGGTCGGCCGCGAGGCCGGGGCCCGAGAGGAACGTCTCGATGCAGCCGGCGCGGCCGCAGTAGCAGTTCGGCCCCGGGCTGTCGTCGCCGTGAGGCGCGGGGAGCGGGTTGTGGCCCCACTCGCCAGCGATGGCATTGGCGCCGACGAGGGCCTTGCCGCCGACCACGAGGCCGCCGCCGACGCCGGTGCCCAGGATCACGCCGAACACCACGCTGGCGCCCGCCGCGGCGCCGTCTGTGGCCTCGGAGAGCGCGAAGCAGTTGGCGTCGTTGGCGAGGCGCACGGTCCGTCCGAGGCGCGCCTCGAGGTCCTCGCGCAGGGGCTTGCCGTTGAGCCAGGTCGAGTTCGCGTTCTTGACGAAACCGGTGGCGGGAGAGATGGCGCCGGGCATGCCGATGCCGACCGTGCCCCGGGCGCCGGCCTCGCTCTCGAGCCTCTCGACGAGCGACGCGATCGCTTCGAGCGTGCCCTGGTAGTCGTCGCGGGGCGTCGCCACGCGACGGCGGGCGCGTTCGTGGCCGCTCTCGTCGAGGACGACGGCCTCGATCTTGGTCCCGCCGAGATCGACGCCGACCCTCACGCGGCGAAGACCTCTGCCGCCGCCGCCACGGTCTGGTAGTGGATCGTTACGGTGTCGGCCGGTCGCTCGGCGTAGCCGCCGGCGAGCGCGACGGCGACCGGGACCGAGGCGTCATGGGCCGCGCGGAACACGCGGCGGTCGCGCTCCGCGAGTCCGTCCAGCGTGAGCTTCAGGCTGCCCAGGCGGTCGCGCTCGTAGGGATCGGCGCCGGCGAGGTAGAAGAGGACGTCGGGCCGGAACTCCAGCGCGGCCCGCAGGGGGTCGTCGAGGGCCGCGAGGTACGCGGCGTCGCCGGTCCGCTCGCGCAGGCCGATGTCGATGCTGTTGGCGGGCCGGTCAGCCGGGTAGTAGCTCTCCTGGTGCAGCGAGACGGTGAACGTGTCGGGATCCCCCGCGAAGATCGCTCCGGTGCCGTTGGCGTGGTGCACGTCGAGGTCCACGATCGTGATCCGCCGCGCCTCGCCGCGGGCGCGCAGGCCGCGCGCGGCGACCGCGACGTCGTGGACGAGGCAGAAACCCTCGCCGTGGTCCGGGAACGCATGATGGAAGCCGCCGCCGAGGAGGAAGGCGCAGCCGTCGCGGCGGGCGAGGCGGCCCGCCAGGAGGGCGCCGCCCGCGGCCAGCCAGACGGCCCGCACGAGCGCCCTGGACCAGGGAACTTCCAGCGTCCTGAGCTCGACGGGCGTGAAGTCCCCCGACTTCACCTTGCGCACGTACTCGGGCGTGTGGACGCGCAGCACGTCGGCGTCGTCGGCCGGTTCGGGCGCGACGAAGTCCTCCTGGGAGGCCAGCCTCTCGTGGAGCAGCCGCTCGCGGAGCAGGCGGTACTTCTGGGCGGGGAACACGTGGGCTCCCATGTTCACGTTGAAGTCGGGATGGAACACCAGCTTGAACGGCAGCACGCCGCGCGGATTCTAGCAGCGGGCCTGCTAGCATGCTCCCATGACGGAGGCGCGGCGTGCCTGGCCGGTCGCTGCCGTGGCGATCGCGGTGATCGTTGCAGGCTCGGGCCTGTTGGTCCTCCGCTCGCTCTCGAGAGCGCCCGGAGAGGCGCTCGAGAAGGGGCGCGAGCTGGCGAGCGAGATGCGGCGCGTGGCCGAGGCATTTCGGACGGGAACGCTCTTGACCCGCTTCGCCAGCGAGGCCACCCGGCTGAACGGGACCGCGCGCCTGCAGTTCGCCGAGCTGCTTCAGACCGAGCTGTTCGAGCGCACCGACGCCACCTCGCTCTTCTGGGGCCAGCTCCAGCTCCCGGACGTGGTCGTGGAGGCCCGCGCGCCGGTGACCTACACGTACTTCGTGGACTTCGACAAGGCGTGGAGCTTCCGCCTCGAAGGAGCGCTCCTGGAGGCCACCGCGCCTGCGATCGAGTTCAACACGCCGGCCGTCGATCCTTCTGCCATCCGCTACGTCGTGCGACAGGGCAGCCTGCTGCGGGACGAGGCGCAGGCCCTCGAGCGTCTCAAGGCCGGCCTTACGGAGCTGTCGCGCGCGCGGGCGCGCGACCACGTGCCGCTCGTCCGCGACACCGGCCGCCGCACGATCGGCGAGTTCGTGGAGCGCTGGCTGCGGCAGGGCTTCGAGGACGGGGCGGCGCACCGCGTGCGCGTCCGCTTCGCCGACGAGCCGCCGCAGGCGCCGCCGGGCCTGGAGCGGCCGGCGCTGTAGCCGATCGCCCGCGGTCGGCGCTCAGAGCGCCGCGATCTTCAGGAGCTTGTCCTGCTGGCCGAGGCGGTAGAAGCGACGCGCCTCGCGACGCAGCTCGACGAGTCGCGCGCGCCGGAGGAACGCGCTCTCGAGGTAGCCGCAGTAGGTCCAGGCGAGACGGCTCGCCTCGCGGTAGCGCTCGGCGCTCTCGCCGGCGAGGCCCTCTCGCAGCCTGTAGCTGCGGAAAAGGAGGTCGCGGAGCCGGCGCGACACCGCGCCCTCGTTCTGGACGGAGAGCAGGGACACCGCGGTGAGGTACTTGTCCACCTCGCCTTGCAGCTCCAGCTCGAGCTGCGTGACGCTGCGCCGGCAGCGGGCGCAGAAGAGCACGTAGAGGAAGTGGCTGACCTCCTCGGTCAGCGTGCAGAGCGCGGCGAGGTTGCCCGCGTCGAGACGGACGCGGGGATCGGCCCGCGCGACCTCGTCGCGGACCTCCCCGTCGAGGACGACGCCGAGGCGCACCTCGTCGCCTTCCTGGGCCACCAGCGTGCGGCTGCCGGGCGAAAGCGCCGCCGCCTGATCGACGAGGAAGTCGGTCACCGGCGGCTCCGGATCCAGTGCGTAGAGCGCCTCGAGGCGCCGCTGGACGTCGACGAGGACCTCGCTCAGCACGGCCGCTCCACCGCGGCGGGCGTCTGGGGGTTGATGCCCTGCTCGACGAGCAGCAGCGCCGCGCGTCGGCTGCGGGTGACGACCCAGCGCTCGTAGAGCTTCAAGAGGGCGACGGGCCGGCTGAGGCGAGTCGCCTCGGAGACCTCGGACAGCACGTCGGCGAACTGGCCGAAACGCTCGCCCAGCTCGCCGAACACGTTGGGCCCGAAGGGCAGCGTCTCCTCGCTGGAGAGACGCGCGTAGGCGCGGCCTCCCAGCGTGCGGTAGTACGCGGCGTCCGCCAGCTTGCGGTCGAGGCTCTCGGCGAAGAAGCCCGAGACGAAGAGGGCCGAATCTCCCAGCAGGCGCAGGAGCCGCGCCCGCTCGTGGCGCGCGGCCTCCATGGCGCGGGCGTACAGCAGGGCGAGAGGGGTCTCGTCGAAGCCCGGCTCCGGCCCGGGGACGAGGTCGCCGCGCACGGCGGCGCTCAGCAGGTTGACGAGGTAGAACTCGGTGAAGGCGGACGTGGAGACCCGCTGGTGCTCCAGCGCTCTTCCGAGCCGCTCCCGGAAGAACTCGAGCGGCGTCTCTTCGCGCACGAGGCTCTCGGCCATCTGCGCCTCCCTGGAGGTCTGGATGCACGCCGCGTGCTAGCAGTGACGCTCGCCGAGCGCTCGCTGCAAGGCGTCCCTGATCAGTCACTTGGGAGATGGCTCCAGTCCGAGGGCCGGGGGAGGCTCGTCACGCCGCGTCACCGAGGGTGACGAAAATCGTCCACGCGTCGGCGCTCAGCCGCCGCCGCCGCGATGGCCGCGCCCGAGCAGCGCGCCGTGGTCGACCATGATGCAGCGGTCCATCACGACGGTCAGGCCCGCCGCGGCCGCGCGCGCCGCCGCGCCCTCGTGGACGCAGTCGAGCTGGAACCACAGGGCCTTCGCCTTCGCGGCGATCGCGTCCTCGGCCACCTCGGGCAGCGTCTCGCTGCGCCGGAACACGTCGACGATGTCGACGCCGCCGGGGATGTCCTGGACGCGCCGGAACACCGGCTGTCCGAGGATCGTCTCGTCGCGGGGATAGACCGGGATCACGGCGTAGCCGTGCTCCAGGAGGTAGCGCGCCACGCGGTTCGAGTCCCGGTGCGGCTTCGGCGAGAGCCCCACGATGGCGATGCGGCGCGCGCTCTCGAGCAGGCCCCGGATCCGGCCCTCGTCCGGGTTCTCGTGGCTCACTGTACGAACGTGACCTTGTTGATCTCGCGAAGCGTGGTGATGCCCGAGAAGACGCGGTCGAGGGCGGACTCCCGGAGAAACGACATGCCCTCCTCGCGGGCGGCCTGCTTCATCTCCGCCGCGGGGCGGCGCTCCAGGATCATCTGCCGGATGCG
This sequence comes from Vicinamibacteria bacterium, assembly GCA_035691285.1. Taxonomy (GTDB): domain Bacteria; phylum Acidobacteriota; class Vicinamibacteria; order Fen-336; family Fen-336; genus DATFEN01. Next base: position 3,193 of record DASSJI010000127.1, on the reverse strand, counting down.
GTCGGACATGTCCAGCATCTCGGCGATGGCCGTGCGGCCCCGGAAGCCGGTGTAGGCGCACTCGGCGCAGCCGGGCGCGTCGAAGAACGGCTGGTCCGCGTACAGGTCCGGGTCCAGGCCGGACTCGCGCAGGAGCTGGGCCGAGGCCGTCGCCTCGACCTTGCAGGCGCGGCACAGCACCCGCACGAGCCGCTGCGCCATCACGCAGTTGAGGGCCGAGACGAAGTTGTACGGCTCGACGCCCATGTGGATGAAGCGCCCGATCACGTCGAAGGTGTTGTTGGCGTGGACGGTCGTGAAGACCAGGTGGCCGGTGAGAGCCGACTGCACCGCGATCTGCGCCGTCTCGGGGTCGCGCACCTCGCCCACCATGATCTTGTCCGGGTCGTGGCGCAGGATCGAGCGCAGGCCGCGGGCGAACGTCAGCCCCTTCTTCTCGTTGACCGGCACCTGGGTGATGAGGGGAATCTGGTACTCGACCGGATCCTCGATGGTGATGATCTTGTCCTCGGGCGTCGCGATCTCGGAGAGCGCGGCGTAGAGCGTGGTCGTCTTCCCCGAGCCGGTCGGGCCCGTCACCACCACCATGCCGTAGGGCTCGGTGATGTACTTGCGCAGCTTGCGCAGGTCGCTCTCCACGAACCCGAGGACGTCCAGGCGCAGGTTGCGGAACTCGGCGTTGAGCGACTCCTTGTCGAGCACCCGGATCACGGCGTCCTCGCCGTGGATCGACGGCATGATCGAGACGCGGAAGTCGATGGTGCGGCCCTGGACCTTGAGCCGGAAGCGGCCGTCCTGGGGCACGCGCTTCTCGGCGATGTCCAGCTCGGCCATGACCTTGATGCGGCTCAGGATCGTGTCGTGATGGCGCTTGTCGATGGGCTCGATGGCGGGGTGGAGGACGCCGTCGATCCGGTACTTGGCGAGGACCTCGCGATCCTTCGTCTCGATGTGGATGTCCGAGGCTCGCCGCTCGATGGCGCCGACGACGAGGGAGTCCACGAGGCGGACGATGGGGCTCTCGGCGGGCAGCGCGGCCAGGTCGACCGCCGCCGTGTCGTCCTCGGGCACGAGCTGGAGGCGCAGCGCCTCGCTGGCGCGTTCGAGGAGCATCTCGCCGCCGCGGTGGCGGCGCAGCAGCTCGCCCACGCGCTCGGCGGGGGCCACCCGCGCGTCGATGGGCCGGCCCAGGTGGAACTCGGCCTCGTCGACCTTGAGGATGTCGTCGAGACCGCCGAAGGCCAGGACCAGGCGGCTTCCGTCGCGCGCCACCGGGACGCAATGGAAGCGCACCAGGACGTCGAGAGGCACGTTCGCCCAGAGGGCGGGATCGGGAGGGCGGTCGAGGGCGTCGAAGGGCAGGCGCAGCTCCTCCGCCTTGCGCCGGGCCGACTCGACGTCGTCCTGCTGCGAGACGCGCGCCTCCGCCATCCGACGGCATCGTACCACCGCGGGCGCGGGCGGCACTCCGACTGGAGTACGCTTGGCGGCCGCGGACGGGCATCTTGCGACGCTTCCTGATCGACACAGACACCGCTTCGGACGACGCCGTGGCGCTGGTCATGGCGCTCCGTGCGCCGGACGTGCGCGTCGAGGCGGTCACCGTCGTGGCCGGCAACGTCCCGCTCGCGCAGGGCGTGCAGAACGCGCTCTACACCGTCGAGCTGTGCGGCTCGAGCGCGCCGGTCTTCGCCGGACGTGCCGCACCCTTGACGCGGACGTTGGAGACGGCCCAGCAGGTCCACGGCCGTGACGGCATGGGCGAGATCGGCCTGCCGCTCCACGGGCGCCGCCCGGCTCCGGGAGAGGCCGCCGACGTCATCGTCGACGCGGCGCGTCGCTGGCCCGGCGAGCTCACGCTGGTCGCGCTGGGCCCGCTCACCAACCTGGCCGTTGCGCTGCGGCGCGAGCCGCGCCTCGCCCGGGAGGTCGGCCGCTGCGTCGTGATGGGTGGCGCGAGCGACAGCGTCGGCAACGTGACGCCCGTGTCCGAGTACAACTTCTGGGTGGATCCGGAGGCCGCCGCCGCGGTTCTCGGTGCCGGCTTGCCCCTCACGCTGGTCGGCTGGGACATCTCGAGGAAGTACGCGGTCCTCGACGCCGAGGCCGCCGCGCGCCTCCGCGAGGTCGGCACGCCCCTCGCCCGGTTCTGCGTGGACATCCAGAATCGCGTCGAGCGCTTCGCCCGGGAGGAGATGAAGCTCGACGGCTTCGACCTGCCGGACCCGATCGCGATGGCCGTCGCCCTCGACCCTGGAGTCGTGACGTCGAGCGCTCGCCTCCACGTCGCCGTCGAGACCTCGGACGGACTGTGCCGCGGCCAGACCGTCGTCGACCGCCTCGGGGTCCTGAGGCGGGAGCCCAACGTGGACGTCGTGCTCGCCGCCTCGCGGGAGCGCTTCCTGGAGAGGCTGCATGCCGCCGTCGGCGACGGCCGGTGGCCTGCGCAGACGGAGAGCCCGTCGTGATCGTCGTGGTCGGCAGCCTCAACTGCGACCATGTCGTCCGCGTAGAGCGGCATCCCCGGCCCGGCGAGACGGTGCTGGGATCGGGCCACACGAGGCACCTCGGCGGCAAGGGCGCCAACCAGGCCGTGGCGGCCGCGCGGCTCGGCAGCAGCGTGCGGATGGTCGGCTGCGTCGGGGACGACCCCGAGGGGCGCGCCTTCCGCGCCGCCCTCGCGGGCGAGGGCATCGACGTCTCCCGGCTCGCCGACGTGGGCGCACCGACAGGGGCCGCCTTCATCGCCGTGGACGCTGCCGGCCAGAACGCCATCTCCGTGTCGCCGGGCGCGAACCTCCTGCTCGCGGCGGCGCACCTCGATGCCGCCGCCTTCGAGGGCGCCCGCGCCGCCGTGCTCCAGCTCGAGATCCCTCTCGCCGCGGTGCGGAGGGCGGCCAGCCTCGCCCGCGCAGCGGGCGCACGCGTGATCCTGAACGCGGCGCCGGCGCTGCCCTTGACCGCCGAGGAGCTGACCGACGTCGACCTGCTCGTGGTCAACGAGCACGAGGGCGCGGCCCTGCTCGGCGAGGCAGCACCGGCAGCCTCGGTCGGCGAGGCCCTGTCCCTCGCCCGGCGCCTGCAGCGGCGGGCCCCCGCCGCGATCGTCACGCTGGGCGAGCACGGCGCCGTGCTGGCCGACGCGTCCGGCGCCAGGCATGAGCCCGCCATCGCCGTGGCTCCCGTCGACACG
>DASSJI010000126.1:0-7752 GCA_035691285.1 Vicinamibacteria bacterium | reverse complement strand
GCCCATCACGAAGATGCCGCCGCCCTTGCGCTCGGACCGGAAGGCGATCTGGCTTCCGTCGGGCGAGAACGCCGGCGCGCCGTCGTCGTCGTCCGAGTCCTCCGTGAGGTTGATCGGCTTGCGCCCGCCGATGCGCAGCAGGTAGACGTCGTCGTTGCCGCGCGCGTCGCTCACGTAGACGAGGCTGCGACCGTCCGGCGAAAGGCTCGGGTGGCGCTCGAGGCCAGGCAGGTCCGTGACCTGTGTGAACAACGGGGTCGCGAGGCTGGCGCTGGGCGTGCTGCGGCCAACGCGCAAGCCAGCAAAGAAGGCGACGGCCAGCAGGGCGAGCGCCGCGCCTGCCAGCCACCGAAGCCGCGGCGCGCTGGCGCCGGCCGCGGTCCGGCTCGCGGGCCCGCTCACCGCCGAGCCGAACGCCGCCTCCAGGTCGAAGGCCAGGTCGCGCGCGGACTGGAAGCGCTCGCCCGGCTGCTTCTCCAGGCAATGGCGCACGATCCGGTCGAGCCCTCCTGGCAGGGCGCCGCTCGCGCTCAGGAACTCGGGCGGATCCTCCTTCAGGATCGCGGTCATGGTCTCGGCCGCCGTCTCGCGTTTGAAGGCGCGCTGTCCCGTGAGCATCTCGTAGAGCACGGCCCCGAACGAGAAGATGTCCGAGCGCGCGTCGGCCGCGCTGCCCTTCACCTGCTCGGGCGACATGTAGCCCACCGTCCCCAGCACGGTTCCGGGGTCCGTCTCGCGCGCACGCGTGGGCGACTGGCTGACGTCCTCGGCCGGCATCTGGTGGCGGGCAAGGCCGAAGTCGAGCACCTTCACGAGGCCGTCGGTCGTGATGAAGACGTTCTCCGGCTTCAGGTCGCGGTGGACGATGCCGCGCTCGTGCGCGGCGGCCAGGCCGCGGGCGAGCTGCGCGCCGATCTCCCCGGCCTTGCGCGCCGGCAGCGCCCCGCGCGAGAGACGCGCACGCAGCGTCTCTCCCTCGAGCAGCTCCATGACCGCGAAGGCGGTGCCCGCGTGCTCGCCGACGTCGTACAGGGCGAGGATGTTCGGGTGGGAGAGCGCCGCGACGGCCTTGGCCTCCCGCTCGAAACGGGCCCGCCGCTCCGCGTCCGACGTCACTTCGTCAGGCAGGACCTTGAGCGCGACGTCGCGCTCGAGCCGCGTGTCGCGGGCGCGGTACACCTCGCCCATGCCGCCCGCGCCGAGCGGAGCAATGACCGCGTACGGGCCGAGGCGCTGACCGGCCGTGAGGCCCACAGCTCGACTCCTTTTCGGGAAACGCGGCGCCATTCTAGCGCCTGCACGCCGGGCGCCGAGCGACCCTGGGGAGGCCCTCCGCTCGGCTACTTGAAGCTCGAATCACCGCGACGGCGTGGTCGATGCGGCCCGCTTCAGCGCGGGGTACTCCTCCTGCGGACGCTGCTGCCGACAGGCCCGAACGAGAGCCGGAGGCGAGGGCCGTCGAGATGAGCCACGTAGCGGTTCAGGAGATCACGGCCCAGGACTGCTTCATTCCCGAAGGCGACCACGCGCGCGAGACATTCCCCTCCTGCGAACTCCACCCGTGCGGCGCACACCGCCACAGGCCGCGCTTCGCTCGCGATTCCTTCGATCATGGTCTCGTCGACGACGGGCAGCTCAAGGGCCCGGGCCAGCGTGAGCGGTACCAGGGTGCAATCTGCGCCTGTGTCCACGAGGGCCGGCAGCAGCGTCGCCGTCTCGCTTCCCGGAGGCCCGACGCGCAACGGAACGACCGGCCCAGGTGGGTGGAGCCCACGGTCGTAGGGGAATCCTCGCTTCAGCGCCGCACCTGCCGCGGCGAGCGCAACCGTGCCGGCTCGTCCTTCTCCTGCACCCGCGGCATGAAGACCGGTCGGCCACCGTGCCGGGCGAACACGCGTGCGGCGAGCGCGGAGAAATCGCGGTCGTGATCGACGATCTGTCGGTCGATCACAGCGAGATACTCGCCGGCGTAACGAGCCAAAAGCTCGCGCCGACGGCGCTCGTACCAGAGCCTGCCGTCGCGCAGCCCGTCGTTGGGCAGCTCCCGGGTATCGCCCTCAGCCAGCGAGCGCGCCAGGCTGTCGCTCACCAGGGCGGCGAGCGACGAGCCGCGGCGCGCGGCCGCGGCTTTCGCCTCCCTGACGAGATGCCTCGGCACCCCGCGCAGATACAGCGTCGTTCGCTCGCTCGCCATGACAACGTTGATAACGCCTGCAATCAATGTTGTCAAGCCACGGTCGTCGAGATGCGCCGGTGAGTGTCACTTCATCAGGCCGTGTTGCCGGAGGAAGTCCTGCACCAGCGTCTTGGGCAGCCCGCGCACCGAGTTGCCTTGAATGCCGGTCATGTCGCGACCGGCCGCGAGCGCGTTGGAGATGGCCTCCTCGGTCGCGTCCGCCACAGCCGTGAACAGGCCGTTCATGCCCTCGTTGGGAAACTGCGTCACCGTGGTCGCCCTCGTCAGGCTGAATGCGCCGGGATTGCCGGTCGCGAAGGCCAGGAACAGATCGCCCGAGCCATTCCCGCCCTTCCCGCCCATTCGCGCGATCCCGATCGGCGCCCGGAGCGCCAGCCGCCGGCACTGGATCGAGTCCAGGGGAGCGTCCGTGGCGATGATGACGATGATGGAGCCTCGATCGGCGTCGCGACGGAACCGCCCGGCGACGGCCTCGGGCAGGTCGTGGAGGACCGGCAACGGAACCTCCAGGAGTTGCTTCCCGATCGGAACCCCGCCGAGCCGCATCTCCTTGCGCGTCCCGTAGTTGGCCTGCACCAGGACCCCGACCGTGTAGGCACCGAACTCGTTCTCGATCTTTCGGGAGCTCGTGCCGGTCCCGCCCTTGAACTCGTGGCACACCATGCCGGTGCCGCCGCCGACCGCACCTTCGGGGACGGGCCCGCCGTGCGCCGAGTCGAGCGCCTGCCAGACGTGCTCGGGCCGGACGTGCTGCCCGTTGATGTCGTTCAAGCCGCCGTCCCAGGTTTCCGTCACGACCGGATACGCGTACCAGTAGCCCGGCTGGAACGGCGCGTAGTATCGGTTGCGGTCCATCCACTGCCAGGCGGCGTCGCGCACGATCCCGACGTTGCCGGTGTTCGTGATCAGGATCGGCGTCTCCATGAAGCCCGACTCCGTGATCCAGTGGGTGCCGGTCATGTCGCCGTTGCCGTTGAGGGTGCCCCAACCGGCGTAGACGGGGTCGAACGTCTTCCCGCGCGGCAGGATCGCCGTGACGCCGGTGCGGATCGGTCCCCTTCCCTTGACGAGCGGGCCGTCACCCTCGATGAGGGTGACCATTCCGACCGTGACGCCGGGGACGTCGGTGATGGCGTTCAGCGGGCCCGGCGTGCCCGTGAACGGGATCCCCCAGTCCCGCGCCCGCTCGGGCGCCTGGCCGAACGCGGCGGACGAAGTCGCCGCGAAGGCCGTGACACAGGCGATGGCGCAGAGCGGGCGGATCGTCGTCATGTGGCAGTTCCTCCGTCTTCCCCGGAAACGATGGCCGGGATTCTAAACGTTCGGCATGCGAGGGGGCGCCGGAGGTTCTTGCGTCCTGAGCAGGCTCATATGCTAATGCTCATATGAGCAGCTCGAGGCTCCAGGTTCTGATTCCTCCGGGGCTCGATGGCCGCGTGCGCAAGGCCGCCCAGCGGCTGGGCATCTCCAAGGGGGAGTGGGTGAGGAGGGCCCTGGAAAGCGCGCTGAAGACGGACGTCCGCGCACCCGATGCGCTGGCCCGCCTGTCCGCGCTCGCCGCCCCGACCGCCGACATCGACCAGATGCTCGCCGAGATCGAGGCCGGCCGCACGTGAAGGTCTTCATCGACTCGAACATCCCGATGTACGTCGCCGGGAGGGACCACCCCCTGCGCGAGCCTTCCCGGCGGTTCCTGGCCCGCGTCCAGGCGGGCGAAGTCGAGGGTTGCACCAGCACCGAGGCGCTGGAGGAGATCCTCTACCGGTACGTCGGTCTGCGCCGGCCAGATCTCGCCGTCGAGGTCTACGACCTCTTCGTCGGGCTCTGCTCGGCCGTTTTCCCGGTGGCGCTCGCCGACACCGACCGCGCCCGCGACCTCGTCCGGAGCGGCACTCCCGCCAGCATGCGCGACCTGGTCCACGCCGCGGTCATGCTCAACAACGACGTGACGAGCATCGCCAGCTTCGACGGCGGGTTCGACCGGGTGAAGGGAATCGAGCGCCTTCGGCTCGACTGATCCGCACGGGTCGAGGTTGCTGAGCGTCGAGTGCACGCTGGGCTCGCGGCTCCTCGTGTAGCATGCATGGCCCATGAGCGAGACGCGGTTCTGGAACGGCTACGCCAACATGGGCGTCCTGCGGGACGACGGGGTCACGATCGTGCGCGGTCGGGGGTCGACGGTGTACGACGACCGCGGCCGCGCCTACTTGGACGCGATCGGCGGGCTCTGGTACGGCAACGTCGGTTGGGGCCGCGACGAGATCGCCGACACGGTCGCGCGCCAGATGCGCGAGCTGCCGGTGTATCAGACGTTCGAGTTCTACAAGAATCGGCCCGCCGAGACCCTGGCGAGCCGCATCGCGGCACTCGCGCCCATGCGAGACGCCCGCGTCTTCCTCGTTCCTGGCGGTGGATCGGACGCCATCGACACGGCAGCCAAGCTGGCGCGGGCCTACTGGCGCGTCACGGGCAAGCCCGAGAAGCACGTGGTCCTGTCCCGCGAGTTCGCCTACCACGGCATGAACGCTTACGGCACTTCGCTCGGCGGGATCCCCGCCAACCTCGCGGTGGCAGGGACGATCGTGCCCGACGTCGAGCGCGTCCCGTGGAGCGATGCGAGCGCTGTCCGGCAGGCGATCGAGCGTCACGGCCCCGACAAGGTGGCCGCGTTCTTCTGCGAGCCGGTGATCGGCGCCGGCGGCGTCCTCCACCCGCCGCAAGGCTACCTGGCCGACGTGCAGGCGGCCTGCCGCGAGCACGACGTGCTCTTCGTCGTCGACGAGGTGATCACAGGCTTCGGCCGCCTGGGCGAGTGGTTCGGCGCCCAGCGCTTTTCGCTCGAGCCGGACCTGATGACGTGCGCCAAGGGCCTCACCTCGGGCTATCTCCCGCTGGGGGCCGTGATCGTCGGCGAGCGGGTGGCCGAGCCCTTCTGGCGGCGCGGTACGACGAACGTCTTCCGCCACGGCTACACCTACGGTGGACACCCCGCGGCCTGCGCCGCCGCTCTCGCCAACCTGGACATCCTGGAGCGCGAGGGGCTCCTCGCGCGGGTGCGGCGGCTCGAATCGGTCCTGGCCGCGGCCCTGCGCCCGCTGTCCGACCATCCAGTCGTGGCGGAAGTGCGCTCGGGCCTGGGTTTGCTCGCTGCGGTCGAGCTCAAGGCCGAGCGGCTCGCGGAGCGCCCGGAGCTCGTCGCTCGCGCCGTGGTCGACGCCCGCCAGCGCGGCGTGCTGACGCGCGGCCTGCGTGGCGTCGCGCTCCAGGTCTCGCCGCCCTTCGTGATCACGGAGCCGGAGATCGACGAGACGGCGCGGGTGTTCGCCGAAACCCTTGACGCGCTGGCCTGAGGAAGCTTGCTTGGCGCCAAGCGCCTCCAGAGCGTGACGGGCTCACTTGCGGCCCTTCACGGCCTTGGACCAGAGCCCGTCCAGCACGAGGCGATGCGCCGCCTTCACCGCCCTGACGGCGCGGTGGGTCTTCCTGAGTCGCTCCCGCGCCACGATCGCTGCCAGCGCCTGGGCGCCGGCCTGCGTCAGGGCCGGGGAGTCGTGCACGAGGGCCGTGAGCAACGGGACGAACGAGGCGTCGCCGATGCGCGCGACGAGCTCGAGGAGCACGCCGCCGTCCCGCGGCGGGCGCCGCCCGAGCATCGCGCGCAGGTCGTAGAGCGCGATGCCGCTCCGCCTCTCGGCCAGCTCGCGGTGCAGGCGCAGGCGCAGGTCCCACGCTTCCTCCTCGACCGTCCCGCCCTCGTCCGGGAGCCGCCGCAGCAGGTCGTGGAGCCGCGGCACGGCGCCGGCGCCCTTCGGCAGGCGCTCGAGGTCGGCGGCCACGGCCGCCAGGGAGCGTGCCTCCGCCGAAGGCTCGCCGGCGAGAACAGCCACCCGCCGGCCGAGCAGGCCGCTCGTTCCCTGCAAGCGCGCGAGCAGCGGTGTCCGCTCACGGCGCGGAAGCCTCGCCACGGCCTCGAGGGCCAGGAGGCGGGAGTCCTCGTCGGCTCCCTCATCGAGAAGCAGCCCCACGATCGGCTCCGTCGCCTCGGCCACGCCGGCCGCGAAAGCGGCTGAGAGTCCACGGGCAGCGGCGCCGCGTACGCCGGGGTCGGCGTGTCGCAACGCTCCGGCGAGGGCGAGCGCTGCGGCTGGGTCCGGGCGCCGCGACACGATCGCAACGGCGCAGCCGGCCACCTCGGCGTCGCCGTCCGCGACGGTGGCGAGGACGGCCCGGCGCGCGCGGGGGTCGTCGCTCAGGCCCAGGACCTGCAGCGCACCTGCGCGCGCGGCTCGCGGGCCGGCCCGGGCGGCTTCGACGAGGGCGAGGGTCGCGCGGCTGCCGAGGAGCCGCAGGCGCGCCGCGGCCGCCTCGCGCTCGGCGGGGCGAGGCGCGCCCAGAGCGGCGACGAGCTTTTGAATCTCCTTCGAACGCGATGCTACGATCGGCACGATGTCGCGCTCCTACGCGGGTGGCGTCGCATTCGCGCTGGTGCTCCTGCCCGGGCTCGGACGGGCGGCTCCCGACGTCATCCCCCTCAGCCTCCCGTCCGGGAAGGTGCTGCAAGTCGAGGTGATGGTCAAGGACGAGGATCGCGCCATGGGCCTGATGTTCCGCCCGGACCTGCCGGCGGATCGTGGCCTGCTCTTCGTGTTCGAGGAAACGGCGTTCCACGGCATCTGGATGAAGAACTGCCGTTTCGCGATCGACATCGTCTGGCTCGACGAGAACGGCCGCGTCGTGCACGTGGCCGAGGCCGTGCCGCCCTGCACGAAGGAGCCGTGCCCGGTGTACCAGCCGATGCGCAGGGCCGCCTACGTGGTCGAGATCAACGCCGGCCAGGCCCGGCGCGAGAAGGCCGCCGTGGGCGCGCAGCTCAAGTTCGAGCTGCCGCGCTGAGCGCCGCCTCGGCTTCGACCCGGCGCGGTTTCCCGAAGACCCACGCGACGAGCACGCCCAGGAGGTAGAGGCCGACCATCGGCAGGGCGAGCGTGGTCTGGACGACCATGTCGGGTGTCGGCGTCAGGATCGCCGCCACGATGAAGGAGCCGAGCACGGCCCACTTGAACTGGCGCATGAGGAACGGCGCCGTGACCAGGCCGATGCGGGACAGCACGAAGATCACGACCGGGAGCTGGAACACCACCCCGAGGCCGAGCAGGAACCACGAGTAGAAGGAGAAGTACTCGTCGATCTTCGGCAGGAACTGCATGTCGGTCCCCCCGAACGCGCCGAGAAAGCGGAACGTGATCGGGAACAAGTAGAAGTGGCCGAAGGCGGCGCCTCCAGCAAAGAAGAGCGAGCCCATCCCGATGAAGGGCACGGCCCACTTCTTCTCGCTCGGATAGAGCCCCGGGGCGATGAACGCCCACACCTGCCAGAGGATGTAGGGCGAGGCCACGAAGATCCCGACGAAGAACGCCATCTTCATGTAGAGGATCAGGGCCTCGGACGGGCCGGTGTAGATGAACTTCACCCCGGGGTCGTAGACCCGGAGGGGCTGGGTCAGGAAGTGGAAGAGCTGCTCGTGGTAGTTCCAGCAGAGGGCGAAGCCTACGACG
>DASSJI010000125.1:0-10343 GCA_035691285.1 Vicinamibacteria bacterium | reverse complement strand
TGCCCGTTCCCGGCGGGGAGGCGACCGACGAGGCGCTCGCGGCGCGAGCCGTCGCCGGGGACGAGCCTGCCTTCGAGGACCTGGTGAAGCGTTATCAGGCCCGTGTCTACCGGCTTGCCGCCCGGCTGACCGGGAACGACGGTGACGCCCAGGACGCGCTGCAGGAGACGTTCCTGCAGGTGTACCGGAGCCTCGGCGGATTCCGGGGGGAGGCCCGATTCTCGACGTGGATGTACAGGATCGCCACGTCCGCACTCCGGCCCAGCTGCAGGTGGCCGCGCGCGCCGACGAGCTCCTCGACCAGCGCCTCCTCGCGGCCAAGGCGCGCGAGGCGATCGAGCGGCTGCCCGACGGGTACCGCGAGGCCCTCGTGCTGCGTGACCTCGAGGAGATGGAGACGTCGGAGGTCGCCGCGATCCTCGGGCTGGAGCCGTCCGCCGTCCGCCAGCGCGTCCACCGCGCCCGTCTCATGCTGGCGGGGTACCTGAGCGAGCTGGCAGGGGTGAAACCGTGACCGACCGCATCGTCTGTGCTTCGGGCATCGACCTGTTGATGGACTTTCTCGAAGGTACCATGCCCGCCGGCCTGCGCGCGGACCTCGAGGCCCACGTCGCGTCCTGTGCCCGCTGCACCGCCTTCGTCGCGTCCTACCGGGCGACACCCCGCATCTTCCGGGCGGCGACGCTCGCCCGTCTCCCCGAGGATCTCGAGGAGTCGCTGCTCTCCTTCCTGCGCCGTCGGTTAACACGCCAAGCCCCGTGACGTCGCTCAAAGAGCATCGTGTTCACCGCCGGCAGCGCCGGGAGCGAGCTGCTGGAACGAGCGCCGGCCGGTCACACCAAGGCCGTCCCCGGCATCACAAGCGCATGGGCTACTACCGCGCGGGCGAGCCGTTTGTTCAGGACCAGCAAGCCGGACCCGGGGCGGATGCGGAGTCCTTGGCCTTTGGCAACGCTGTGACGCGGCGAACGCTCCTGCTGGCGGCCGCGGCGGCGTGCGGCGGGAGTCTCGGAGCCCGCACGTCTAGCGCCATAACACGAAAGCCAACCGTTGGAGGGCCGATGGACCTCGACCGCTTCGTGACGGACTGCGTGGCTGCGGGCAAAGACGGAGAGCCTCAGGCGGCCGTCAAGGAGGTGCTCGCCAGGGCGATGGCCGATCCCAGGGCCGTGCTCGCGGCCCTCGGCGAGCCCAGCCAGGCGGGGATCCGCCCGCTGCACCGCTCGAAGACGCTCACGATTTTCAGTGCGACCTGGACGCCACAGATGAACCTGATGCCCCACAACCACCTGATGTGGGCCCTCATCGGCATCTACACGGGCCGTGAGGACAACGTCCTGTGGCGCGGAACGCCGGGCCGGATCAGAGCGTTCGGAGCCAAGGCTCTCTTCGAGGGCGACGTGGTGGCGCTGCCCACAGACGTGATCCATTCGGTGACGAACCCGCTGCGGCGCTTCACTGGCGGCATCCACATCTACGGCGGCGACTTCTTCGACACGGCTCGGTCCCAGTGGAACCCGGAGACGCTGCGCGAGGAGCCATCCGACGGAGGGACGATCCGGGAGCTGTTCGAGCGGGAGAACGCGTGGCGGCGGTGCAGCGCCGGCTGAGCGTCGCACTGCCGCAGCCCGCCCGTCACCTCCAGATCAAACGATAGGGTGTTGGACGAACCAGAGGTCACCACGCGATGGGCGGCCGACGGAGGGTACTGATGGCACGGATGAAGGCATATGCGAGCTTCGACGCCTACCTCGCGGACCAGCCGCCGAAGAACAGGGCGATCATCGGCGTGCTTCGGGGCTTTGTAGGACGCGTTGCGCCGCGCCTCGTCGAGGCCGTGAAGTGGGGAAACGGGTGCTGGGTCGGCAAGAACGGGCCCGTGGCGTACGTCTATTCCGCGACAGGGTACGTGCAGTTCGGATTCTTCAAGGGATCCGCCCTCGAGGACCCGAGAGGGTTGCTCGAGGGCGAGGGGAGGTTCGTGCGGCACATCAAGGTCCGCGATGCTTCGGCAGTCGACGAGCGCGCGTTTGGCGCCCTCCTCAAGCAGGCCGCGCGCTTGCGCTAGGAGCAGCGGACAGACGTGACTCGGGGCTGCAGAGCAGCGAAAGGGAGGCGCAGTGATCCGAGTCATGGCCCTGGCTGTTGCGGGTCGACAACCTGGAGGAAGTCGTCGCCGCCGTCGAGTCACGTGGCGTCAGCATCCTGCACGACTTCCGGAAGTGGGCGAACGCCAGGCAGCCAAGCATCATCATCAAGGAACACGACGGGAACTGGTTGCAGTTCTATGGACGGTCTCCATAGCGTGTGTGGCCGACGCGGCGGGCCCTGGACGGACGTCGGCTGGGTGCGGTGTCGAAGGTCGATAAGTTGGCTCGCCACCGTCGGAGCCTGAATCCGCGGGGTGTCCCCACCGCCGCGCTTGCCGCCCTTGGTCTTCTCTCCGGCCCTCTTGTGGCCACGGCGGACACGCTGGCGCCGACGGCCTTCGTGGTCCTCGAGACCCTGGTTTGGCTGCATCTCGTCCCGGCCATCCTGCTGATCGAGACCTTCGTGGCGAGGCGCGTTCTCGCGCTCTCCTGGCCGAGGAGCTCCTTCGTCACCATCGCCGCGAACGTGGCTTCCGCAGCTGTCGGTCTTCCGCTCACCTCGCTGCTGGCCGCTCGAGGGCTCCGGAGCATCGGACATCCCGCTGGCGATTCCGCGCTGCTCGCGCTCATCGAGCTGGCCGTGCCCTGCTTCTTCGTGTCGGTCTGGGTCGAGCTGCTCGTGGCGGAGCGTCTCGTCCCGCCGGACCGACGCTCCTCTTGCCGACGCTGGTCGCTCGAAGCCAACCTGGCGAGCTACCTCGCGATCGAGGGAGTGCTCCTCGCGCTCTACGCGAGCGTCGGGATATGGCGCAGCCGAGGCTGGATCCCGTAGGATTACTCGTCACTGCGCGGGATCCGGCCCATGGCGCTCGTCGTCTTTCTCCGAGGCCTCAACGTCGGCGGTCACAGGACCTTTCGACCGACCACGCTGACGAGGCAACTGCGGCACCTCGGCGTGGTCAACATCGGCGCGGCCGGCACCTTCGTCATTCGCCAGCCGGTGAGCCGTTCGCAACTGCGGGCGGATGTCGAGCGCCGCCTTCCCTTCGACGCCGAGATCGCGATCTGCGAGGGGCAGCAGATCGTCAGGCTCGTGTCTCGCGACGTCTTCCGAGGCCAGCTGGCGCAACCCGGCATGGTGCGCTTCGTGAGCGTCGCGTCTCGGCTCCCCCGCTCGGTGCCGCCGCTGCCCTTGAGGCTTCCTGCGCGCGGCCAGTGGCTGCTGAAGGTGCTCGCTTGTGATCGGCGCTTCGTACTGGGCCTGTACCGGCGCCAGATGAAGGTCATCGGCTGTCTGGGCGCCCTGGACCGCGTCTTCGGCGTGCCGTTAGTCACCCGCAACTGGAATACCATGGCCGCGATCGCCGACGTGCTCGGCGGTGCCGACGGCGAGGTTGAACGACATGCCTGAGCTCGACCCCCGAGAGATCATCGAAGCCCTGGAGCGCGGGCCCGTGGTGATCGTGCCCCTGGTCCGTGAAGTGCCGGACCACCTGCGCAAGCGGCGTCCGAGCCAGGGAAAGTGGTCGGCCCACGAGCACGCGTGCCATCTCGCCGCCGTGCAGCCGATCTTCATGGAGCGCCTCCGGCTCATGCTCGAGCAGGACCATCCGTCGATCCGCTCCTACCAGCCGGACCGGGAGCATTCTCCCGACGCGCTTCTCACTGTCGACCTCGACGAGGCCCTGGCCCGCTACCAGCGAGAACGGACCGAGCTCGTGGCCCGGCTCAGGCAGCTGCGTCCGGCCGAGTGGCTGCGGACCGGCGACCACGAGGAATACAGCCACTACTCCGTGGTCATCATGTTCCGCCACGTCGCCCTGCACGACATGCTTCACGCCTACCGGATCGAGGAATGCCTCTTGAAGAAGGAGTGGGTGTAGCTCACCGAGCGGACGCTCTCAGCGGCCGTACCTGCGGAGGATCTCCTTCACGCGGTCGAGCGGGATGGCCTCGATGGTCGTGGGGCGGGCCGTGACCGTGGTCGCTCGCAGCAGCGAGTTGTAGACGCTTCCTCGGTGGCCTCGAGGGCGGCCTGGAAGAGCGGCGAGATCGCTTCCGTCGGAAGCGGCGCGCGGCTGCGCGGCGCGGTCTCGCCGTGCCGGACCCGCATCGGCTCGGCCGTCGTGAAGGCGATCGCGTAGTCGCCGCTCCCGTTCGTGTAGGCCGAGCACGTGGCCGCCGTGCTCGGCCGGCAGCGCGCGCGAGGTGGTGCCGATCCCGCCCTTCCAGCCGAAGGCCACGGTGCCCGTCCCGGCGCCGACCGAGCCTTCGGCGACGGGTCCGTCGCGCGCGTCGCGGAGCGCGGCGAGGACGTGCTCGCCCTTGCCGACGAACACGGCGCCGGCGACCTTGTCCTGGAACAGGTTCCCGCCGTGGGGCACGACCGCGGTAACGCCGGTGCGGACCCGATCGCCTTCGATCAGCGTCGCATGGCCCACGCGGACGCCGCTCACGTCGGTGATGGCGTTCAGCGGGCCGGGCGTGAGCACACCGGGCGCGATCCCGAGATCGCGAGCGCTCGGCTGCGCTGCCGAATCCGACGAGCAGGGCCCAAGCCGGAAGGCCCTCCCCGTGCTCCCAGATCTTGCGGATGGCGAAGGCGTCGGTGAGGAAGGCGACGCTGCTCATGCGCTTCCCGCAGCGGCGGCAGACGAGCGGGTCGACTCGTAGACCTTGGCGATCAGGCGCGCCCAGCGGGTGAGCAAGGCTTGCGGGGCGGCTCGGCGGGCACCGGGATCGACTCGGCCTCGGCCCGCGGCGACGAAGTCTCGTGGTCAGACGCCCACGGCTGCTCAGTACCGGATGTCGCTGCGGCCCACGCTTTGGCCGATGTGGCCGACCTTTCGTCCCATCGTGTAGAACTCGCCGCTGCCCGCCGTCATCCCGAAGATCGCCGCCGCGGAGACGATCAGCCGGCCCTCGGCGTCGCACACGCCCTCGCGGACGGTCGTGGCCACGACGTCGGCGAGGAAGACCGTGCGCTCCGGCGGGACGCGGAGCACGTGGCTCACGCGGCACTCGAGCTGGATGGGGGCCTCTTCGACGGTGGGCGCGTTCACCACCGTGGCCTTGCCGCGCGTCAGGCCCGACAGCGCGAACTTGTCCGCGACCTTGCTCGAGCTCATGTCGACCCTGTCGAAGGCCTCGACGAACGACGTCTCCGGGACGTTGAGCACGAACTCCCGGTGCAGGGCCAGCAGCGCGCCGGCGCGGTGCTCGTCGCCGGCGGACACGCCGACCTGGGGAGGCTCGCCGTTCACCACGAAGCTCCACAGGACGCTGATCTCGTCGGGCTCTCCCGGCTTGCCGTTCACCGTGAGGAGGATGGCGGGCACGGGCGGGAGCATCGGCCCGGGGCGCTTCAGGGCGATGCGTCGAGCGTCCGCTGGCCGCGGACCCGCGTACACGAGCGTGGCGGCCCCGGCGAGGAACCGCCGCCGCGTCGGCTCAACGCTTCGCTTCGTACAGCACCTTGCCGCCCACGATCGTGTAGTCCACGCGGGCGCTCGGGATCTCGTCCTCGGGGACGCTGAGGATGTCCTTCGAGACGACCGTGATGTCCGCCAGCTTGCCAGCGCTCAGGGATCCCTTCGACCCCTCCTCGAACGCCGCGTAGGCGGCGTTCAACGTGTACGAGCGCAGGGCCTCCTGACGGCTCATGCGCTGGTCGGGGTAGAAGCTCGAGCCGTCCTTCAGCCGGCGCGTCACCGTGGAGTAGAAGCTGGCGATCGGATCGACGTCCTCGACCGGCGCGTCGGTCCCGTTCGACACGAGCGCGCCGGACTTCATCAGCTTCTGCCACACGTAGGCGCCCTCCTCGGAGCGCTTTGCGCCCAGCCGGGCCGGCACGAAGACCGCGTCGGACGTGCAATGGACCCCTTGCATCGACGCGATCAC
Organism: Vicinamibacteria bacterium; assembly: GCA_035691285.1. Lineage (GTDB taxonomy): Bacteria > Acidobacteriota > Vicinamibacteria > Fen-336 > Fen-336 > DATFEN01. Next base: position 4,353 of record DASSJI010000125.1, on the reverse strand, counting down.
GCCGAGCTGGCCGAAGCGGGGGATGTCGGCGGCGCTCAGGTGCTGGGCGTGCTCGATCCGCCAGCGCACGTCCTTCTTGTCGGGGTTCGCCTTGAAGGCGGCCTCGAACAGGTTCAGCGTCTCGCGGTTGGCGCGGTCGCCGATCGCATGCACGCAGAGCTGGTAGCCGTTGGCCATGGCGAGCCTCGCGGTCTCCTCGACGACCGGCAGCGGCGTCGTGTTGAGGCCCGTGCTCGCGGGCAGGTCGGAATAGGGCTCGAGGAGCCACGCTCCGCGCGAGCCCAGAGCGCCGTCGAGGGTGTGCTTGATGGCCCGGACCGTGAGGTGCTTGTCGTAGCCGTCGACGACGCGGTAGGAGGCGAGCTTCGCCGCCATCCGCTCGTTCGTGTCCCGGATCATGACCCAGAGCCGGACGCCCAGCTTGCCTTCGAACGCGACCTTCTTGAAGACGTCGATCGTGTCGAAGCTCGAGCCGGCGTCCTGGAAGCTCGTCACGCCCTTCGAGACGACCTCTTCGTCGGCGAGCTGGATCTGCCGGCGCGTCTCCGCCTCCTTCTCCTCGGGGCTCATGCCCTCGCGGGCCTTGTTGTAGGCCGCGTCGAGGAGGTCCTCGGCCGTTTCGCGGAAGAGGCCGGTCGGCGCGCCGCTCTTGTCCTTGAGAACCTCGCCGCCCTTGGGGTTCGGCGTCTTGCGGTCCACGCCGGCCAGCTCCATGGCCTTCGCGTTGGCGAACGCCGCGTGGCCGCTCGCGTGCGTGAGCACCACGGGGTTGTCGGGCGAGGCCGCGCTCAGCGAGCGGTGGATGGGGAAGCCCTCGACCGACGGCTCGGGCTTCTTGTCCCACTTGTCCTGATGCCAGCCGCGGCCGCGGATCCACTCGCCGGGCTTCGCCTTGGCGGCGGCATCCTTCACCATCGCGACGATCTCGTCCCAGTTCTTCACGCTCATCAGGTTGAGGATGATCCGCGCCTGGCCGACGCCGGTGAAGTGCCCGTGGCCTTCGACGAACCCCGGGATGGCGAGGCGGCCGCCGAGGTCGATCACCCGGGTCTGCGGGCCCACGTGCGGCGCGACCTCCTCGTTCGTGCCCAGGGCGACGATCGTGTCGCCGCGGGCGGCCAGGGCCTGAACCTCCGGCTTCTGGTCGTCGACGGTGACGATCCGGCCCCTGTGCAGGACCAGCGTCGCCGGCTCGACCCGGGGCTTGCTCTGGCAGGCGGCGAGCTCGAGGCCCGCGAGGGAAGCCAGGATCGCCAGGCGCCACGAAGGGAAGTTCCGCATCGATCCTCCTTGCCTAGAACGTGTTCGACTTGAGGCTAAACACCTGCTCCAGCTCCGGCTGACGATCCCTTCCGAGCACGCGCTCCGCGACGTACTCTCCCACGACCGGACCGTGCTTGTAGCCGTGGCCGGAGCCGCCGCCGACCAGCCAGACGTTCTCGAAAGCCGGGTGTCTCTGGATGATGAAGTGCTCGTCCACGCTCATCTCGAGCTGGCACACCCGCGTCTCGACGAGAGGCTGGTCGCGGAGCGCGGGGAAGCGCAGCGCCAGGTAGTCCCGCGCCCGCTTCGCCTGGTACGGCGACACCAGGCGCTCGTCGGTGTCGGGATCGAACGCGGTCAGCTCTCCGACCGGGCAGACCTTGAAGCCGCGCCCGTCGATGCTCGGGAAGCCGTAGTAGCCCTGCGAGGCGTCCTCGGAGAAGTTGGGGAGGTTCGGGTAGCTGAAGCGGTCGTCGCCTTGGGGCGTGCCGAAGAAGAAGACGTCCCTCCGAGGCGTGAACAGCTTCCGCTTCATGAGGTCCGGGAAGACCTTCGGCAGCCACGGACCGCACGCGAAGACGAACGTCGACGCGGCGAGCGACGAGCCGTCGGACAGGGCCACGTCGGCGAGCCGGCTTCCCGACGCCTTGCCCGGCACGGCCCGGGCGATCCGGAAGCGGCCGCCTTTCTTCTGGAACGCCTCGGCGACGGCACGGCAGCCCTCGCGCGCCATCAAGACGCCCGTGGTCGGCTCGAACAGCGCCACGCCGACGCCCTCCGGGTTCATCTGAGGGTAGCGGCGCCTGAGCTCGTCGTGCGAGAGCGTCTCGTTCGGAACCCCGAACTTGTCGAGCACCGCCTTCGTGACCTTCAGGCTGTCGCTCCATTGGGGGGCGAGCAGCAAGCGGCCGGTCTCGAACAGGAGCTTGCGCCCCCACTCGCGCTCGCGGGCCCTCCAGCGCTCGAAGGCGAGGAGCACCCAGCGCGTGTAGAGCTCCCGGTCCTCGTAGCCGGCGCGGATCTGGCGCGTCTCGCCGCCGGAGCTGGCCCGTGAGTTCCCGGGCCCGTACGCATCGAGCAGCGTGACCGAGGCCCCCAGCTCCCGGAGGCAGAGAGCCGTCCAGCCGCCGAAGGCGCCCGCGCCGACCACGACGACCTCGGCGCTCGCTTGCCCGGCAGCGCGGGACGACGCGGCGACGGCGCCCGCGCCCGCGATCTTCAGGAACGTGCGACGCGGGACCCCGGGCCTCACCGGCTCCCCTCCGACGCAAAAGCGACGCGCCCGCCCACGATCGTCGCGAGGATCCGGCCCTTCAGCAGCTTCGCCGGATCGGATGCGCCGACCGCCAGGGGATCGACATCCATGACCGTGACGTCGGCCCAGCGCCCCGGAGCCAAGACGCCCGTTTCCTTCTCCCAGAAGGCCGCGTAGGCGTTCCAGGTCGTGTAGCCGCGCACGGCCTCCTCGGGGGTCAGCCGCTCCTCGGGGTGCCAGCCGTTCACGGGCTCCAGCGACTTGTCGCGGCGGGTGATGGCCGCGTGGAGGCCGTAGAAGATGTCGTGGTCCGAGCCCGTGAGGTCGGAGTTGAGCGCGAGGCGCGCTCCCGCCCTGCGCAGGGTGCGCCAGGCGTAGGCGCCCTTGACCCGCACCGGCCCCAGCCGATCCTCCGCCCAGGCCTTGTCCTCGACGCAGTGAGGCGGCTCCATCGACGCGATGACGCCGAGGCGCGCGAAGCGGGGGACGTCGTCGGGATGGACGACCTGGGCGTGCTCGATCCGCGGGCGGGACTCCCGGACCTTCGGCTGCTCGCGCTCGACCGCCTCGACGAAGTCGAGCGTCTCGCGGTTCCCCGCGTCGCCGATCGCGTGGATCGCGATCTGGAAGCCGGCCTTCATCAGGTCCCCGACCAGCGCGCGGTCGAATCCGTACTGGCCGCCGCTCACGCCGCGGTGGCCCGGCCGGTCCGAGTAGTCGTCGAGGAGCCGCGCCCCGCGCGAGCCGAGCGCGCCGTCGTAGAAGGCCTTGACCGAGCGGGTCACGAGTCTGCGGCCGGCCCCGTTGTCCGGTCCGCGGGCGAGCCATTCGCGCGCCAGGGCCTCGTCGCGGACGGAGAGCATGGCGTACACGCGCACCGGCAGCCGGCCCGCGGCATCGAGCCGCTCGAACGCCTTCATGAGCGCGCGGTCGGCGCCGGCTTCGTGCACCGCCACGTAGCCGTCCCGCGCCATGCGCTCGAGGCCGGCCAGCACGTAGGACTCGAATCGCTCCTCGGTCGGCGGCGGCACCGCCGAGGCGAGCAGCGAGACCGCACGATTGAGGACAATGCCGGTCGGCCGCCCGTGCTCGTCCTTGACGATCTCGCCGCCCTCGGGCGATGCGGTGCTGGCCGTGATGCCGGCTCGCTCGAACGCGAGCCTGTTGCCCCAGCCGGCGAACGAGTGGAGGCTCGCGAGGTAGACGGGGTGGTCGGGCACCTTGTCGCTGAGCAGCTTCATGGTCGGGTAGCGGTTGGCCCAGGCGCCTTCGTCCCAGCCGCGCCCCACGATCCACTCGCCCTTGGGAACGCTCCTCGCCCGCGCTTCGACGAGCGCGACCGCTTCCGCCTCGGTCGTCACCGCCGTCAGGTCCACCTGGCTGGCCTTTTCCCCGAGGCCCGCCACGTGGGTGTGGGAGTCGACGAGCCCGGGAAGGACCGTGGCCCCGGCCACGTCGAGGACCCGCGTGCTCGGACCGCGGTAGGCCTGGGCGCCGCGCGTGTCGCCGACGAAGACGATCCGGTCGCCGCGGATCGCGAGGGCTTCCGCGTCGGAGCGCAGCGCGGCGCCCGCCCGCGGCGCGTTCTGTGCGGTCGCGCCGTCTGGCGCCGGGTCGTCCCACGCGAGGGTGTAGACGCGGCCGTTCAGGAGCAGGAGGTCTGCCGGCGCCTCGCCTGCCATCGCGGATCGAGCGACCGAGAGCGCCGCAAGGCCCAGGGCGCGGACCATGACCCGCCATTCGATGGCCTCCATTGCCGAGCCTCCGCTGGAAACGAGCCGTGATTCTAGACCGGGGAAGGGCGCGCAGTAACATCCTCCGCCGGTGGGCCTGCC
>DASSJI010000124.1:0-23629 GCA_035691285.1 Vicinamibacteria bacterium | reverse complement strand
GGTTAGAGAACATTCGTCCGTGCAGTGGTGCTCGCGGCATCATATCGGAAGCGACCCCAATGCCGCCGCCCGAACGCACAAGCGGCTAGACAGCGATCCGTCGGCGCGCGCGACTGCGTAACGGCCGTGCTAGATTGCGGTCGCGCCGAATGCTCAGCAGCGACGGCCATTCGGATCGGCGGAAGGACGAGGCGGCCAGCCTCCTCTTCCTGCCGCTACTCCTGTTCTGCTTGCCGTTCGAGCCGCGGCGGCCGACGTTGGGCACGCTCGGCCTCGAATTCACGCTGCTCGAGATCCTCGCGGGAGCGACGATGGCCGTGTCGCTGTGGTGCGGCCGGCGGCGCGTCGGCGAGGCGCTGCAGCGCCTTCCGGTGCTGCTCCTCTTTGCCTACGCCGCCGCCCACCTGCTCTCCGCGGCGTTGGCCCCGACCCATGCCGGAGCGGCCGCGAAGTTCGCGATGCGCATGGCGGCGGCGGCCCTCTTCGGCCTCGCTGTGGCCGTCTGGCCGCGCGAGGCGCAGCGACGCGCCCTCCCGGCTCTCGCGGCCGGCGCCGGCCTCGTGGCCCTGCTGTGCATCCTGGAGGGAGCGGGCGTGCGATCCCTCGACCCGTTCCTGAACCTCTTCCGGCCCTATGCGCTTCGCATCGGCGAGGTGCGGCGCTCCTTCGGAGCGTCCGAGAACCCGAACCTGGCGGCGGCCCTTCTGGTTTACGGGCTGGTGGCGGTCACTGCGCTGGCTGGTCTGGGTCGGCGGACGCTTCCGATCGCGTGCGCCGGGACGGCGCTCCTGTCGACGGGCCTGCTCTTCACCCAGTCGCGCGGCGGGCTCGGGGCCGCGCTCGTCGCGCTGGCCGCCGTGTCGCTGTCGCTCCGCGGCCGCTCCCGCGGCGCGGCAGGCGCGCTCGCGGCCCTGGGCGTCCTGCTGGGAGTGACCGCGGTGTTCGCCGCGCTCTCTCCATCCTTCGGGCTCCGGGTGAGCACCGAGGCGACCGCCTCCCGGTACGGTGTCCGCTACGAGCCCGAGCAAGAGGTCCTCGCGCTCGCTCCCGGCGAAGAGCGCACGATCCGGGTCCGGGTCACGAACACCGGGCGCCAGACGTGGCGGCCCGGCCAGGTCTTCCTGGCCCCGTTCTGGTACGAGGTTCAGCCGCGGCTGGCCGTGACCTGGGAGTCGCGCGCGCGCCCCATCCCCATGCCGCGTGACGTCACGTCCGGCGAGAGCCTGTGGCTGGAGGGGCGGGTCGTGGCGCCTCGAGGCGAGGGACGCTACCTGCTCGTCTGGGAGCTCAGCGACGGGACCTCGCCCTTCAGCCTCCACGGCGTGGATCCGGGGATCGTGGCCGTGTGGGTGAACGGCGACCGCAGGCGCGGGGAGGCATTCACGTTCGCCGGGCGGCCCGGGGTCTGGGGGCGGGGCCGTCTCGAGCTGTGGCAGCTCGCCCTCGCGATGTGGCGGGATCGGCCCCTCACGGGCGTCGGCTCGGACAACTTCCGGCTCCTCAACGCCCGTTACGGGGGATGGGTCGACGGACGCGTCCGCGACGCCTCCATCCGCGCCCACAACGCGTTCCTGGAGGCGGCCGCCACCACCGGCGCTCTCGGCCTGCTGGCCCTCCTGGCGACGCTTCTGGCCGCGGCGCGCGCGGCCCGCCACCGGCTCCGAGCGCCCGCGGAGGCCCTCGACGTCGCGCTGGGCGCCGCGACCGTCGGCTGGCTGGCCGGGATCGTCGTGCAGTCGATGGTCGACGTGCTCCTCCCGTTCACCGCCCACTACCTCTTCCTGGGCTTCGTGGTCGGGGTCGCTTCGTCGCGGGGCCGGGAGGCTACCTGACGAAGCGGCGGATCTTCACCCGCCAGCGCAGCGGGATCGAGCCCGGCGGATAGCAGACGGTGTCGCTGCAGACCTGGTGCTCCAGGGCGCCCGTGATCTCCAGGGGCGCTTCGGGAGCCTCCGACACGCGGCTGCGACCCTCCCAGAACGACAGCGTCACGTCCTTGAGGATGCGGAAGCGGCCCTCGAAGACGGGGACAGTCTCCTTGAGCGGAGCGAAGTGATAGGGGCGCGGAGCGGGGAAGAGCGTGGGGTGCGGCTCGAGGATCTTCGTGGCGTCGAGGCGGAGGTTCAGGGCGCGATAGCCCTCGGCGCCAGGCGCGTACGCGTGGCGGTGCGGCTTCATCTCGACGTCGAGGGCGAGCGTGAAGCGCTGCCCGGGGGCGATCTCCGTGTTGCTGACGGAGGTCCTCAGCGTGAAGTGGTCGGTGCGGAACTCCTGGCCGCCCTGGCCGCCCTCCCCCTGCAGCACGAGCACGCTCCCCGCGGTGCGGCGGTTCTCGGTGTCGCGTTCGAAGAACTTCGCCTGGACCACTCCCTGGGCGTCCACGAGGAAGTTCCCCGCGTAGGGCACGATCGCGCCTGGCAGTTGGGCCGATCGAAAGTCCGGGTCCACCAGTCCGAAACGGCGCACCACGGCGGAGTCACGGTCGGAGAGCAGCGGGAAGCCGATCCCGAACCGCTCGGCGAAGGCAGCGAGGGTCTTAGGCGGCTCGGGAACGATCGACGCGACGCCGATGCCGCGCCGGCGGAACCCTTCGACTTGTCCGGCCAGCTCCACGAGCTGGCTCTTGCAGTAGGGTCACCACACGACCGACCGGTTGAAGTTCAGGAACAGGCCGTTCGGCCCGCGCAGCGACTCGAGCGACTGCATCTTCCCCCCCTGATCCGGCAGCTCGAACGCGGGTACGCGTTCGCCCTTCCGGGGGCCTGGATCGAAGGACGCGCTCTGCGCCTCCGCCGGCGGCGGTGAGGGAAGGGGCGGGGCCGAAGCCTGCCCCGCGGGGCCGGCGCACGACGCCAGGGTGAGAGGCAGGACCATCGCGAGCAGCGTTCCGCACTTCATCGCGGAGTCCCGGGGACCTCGGCCTTCCTCCGGAGCAGCAGCACGCCGCTCGGCAGCGGCTCCGCATCATAGCTTCGGCGGATCCCGCGGTATAGCTCCGCGAGAGGCCCTTCGGTGTCGGGAGCCGTCCGCAGCCACGGACGCTGGTCCCACACGCCCACGGCCGGCGGCGCAGCTTCGATCTCGTGCAGGGCGCGGCGCGCCTGCTCGAGCGTGTTCTGGCCCTCGATCAGGTACGGGAAGGACGTGACGTCGCGCGTCCGGCTGAGGAAATACTGGCCTCCCTTGGCCGGAAGCAGCAGGGCCGGCTCCCCCGGAACCGTCTGGCTCTCGATCCAGGTCAGCTCGGGGAGGGGCCGCGACACCCAGATACGGCCCGCGCGGTGCTCCTCGAGCACCAGCGCGCCGAAGAACTGGCGCCAGACGACGAGCCCTACGGAGCCGTGGAGCACGCCGGCGGCCAGCAGGAGCGCCAGACCCCGCTCTCCGAGCCCGGCGCGCCCCTTGCGCCAGCGCCGCTCGAGCAGCGCCACCAAGAGCGGGATGAGCACCGCCGTCAGCACGGCGAGTCCCAGGGGGAACAGCCCACGATAGCCCGTCGGGACCAGCATCCCGAGCCCGGCCCAGGCCACCAGCCGACCCGGCGAGGGCTGCGGCGCGGCCGTCGCTTCGGGTCGGCGCAGGACGGCCACCGCGCCGATCACGCCGCCGGCCGCCAGCCCGAGCTGCGCCAGCTCGCGGGCGAGCGTGCGGAGCGGCAGCGTGCGCTCCACGAGCCCCAGGTTCATGGCGGGGTAGCGCTCGAAGGGATAGACGAAGAAGTCGTAGACGACCGTCTGGAGGCCCGCCTTCGACGCGAAGAAGGCGAGGGCCCCCGCCAGCGGGACCAGGCAGGCCAGGGCCAGCAGCATCACCAGGCGTAAGGGCCGCCGCGCCGCGAGGTGCGCCCACACCGCGCCCGCGGCCAGGCCGATTCCCAGGTCCTGCGTGAACACGCCCGCCATGCCCAGGAGCAGGCCGCCTCGGATCGCTCGAGCCGCAGAGAGCGGCCGCCGGCCCAACGCGCCGAGCCCCGCGAGGCCGAACGCGAGCGCCGGCCACTTGTGATCGCCGAAGGTATAGGGCGCGTAGACGAGCGCCAGGAAGAGCGCCGGCGGCAGGAGCCGCCAGTCGCGACCCGCAACCAGGCACGACAGGCCGTGCATGAGCACGGCGAGCGCGGCCCCGAGCGCGACCATCGCGTGCCCGTAGGCGCCGACGTCGCGGCCGACGACGAGGAGGATGAGCGCGTTGAGGTGGGTCATGCCCGGGCCCACGAACTCGAAGAAGTCGCGATACATGACCTGGCCGTCGAGGACCCGCTGCGCCTGGTCGAGGAAGACGCCGTTGCTGCCGCTCCGGAAGGGATAGATGAGGACGCCGTCGCGGAAGAACACCAGCTCGAGGAAGACGGCGGCCGCCGCGGCGACGGCGATCCGTTCTCCGAGGCCGGCCTTCGTCTCGCTCATCGGCTCGGGGCCGGCTCGAGCGCGGCCAGCACGGTCTCGGCGGCCATGCGGTAACCCTCCGGACCGTAGTGGCACCCGGCGCACGCGAACAGCTCCTGCGGATGCGGATGCCTGCGGAAGACGGCCTCCACGTCGATCACCTGGAGATCGAGGCCTACCGCGGCCTTCAGCACCCGGGCTCGGAGCTCCTGCTGCAAGCGGACGTGCTCCCCTTCGCCGAGCTGGCGCGGCGGCTCGGACCATGGCGGCAGGTAGACGAAGGCGAGGCGGCCGCCCCAGCCCTCCACCGTCGCCTTGGCCTTGGCCAGGATCGTGGCGAACAGGCGTTCCTCGTCCTCAGTCGGGGCGAGGCCATAGGGATCCGCCAGCAGGAGGCCGAGCCGTTCGCGCAGAGCCTTCAGGGCCAGGAGCTCGCCGGCGGAGGGCCGGGGGCGGGACCGCGCCCGGAGCACGGGAAGGACGTATCGCTCGGTATAGCCGGCGAGAGCGGCGTCGAGCCGCGTCCGGTGCGCGACGAGGCCCTGTGTGAATCCGTCCTCGAGGTAGCGGACGAGGAGCGGGTGGCCCATCTCCCGCCGCAGGTCGAGCAGGTCGTTGCCTCCGAAGTGGCACCACAACACGACCTGCGGTCGGAGCGGCTCGAGATACTCGCGGACCAGCGCGAGCATGATCAGGGGCCCGCTGCCGGCCATCCCGAGGTTGAGCGTGGGCTCGAAGCGCCGCCCGACGAGCGCCACCAAGTTCTCGTCGGATCGGACGCAGGAGCCCAGCGTGAAGGAGTCCCCGACGGCCGCGACCTGCAGGGGGACGCGCTGCCACACGCCCGGCGGATTGTGGAAGCCGTGCTCGTCCGTCCGATAGATCAGCCACTCCCCCTCGCCCTCCTGGCAGTCCACGGTCAGGCGGTTGGCGACGCCGCCGAGCGGGAGGAACTCCGAGCCGTCGGGCGCCAGCGTGGCCGGCCGCGAGCCGCCGCTCGCCCGCACGAAGCTGGCCGGCTCGATCGGCGGCAAGGCGTCCTCGCCGCGGGCGCGCCGCTCGTCGAGCTGCCGCACCTTCTCCGCGAACCTCGCGTGCGACAGCGTCGGGCGGAAGGCGAGCACGGCCTCGACCCCATAGGTCGCCAGGGCGGCGGAGACGAGCGCCAGGGCGAGGTTCGCCCGAAGGGACCGCCTCAGGCGCAGGCTGGCGACGAGCACGACCGCCGCGGCCGCGAGCGCCGTCGACACGAGGAGCACCGGCCGGACCACTGTCGGGTCGGCGTCGTGCCTCCACAGCTCCAGGCCCAGCCGCGCCGTGCGGTATCCGGCGAACGCCGCCGCCGCGGCGCCGCCCGCGAGGGCGCCGTCGGCCAGGCGCTCCGCCCTCATGGCGTGACGCCGCTCGGCCGGAGTCGCCCCGGGAGGAGGCCGCTCGAGCGGAGCTCCGCCAGGATCTGCTCCGCCGCGACGGCGTGCCCTCGCGCCGTCCAGTGAGGGTCGCGCCGGTAGTAGACCTCGCCGCCCTCCTCCCGCGCCCGGCGCAGGGCGGGCAGCAGGTCGAGGGCCTGGACGCCCTCGGAGTCCGCCCATCGCTTCACCAGGTCTTGAGGCTTTTCCAGGTCGAGGTCCTCCTCGCGCACGTCGTGGGTCCGCAGGAACTCCTGCCACTCCTGCGGCTCGACCTGGCCGCGAAACGGGATGAGGAGGAGCAGAAGGCGCGCTCCGTGGCGCTCGCTCCATGACTTGATGCGATCGAGCGCCTCCCTCGTGCGCCGCCAGCCCTGCTCGATCTCGGGTGGGTAGCTCTTCAGGCAGAACGCCTCCTCGCGAAACACGCCCAGCGGCGCTTTCCCGCCGCCGGAAGCGAGGCGGCTGCGGAGCGCCGCATAGCCACGGGCGACGAGCCGGAAGGCGTGCGAGTGCGCTCGCAGGAAGTCCTGGAACGCGACTTCGGCTCCGGACGCGCGCGCGAGGCGCTCGAGCCGACCGCCCGTCACCACCGAGTCCCAGCGCTGCTGGGCTCCGGGACGCCAGGCGAGCGAGCCCTCCCGGACCTCGATGGCTTCGGGTCCGAGCATCGCGTCCCGCATGTCGTTGCCGACGAACAGGCCGAGGACGACGAGGTCGGGCCGAAGCCGCGGGCCCACGTCCTCCAGCAAGCGCGCCTCGGTGTCCGGACCCGCCCCGACCAGTCCGGCGTTGATCACCTCCACGCGCTCCGGACGCAGCGCCTCCTCGACGCGCGCGAGGTAGGCCATCGGCTCCTCGACGCCGACGCCGAACGCAAACGAGTCCCCGAGCCCGAGGATGCGAAACGACCCGCCCTTGTCCGCAGGGTACTCGCGGTCGCGGAACCCCAGGGAGTTGGTCTGCACCGAGGCGGCGTGCTCGGCCGACGGGAAGCGCCCCCGGAAGAACGCCACCTGGCGGAAGCCGACCGTCTCGTCGGGGCGGAACAGCCCGGCCTGAGGCGGGACCTGGGGCGCGAAGAGCCGCAGGAACAGCTCGAGCAGGATGCCGAGCGCGACCGCGGCGCCTGCTCCTAGAGCGAGGTTCGGAAGCAGCCGCCGCATCGAGGTCGCGTGGCGAGTATACAGCGGCAGGCTGAGGGGCGATGCTAAGATTGGCCTCGCCCTCAAGGCCCCATGAACGGCTTCCAGGCGGTGGAGGCGTGAACCCGAGCGTGCGTCGCGCGCGCCACATGCTGCTGTGCGCCGCCGGCGGCTACCAGTGCCACACGCTGCCCGGCTTCGTCCTGTCCTTGCTGCGCCACTTCGCCGACGACGTGCAGGTGGTGCTCTCGCGTGCGGCGTCGAGGCTCGTGGCGCCCCTCGCGGTCGAGGCAGCCAGCCGACATCCGGTGTTCATCGAGATGGAGGACCAGGCCGAGGGCGTGTTCGTGCCCCATGTCGAGCTGGGACGGAACGTGGACCTGGTCCTGGTCTACCCCGCGACCGTGAACATCGTGGGCAAGGTCGCGAACGGCATCGCCGACGAGCTCATCGCCGCTTTGGTCCTGGCCACGCCGGCGCCTGTGTTCTTCGTGCCGGTGGCCAACGCGTCCATGTGGGAGCAGCCGGCGGTGCGGCGCAACCTCGAACAGCTCAAGACGGACGGCTACACGGTCCTCCCGCCGTTGCCCGGAGTCGAGGTCGCGACCCGCGAAGGCCTGGCCGAGGCGAGCGAGCCGTTCCCGCTGCCGACTCTGCTCGCTCAGATGGCGGCGGTCATCCGGCGAACTCCCGACCCGACCTAGCTCGCGCTCGGCGCCAGGACGAACAGCTCGAGCGTGCGGCCATCGGGGCAAGGATAGGCGGCGTCAAGCACGAAGCCCGAGCCGGGCGCCATCAGCCGCTGTCGCACTTCGCTCCCTGGCTTGCCTCCTGGCTCAGCCACCACGGCAGCCTCGACAGCCTCCCACGGCGGGCCGGGAGCGTCCGCGAGTGACAGGAACTGCACGGACGCGCGCGCGGCGGCCGCGTAGTAGTTGAGGGTCGCCGCGTTCACGAACACGTGGTCGGTGACGACGACGACGTGGAGCGGCCGCCTCGCGAACTCGGCGGAGTGGGCGATCTCCGCGACGACCGCCGACGGCTCCCGCGTGCCGAGCTGACGCGCGTAGCCGCCCAGCGCTTCCGCCTCCGGCTCCCGCGCGAGCAGGCTGCGGAAGGCGGAACGGATCTGCTGCGCCGGATTCGCCATGAGGTCATGCCGCGCGCTGTACGCGGCACGCGAGCGCTCCTTGAGCTCGACGCGCTGGTCACGAAGCCACCTGACGGCCGTCTCGAGCGGCCAACGACCACCTGGAACGGCTTCTTCCAGCCGTAGGAACTTCTGTTCTGGCTGGTAGGTCTGAAGCCCTTCCGGAGGCTTGATGTAGATCACCGGTGGAGCCCAGGAGCCCGCAAAGGTCCAACTGACGTAGTTCAGGAGGCCGGCGGCCACGAGGCTGGCCGTAGCCGGGCGCCGCCACTGAGGCGGAAGGCTCTGAACCGTGGCGGAGAGCAGCACTGCGACCGGAGCCAGGAGGAAGATCACGTAGCGATCGGCCGCCTTGTTGATGGAGAGCGTCAAGATCAGGTAGGCGGAGAGGAGCCACACGGCGAGCAGGTGAATGGCCCCCTCGCGGGTCGCTCCACCTCGATGGCGCCACGCGAGGAGGGCGAGTAGGACGGCCAGGACGCCCAAGGGGACCGACATCCCTTCGTTGAGCAGCGCCAGCGCGTAGAACGCCAGGCTCGACGGCGTGACGACCGATTCGCCGGCCGGCGCGTACGTCAAGGCTCCTTCCCCGCGCCCGTAGTGCCACAGGTACCAAAAAGCGGTCCTGCCGTGGCGACCCCACCAGGGAAGCGCCACGAGGAGCGCAGCCGCCGCGGCCAGGGTGAGGGCCGCCAGGTGCGGCTTCCGGCCTTCGCGGAGACCCCGTAGCAGCAGGAACAGGAGAGGCGCCGGGACGAACGCCGCCGCCATGCTCTTCGTCACCGACGCGAGTCCGGCGAAGAGGCCGAAGGCCGCGGCCGTGCCCGGCCGGGTCAGACCATCCGAGCGAAGCATGAAGAAGAAGGCGACCGCCAGGAACGCGGCGGCCGGAAAGTCGTGCAGGTAGTCGCGCGACAGCCGGATCACCGCGCCGAAGGTCGAGAAGAGGAAGGCCGCGAGCAGACCGCCGTGCACCCCGCACACGCGCCGGCCCAGCAGGAACACCGCGAGCATGTGGAGTCCCAGGTACAGCGAGCTCGTGAAGTGCGCCGCGGCGCGTCCTTCTCCGAACAGAAGATAGAGTGGGATCGTGCTGACGGGGAAGAACGGGGGGCCGAACGGGCTGCGATCGTGCAACTCTCGCCAGGCGGCGCTCCAGCCAGAGACCTCGAGCGCCTCGAGCACCCGCAGGCCGATCGTCTGTTGGAGCGCCGGGTCCCAGGGGGGCGGCAGCGGCAGGACCTTGTACCTGACCCACAGGGCGTTCGCGATGGCGAGCGCCGCCCAGGCCGCGAACAGCCAGCGCAGCGCCGTGCGGCTCGAAACCTCCGCGCCCCTCATAATCTCCGCGCGATGAGTCCCGCTGTGCGCTACCTGCGCACCGCCATCCTAACCCTGCTCGCGGGCATCGCGTGCACCGAGGGAGCCCTGCGTGCCATCGGCTACCGCTACTCGCCGTTGAAGCTGCTGCCTCCGCGTACGGCCGGCGACTATCGTGGCCTTCACGTCGCCGGCACCGTGTACTCGGTCTTCGATCCGCAGCTCTTCTGGCGGTTCGACAGGTCGAGCCTGGCGTGGCTCAACGAGCAGGGCTTCAGGGGCCCCCTGGCTTCGGCGGCGCGCGATCCCGGAGTCAAGGTCGTGTTTGCCCTCGGCGACTCGAACACGGCGGGCCCGCCCCGAGAGGTCTACCACTGGCCGGGCGACCTGGAGGATCTGGCGGCGCTGAACGCCCGCGAGGGCGAGGAGATCCGCGTCGTGAACGCCGGCGTCTACGGATACTCCTCCTTCCAGGGGCTGCGGCGCTTCAAGCAGATCGCGGGCTACCGCCCTGACGTCGTCTATTTCAGCTTCGGCGCGAACGACGCACAGCGGGTCGCCTTGAGCGACGCCGCCTACGCGGCTCGCCTCGATCGATTCGGGTGGCTGAGATGGCTGCGACTGGCCCCGCCGCTCGCGCACGCGCTGTGGGTTCGGAGCGACCGGGCCGGCGGCGCCACGACGCACCGGGTTCCGCTCCCGGAGTACGAGGGGAACCTCACCGCTTTCGTCGAAGGCGCCCGCTCCGTCGGAAGCACGCCGGTGCTGCTGACCCGGCCCTTCCTGGGCAGCTCGAGCGATCCGGACTACTGGGTCACCTACGAGCCCGACTACAACGGGGTCGTGCGGCGTGTGGCCGACGAGCGCAAGGTGCCGCTGGTCGACGCCGCTCAGGCATTCGCGGGAAGGAGCGAGATGTTCGTCGACGACTCGCACCTCAATCGCGCCGGGTACCGCCAGCTCGCGGAGCTGCTCCTCGAGCACCTCAAGTCGCTGGGGCTCGTGGACACGACACGGCGCTTCGCCAGCGCGGTTGAGGCGGGATCCCTGGACGACGCGAGGCTCGAGCTGCGCAGCGGCTTCTGGGCTCGCGAGGAGTGGGCGGGCTCGGTCGCCGGACGCTGGACGGCTGCACAGGCGGTCCTGGTCCTCGAGCGACGCTCGGACGAGCGGGGTCTTCTCGTGGAGGCGCGCTTCTATCACCCGGAGGACCGAACCCGACTGCGAGTCGAGGCCAACGGCGTGCTCCTGGGAACCCTCGAGGCGCCGAACGGGCCCGTCGTTCGACGCTTCGACATCAGCGGGGTGGCGGGCCGGGAGATCGACGTCCGCCTCGACACGGAGCGGCCGTTCTCGCCGGCGGACGACGGACGGACCCTCGGGGTCTTCCTGCAACGTGCCGCGCTCGTGCCTTCGGCCTTTGCCTCGAGCCTCGACCTCGGCGAGCCGGGCGCGCTGCCCGAGCTGGGAGAGGGCTGGTGGGATCCGGAACCCTGGCCCGGCGGCGGTAGACCGGGCCGCTGGACCCAGGGAACGGCATGGTTTCGACTCGGTCGGCGCGCCTCGGAAACCAGGCTCGTCCTCCAGACCTCCGGAAGGAACCCGCACGGCGCGGCCGCGGTCCGCGTCGAGATCGACGGGCGACTCGTGCGCGTGCTGCGCGTGGAGAACGCGACGTCCATCCATGTGATCGAGCTGCCTCCGGGGGGCGGGGCCGACGTCGAGGTGGGCCTGACCACGGAGCGCACCTTCGTGCCCGCTCGCGTCTTCCCCGGGATCAGCGACCGTCGAACGCTGGGGGTCTTCGTCCACGCAGTCCGGCTCGCGGGCGAGCACGACCCCTGATGCCGACCTCGGCTAGCGCGAGGACGCGCGCCGGCGCGTGCGATCCAAGGCCTGGGCGTAAGCCTCGGCCGTAGCGGCTGCGGTGCGCTCCCACGAGAACGTGGCCGCGCGGGCGCGGCCTCGGCGCGCGAGATCGGCGCGGAGCGTGCCGTCGGTGCAGAGCCTTCGCATCGCCTCGGAGAGCATCGCCTCGTCCTCGGGGTCCACGAGGCTCGCAGCATCACCGGCCAGCTCGGCCAGCGACGACGTGCTCGAAGTGATGACCGGCGCGCCACAGGCCATCGCCTCGACCACGGGCAGCCCGAAGCCCTCGTAGAGGCTCGCGTACACGAAGGCGTCCGCGCCCGAGTAGAGGGCCGGGAGCTGGGCCTCCTGTACGTAGCCGGCCATCACGACGCGGCCTTGGAGCTCGGGGCGCGCGAGCTCCCGCAGCACGTCTTCGTAGAGCCAGCCCGGCTGGCCCACGACGAGGAAGCGGTGATCGGGGAGCGACGCCACGACGCGCGCGAAGGCACGCAACACGCGCACGAGGTTCTTCCGGGGCTCGATGGTCCCCACATGGAGGAGATAGGGTGCGTCGCCGACGTGGGCGCGGGCGGGGCGCCGATCCGGGGTCGGACGGAATTCCGGCCCCGCGGCGTACGGGATCACCTTGATCCGGTCGCCGGGGATGCCCAGCAGGCGTTCCACGTCTCGCCGCGTCGCCTCCGACGGGGTCAGAACGATTTGGGCCTTCCGCGCGCAGTACGGGACCAGGGTGGACATGAGCGCGCGCTTCCTCAGGGTGTGGAGCTGAGGCAGCAGGGCCAGGCTCATGTCGTGGATGCTGACCACGTAGGGCGTTTGGCCCAGGACGGGTGCGAGGTAGTTCGTGTAGTGGACGAGGTCGGGCCGGATGCGCCGCAGCAGGAGCGGCAGCACGAGCTGCATCCAGGCCGCGCGGACCGGAAAACGCCCCTGCCGGCAGACCTCGATGCGCGGCGAGCTGGGCGCCCGGATCGCGCGATTCGAGAGGAGCAACAGGCGGCCGACGATGCCCCGGTCCGCCCCGGCGCCGATGCCCTCGATCAAGCGCGCGGTGTAGTACCCCACGCCGCTCATGTGCCCCGCCAGGGACGTGGCGTCGACGCCGACGATCACCGGGCCTGCGCCCGCGTGCCGAGGGCTCCCGCGATGAAGCCGAACACCAGGTAGTGGCCCGTGAAGGCGAGGAAATAGTCCAGCACGCCGTGGGCGACGATCGCGGCGAAGGCGGCCAGCAATGCGGCCCCTACCGCCCGGTCCCACGGCTCGGATGCGCCCTGGAGGTGCTGCCATCCGGCGCGAGCGCAGGCGGCGAGCAGAGCCACGAAGGCCGCGAGCCCGACGAGGCCCGTCGTCGCCGCGACCTCGATCAGCGTGTTGTTGGCATACACCCGCGCGTCCCACGTCTTCTTCCCCGCAACCGGACCGTAGAGCCTGCGAAAGTTGTCGGAACCGACGCCGAGCAGCGGTCGCTGGCCCCACATCGCCAGCGCCAGGCTCCACAGCTCGGCGCGGCCCGGTCGCCACTGCGCGTCCGGGGGAACGAGGCGGCCCGGCTGCGCCTTGGCCTCCAGAGGGGGCGCCGCAACGCCCTCGACGATGGCCGCGACCCTGGCCACGGGGACTCCCTGCTCGCTGAACCAGGTCGTGTGCTCGTGGACCATGTCCCAGTCGAGGGCGTAGCGGCCTTCCTGGGAGGGGGCCACTACGCGCGCCTGCACGATCAGGCTCTCGCCCGGGGGCAGGTCGCGCGTCAGCGTGGTGCGATCGCCCTCGAAGCGGAGCATGTTGCCATCCGCGCGGCGCCAGTGGTGCGAGAGGTGAAAGGCCTCGGCGGCCGACCAGGTCTTGGTCCCGGTGTTGGTCAGCTCGACCGCCGTGGTCCGCGTCTCCCCTGGGCGGAGTCGCAGCGGGTTTTCGGCCGCTCGGTACGCCGCCTGGTAGTAGGTGCCCCAACCCTCGGCCACGAGTCGAAGTCGGAACACCTCGCCGCCCGCCGAGAAGGCGATGGTCGTTGCGGTCAGGATGGCGAGCGCCGCCAGTGGTTGGCGGGAGCTCGTCAGGTCGTGCCGGCGGAGCGCCGCCCACGACGTGAGCAGGCCCACGCCCGCGGCCAGCAGGGCTCCCCGCGAGTAGGTGTAGAGCAGGCCCAGCGAGAGCAGGAGCATGCTCGGAACCACCGCGAGCAGCGGCCGAGCCAGGCGCGAGACGAGCCCCGACGCCGCGGCGATGCCGTACACGAGGAAGGCAGCGGCGGCGTTCGGATACTCCGTCGTGGCCGTGGCGCGGCGGACGCCGCCGACGTTGAACGGGGACTCGCGGAACCGGTTCAGGAAGGGATCGAGGCCACGCACGCCCACGCCTTCCGCCACGAGGAGCAGCGCGACGAGGCCAGCCGCCGTCGCCAGCGCCACGAGCCCCGCCCCGCGAGCCCTGGCAGGCGCCGCTGCGACGGTCCAGGCGAACGCCGCCATCGCGGCCATGCGCAAGGAGAAGCGCAGCGCCTCGGCCGCGTGGGCGGGCGCGAGCAGGGCCGAGGCGACGTGAGCCGCGGCGAAGAGCGTCACGAACACGAGCGGCGGGGTCGGACGCAGCGCCAAGCGAGCCAGCGCTCGCGCGTTCACGATCGCAAGGCCCGCCACGGCCGCGGCTGCGGCGGCCTCGAGAAGGGTGAGCCGCGCCCCGAAGAGCTGCGCGATCGGCGCCCGGGGCTCGAACGGGAGGAGCAGGATGAGGCCGGCGAGCAGTGCGATGGCGATGGGCTGGGCCGGCGTTTCGACCTCCGGTAGCCGCCGGAGCCTATCCGCGGCCGACAGGAGGTGTCAACGCCGGCCGCTCCTAGCGCAGGAGGTCGATACGGGGCGAGCCGACGCCCAGGGACAACCATTCGAGGGCAACACCCAACGCCCGAGCGTCCTTGCTCGAGGCGTCCCAGAACGCCGGGTACACGAGCGGGGACACTTCGAGCTCCAGATGCTGAGGCGCCGCTCGCAGGGCGGACAGCGGCACCGTGAACGAGAGCGTGGAGCTCCGCGTGGGCAGCGTAGCCTTGCCGAGACTGCGCCCGTTGAGGCGCACGTCCAGCGTCTGTGGCGGCGAACCGAACGAGGGGCCCCAGCAGCGAAGTCGGAGGGTCGCGGAGCGCGCAGGCTGGGCGGGAACAGCGAGCTCCGCGACCGGTTGGACAGTCCAACGATACGGATCCGTCTTGGGAAGCTTTTCTCGCACCCCGAAGCCTCGGTCAGCCGGGCCGAGAGACCTGAAGTCGGTGAACCACGAGCCAGGATCGCTGCCTTTCTGGATGCGGAACAGCGCGACCTCCTGGAGGGGTCCCCCCAACACCCCGAGACCTCGAACGCGTCCGAGCTCCTCGAGGACGTGGCCGCGGGCCGCGGCCGCCCGCAGCTCGCCCTCGTACAGGTCGCTCGTCAGGGCGAGGGTCGAATCGCCGGCCGAGGCGGCCTCCAGGGTCGCGGCCAGCTCGAGGGGGCTCGCGGTGACGCGCCAACCGCGCACGCCGTACGCGACGAGATAGGGCCGGAAGTATCGGTGAGCGACGAGCAGGCGGGCGGACCGGGACGCGTCTCTTGCGATGCGGGCCACGGGCTCCTCCACCAGCATCCCATTCGCCGTGGGGACGCTCACGAAGAGCAGGACGATCCGGAGCAGGAGCGCCACGGCGGCCCACACCAGCCACGTCAGCCGCAGCCATCGCCGGCCCTGGAGGAAGCCGAGGATCGGACAGGTCGCCGCTGTCAGCAGCAGGAGAGGGCGCAGCGCTTCGGGCACGAGGCCGGCGAGCGGCGGCTCGGGCCCCCAGTACGGGAGCAGGCCGATCACGAGGCCGGCCGCGATACCGCCCAGCCGGGTCGCCACGATGGGAGCGCCTGGGGATGAGCCGCTCCACTGCGCGGCGGCCAGGCGGCCGAGCGCCACGGCGATCCACGGAAGAAGAGGCAGGAGATAGTGCGGCAGCTTGGTGGCCGCAAGCGAAAAACCGAGCAGTCCGAGGGCCAGGGTCGCCACCTCGGACCGGGTCAGCCAATGGCGCCACTGCGCCAGGCTCAGGAGCGCTTGCGTGCCCCAAGGGAAGGCGACGAGCCACAGGACCGGCACGTAGTACCAGAGCGGTCCGCCCTGCCGCTCCGCCGCCATCGCGCGCTGCAGGACGTGCTGGCCGAGAAAGACGCTTCCGAACTCGCTCCACAGTCCGCGCGAGGCGAGCAGGACGAGCCATGGAGCGGCCACGGTGACGGCGACGGAGATCACGACGAGCGCCTGGCGGACGCAGCGACGAAGGGAGGGCAGTCCGCCCGCGACCACCGCGGGCAGCACGACCAGGGGAGCCACGGGGCCCTTGGTCAGCACACCGAGTCCCAGGAGCGCTCCGCACAGGATCGCGGCGCCGCGGCGCCGGGTCGAGCACACCGCAACGGCGGCAGTGGTACACAGCGTGAGGACAGGGTCCGTGAGGGCGGTGCCGGCCGCGGTGGGCGGTCCCAGCATGGTCAGGTAGGCGCAGAAGGCGAAGAACGCCGCCGCGGGTCCGCTCGTGCGTGACGCGTGAGCTGCGACGACCCCGGCCGTGGCGAGCGTCGCCAGGACGTTGACGGCCGCCGCGGCGGGGAAGCCCCAGCCAAGGAGCCCGAAGGCGCCGCTCAAGACCCAGGCGAGGAGAGGCGGCTTCTCGAGCCAGGGCTCGCCGTCGAAGCGTGGGACCACGTAGTCGCCCGTCTCGCCCATCTCGCGCGCCACCTGAGCGTAGAAGGCCTCGTCGGGCGAGAAGAAGGGCCGAGGCGCGAGCAGCGGCAGCAGCGTCCCGCCGATGGCCATCGCAAGCGCGGTCACCCGAAGGGTTGCTGGCCGCCCGGTGGCAGCCAGCGGCGCTTCGGCGAAGCTCGTCTTCGGGATCGGGTTCCGCAGGACCCGGCTCAGTTACAACAGGCGCTGGAATGGGTCAACTCCGGCGCGGAGATCCCATAATTGCCGGGGACCGCAGCCTCGTGAGACTCACGAACTTCGCTCGGCGCCTGGGTGGTGCGATCGCCGCCTGCGTTCTCGCGAGCGAGATCCTGCTGCGTTTCTCGGGATACGAGGTATCGCCCCTGGAGCTCCTGCCGCCGCCCGCTGGCGACGACGTCCGCGCGGTCTACCTGTCGAGCAAGGGGTTCACGCGCTTCGACCCCGGACTGCTGTGGAAGCTCGATGCGCGTCTCGCTAAAGGCGACGAGCCGGAACCCTGCGGGGCACCACGCCGGGACGCCGAGGAGAAGAGGCTCTTCGTCCTGGGAGACTCGAGCCGGGGCGTGCCGACCCTTGCGGTCCCATGGGCCAGGCAGCTGCAGGCGTTGCTCGATCTCAACGCCGGCGAAGGCCCGCGTCACAGGGTCGTCGACGCCGGCGTCTGGGGATACTCGAGCTTCCAGGGAATCCGCCGCTTCGAGCAGGTCCTTGGTTGCCGCCCCGACTTCGCCTTCTTCGCGTTCGGTGCAGGCGATGCCCAGCTCGTGCGGCTGAGCGATGCCGGCTATGCGGAGAGGGCCTGGAGGCTGGGCTGGCTGTCACCCTCGCGCGTCCTGGAGGCCGTCGGGGAAGCCACGGGACTGCTGCGAGCTCCCCCGGCCACGGGCGCCGTTCCACGGGTCTCGCGCGACGAGTATCGACGGCATGCGCGGGAGTTCGTGGCCCGCGCCAGGCGGGCCCACGTCGTTCCGTTGCTGGTCGTGCCCGACGAAGGGGACGCGTCGGTGGCGCCGTATGCCGCGGCCCTGAGGGAGGTCGCGGCAGCCGACGCCGTGCTCCTGGTGGCCCCGACGGGTCGCGAGTCGCTCCCCGGCCTGGACACGCGCGATCGACGCTGGCGCGGGCTCTCGCTGGCCGCGGCGGCCCTCGACACGCTTCGCACGCTGGGCCTGGTCCCGACCCGCCGGATCCTCGACCGCGCCGTCGAGCCCGGTCGCCTGGATGTGGATCGTGCCGAGCTGGGCAGCGGGTTCTGGGATCGTGAGGTCTGGCAGGGCGATCAAGCCGGACGCTGGACCGCCGCCGTGGCGACGGTCACTCTCGAGCGGCGCGCCGAGGAAGGCGGACTGGCCGTCGAAGCGACCTTCCGGCATCCACGGAACGACACGCGGCTGCGCGTCGACGTGGGCGGCATCCCCGTGGGCATCATCGAGGAACCGAATGGGCCGGTGCGCCGGACCTTCGACGTACGGAGCATCCCGGGCCGGTATCTTCAGGTTCGGCTCACGGCTGACCGTCCCTTCGTGCCAGGTCAGGGCGATCCCAGGACGCTGGGCGTCTTTCTTCGCCGCGTCGCACTCCTGCCCAGACCCGTGGGAACCGAGATCCTGCTGGCGGACCTGCCCTCCGGCGCGTCCGAGCTGGGAGGAGGCTGGTGGCCGCCCGAGCAGTGGGGCGACGGCCAGCGCGGTCGGTGGACACAGGAAGCGGCGACGATTCGAGTGGAGCGCCACTGGTCGGAGACACGACTCGCCCTGGATCTGGCCGGCGGCCACCCCGACGGCCACTCGTCGCTTCGCGTGGAGGTGAACGGCGTCCCCGTGAAGCTGCTGCGCGTGCGGAAGACCTCCGCGACCTACGTGATCGACCTGCCCGACACGGGCGAGACGGTGCTCGCGGTGCGGCTCGTCGCGGAGCATCCGTTCGTCCCGCGCGTGCTCAAGCCGGGATCGCGCGACGATCGGCTCCTGGGCGTCTTCGTCCGGGCCCTGCGGCTCGAGGGTGCTGCGAGCTGAGCGAGGTCCGGCCGCACCCGAGGCGTCCCGTATACTACCGGCGCTCGCCCATGCCAGGCAGCGTGAGGGGATCGCTGGAGCGACTCGCCGCGCTGTTTCGGTTCGAGCGCGGCATCGCGTCGAACATCGCGATCAAGGCGGCCTCGGACGTCCTGGTCAAGGCCTCCCGCTTTGTGCTGGTGATCGGAGCCGCCCGCCTCCTCGGCCCCGGCGACTTCGGCCTCTACTCCCTGGCCTTCGCCATCGCCAGCATGCTCGCCATCCTGTCCGACCTGGGCCTGCACCTCCACCTCGCGCGACAGGTGGCGCTCGCCGAGCAGGGCGCGGACGCGAGCCTGGGCGAGGCGGTGTCCGGCAAGCTGGCCATGAGCGGTCTCGTGCTGGTGGCGCTCGCCGCGGTCGTCCTTCTCTATCCGCGCCCCGCGCCGGTTCGCTGGCTCCTCGTCCTCGCGGGCTTGGCTCTGCTCGGCCAATCCTGGTGCGAGCTCTGGAACCACCTCTTCCGCGGTTTGCAGACTCTGGGCCCGGAGGCCGCGCTCAACCTCTTCAATGCGCTGGTCGGCGCCGGCGCCGGAGTCGCGGTGCTTCTCGCCGGTGGCGGGCCGCACGGGCTCTACGCTGCCTTGCTCGCGACGGCCATCGCCACGAACGTGGCTGCCCTCGTGCTGGCGCGAGCCCGAGGCGTCGCGGCCGCCGGCGTCTCGGGAGGAGCGGCCCGTCGCGCCTTGCAGCGGGCGTATCCGGCGGGCATCGCGATACTGCTCTCGATGGTGTATTTCCGGATCGACCTCGTCCTGCTGGAACGCTTGCGCGACGACGCCGAGGTCGGCGCCTACGCGGCGGCGTACCGGCTGCTCGAGGGGTTGCTGTTCATTCCCGCCTTCTTCATGGCGGCCCTCTTCCCGGCGCTCTCGGAGGTCTCCCGCAAGCCGGACGACCTGAAGAGGCTCCTGGAGGTGGGGCTCCGTTGGATGTTCCTGCTGTCGGGCCTGCTCGCGCTGATGCTGCTCGTGGCGGCGCCCTGGGCGCTGTGGCTGCTCTACGGCGAGTCCTACGTGGAGGCCGCGCCGGCCCTCCGTGTGCTGTCCCTCGCCCTGCTGTTCATCTTCCCCAACTACCTCCTGACGCACCTGCTGGTCGCCACGGGACGCCAGCGCTGGAACGCGCTGATCGCAGGCGTGTGCGTCCTGGTGAACGTGGGGCTCAATCTGCCGGCGATTCACCGCTTCGGAGCCCTGGGGGCGGCGGCCACCACGGTCGTCACGGAGGGCGTGCTCTTCGCCCTCGCGACTCGGGCGCTGGCCTGGGGAGCAACGGAGCCACCCAGGTCGCGAGGGCGCTAGCAGCCGCCGTTGCAGGCGGCTTGGTACGCGGCCACCGTTTCGCGCCCCGTCCGCTCCCAGGAGTACTGAGCGGCTCGGAGCAAGCCGCGCTCGCGTAGCTCGGCGCGCAGCGCAGCGTCCGTCACGAGCCGGTCCAGCGCGTCCGCGATCGCCTGCTCGTCCTGGGGGTCCACGAGCAGGGCCGCGCCGTCTCCGATCTCCGCCATCGACGAGCCGTTCGACGTGATGACGGGCGCGCCGCAGGCCATGGCCTCGACGAGCGGAAGGCCGAAGCCTTCGTAGAGGCTCGGGTAGAGAAAGGCCAGCGCGTGGGAATAGAGGGCGGGGAGGTCGGCTTCGGGGACGTAGCCCACGCGCTGGACGCGGCCTTCGAGCGCGGGGCGTTCGACCTCGCGGAGGATCTCGTCAAACTTCCAGCCAAGCGGCCCGACCATCACGAAACGCAGGCCGGGATGGCTGCCCGCGATCCTGGCGAAGGCGCGCAGCGCACGGGCCAGGTTCTTTCGGGGCTCGACGGTGCCCACGAACAGGAGGTAAGGGCTCCGTATGCCGTACGCCTGCTCCAGCCGCTCGCGCCCCGCCGCCACGGGCCGGAACGAACGGGCGGCCGCGTAGGGGATCACGCGGACACGCGCCGGATCCACGTGCAGCAGGCGCACCACGTCGCGGCGCGTGGACTCCGAGGGCGTGAGGATCAGGCGCGCGTTCCGCGCGGCGAAGGGGATGAGTCGGGCGGTCAGGAGCCGCTTCTTCAAGGTGTGGCACTGCGGCAGCAGCGCGAGGCTCATGTCGTGGAACGAGGTCACGAAGGGCAGTTCGAGCCCGATCGGAGCCAGGTAGTTGGTGAAGTGAACGAGGTCGGGCCGCGCGCGCTGGAGGATCCGCGGCAGGACGAACTGCATCCAGAAGGGCCGCGCGCGGATCGAAGGCCGGTCGTGGGCTTCGACGCGGCCGCCCGGCTCGATCGCGAGGGTCCGGTTCGAGAGGACCATCAGCCGATCGACGGCACCTTCCCCCGCGCCGTTGGCGATGCTGTCGATGAGCCGGGCGATGTAGTGCCCGACGCCGCTCAGGGGCTCCCGCAGGACGGTTGCTTCGAGGCCGACGATCAACTGAGCATCCCTGCAGACGGGGAGACGCTGTGGAGGGAAGCGGGCCCCTGGTCAGCGGCGAGGCTAAGCCCGGTCAGCGGGGCTGTCAAGCGTTTGACATTTGCCTAACGGCGCGCCACTCTCCGCCGGAGCCGCCGTTCCGCTTCAGGAGGTTTCGATGATGCGTCAAGGGAAATGCCTGGTCGCGACGCTCGCGGTGTGCCTCGCGGCGAGGGCGTCGGCGCAGGACGTCCCGCTCTCCCAGCTCTTGCTGCAGTTCTTCTCGGCGAGCAACCCGATCATCCTCGACAACCCCTTCCACTCCGCGCACTTCTCGTCCCAGGGCGAGGCGCAGACCACCCTCGAGCTGCTCAACCGCAACATCGCCGCGCAGTTGGCGAGCTTCCCGGTGGGATCGTCCTCGGGCGGCTTCACCTTCACCCTGGACCCGGCCGTCGGAGTCCTGACGCGGAACGCCGCGTCATTCGGCCCGCTCTTCGCCGAGCGCGCGGTCACCGCCGGCAAGGGCAAGCTCACGCTGGGCTTCACTTACCAGCAGAACATCTTCGACAAGTTCGAGGGCTTCGATCTCCGCGAGGGCGACGTTCACCTGACCCTCTACCACGTCGACATCAACAACGACGGTTCCAACCTCCAGGAGCCCTTCGAGGGCGACGTCATCGACGCGAACCTGCGGCTGCGCCTCGAGACGAACAACCGCGTGGCGTTCGCGAGCTACGGTCTCACCGACCGCTTCGACATCGGCGTGGCCGTCCCGTTCCTGAGCGTCGACATCGACGCCAGCATCGATACCACGATCCGGGACGTCTCCACGATCGGGTTTCCGATCCATCGCTTTTCCCAGCAGGCCACGACGACGCTCAGCGGCATGACCCACACGTTCATCGAGACGGGCAGCGCCGCGGGCCTCGGCGACATCGTCGTGCGCGGCAAGTTCGTGGCGGTGCAGAAGGACAACCTCGGCCTCGGCCTGGCGGCGGACGTCCGGCTGCCCACGGGCGACGAGGAGGAGCTGTTGGGCTCCGGCGCGCTGCAGGCCAAGTTCTTCGCCATCCTCAGCGGGAACCCCCGCAACAAGTTCAACCCGCACCTGAACGCAGGCTACACGTACACGGGCGAATCGGACCTGTTCGGCGAGCTGCCCGACGAGCTGAACTACACCGCGGGATTCGACGCGGCGCCGACGCCGAAGCTGACGGTGTTCGCCGACGTCGTCGGCCGGACCCTGATCGATGCCGAGCTCCTCGAGCAGGAGGCGCTCCAGCTCCAGTATCGGACCCTGACGAATCCGACCGTCCGGACCTTCGACACGACCCAGCTGGTCTCGAGGACGGGGAACATGACGATCCTGCTGGGATCGGTCGGATTCAAGTACAACCCGGCCGGCCGGCTGTTGTTCACGGCCAACGCCCTGGTGTCGTTGACCCAGAACGACGGTCTTCAGGACAAGGTCACGCCCGTCTTCAGCCTGGACTACACGTTCTAGCAACCGGCCCGCGCGGGTCACGCCCGCGCGCCGGGATGAGCGAGAATGGCGTGTTGGCGCCATGAAGTCGCTCTTTCTTGCGCTGTCCGGCGGCGGCGCGCACGCGGCCTCCCACGCGGGCGTGCTCAAGGCCCTCGACGAGGCGGGGGTTCCGGTGGTCGGCATCGCCGGAGTCAGCGGCGGGGCGCTCGTGGCCGCAGCGTGGGCGGGCGGCGCGAACCTCGACGTGCTCGTCGAGCAGGCGTCCCAACTACACCCCTGGATGTGGGTGCGCGGCTGGGGTGGCGGGCTCCTGTCCGGCTCGAAGCTCGGCGACCTCATCGACGCGTTCCTGCCGGTGGCGACCTTCGAGGACCTGCGGGTGCCCGTGCGGGTCCTAGCGACGGACGTCGACACCGGCGAAGCCGTCCTGTGCCGCTCCGGCAACCTCCGCGACGCGGTGCGGGCGTCGTGCAGCTTTCCCGGCGTGTTCCCGCCGATGGTGCTCGACGGGCGCCGCCTCTACGACGGCGGCGTCAGCCAGGTGGTTCCGGTCCGCTACGCACGGGAGATGGCGGGCGACGGCGGCGCCGTACTGGCTGTGGACTGCAACAGCGGCACGCGGTGGCCGGCTGCCGACAGCTTCGTGGCGCTGGCGCTGCGTGCAGGCCTCACGCTCCTGCGCGGGCGCACGCGCAGCGAGCTGCTCGGCGCCGATCTCGTGATCGCGCCGCCGATGGGCGAGTCGGGGTGGATGCAGCCGCGGCGCATTCCGCGCTTCTACGCGGCGGGCCGGGAGGCGCTGCGGGAAGCGCTGCCGGAGCTGCGGCGGGTCCTCGGAGCCTGAAGCGCTGAAACGGGCGGCCGTCGCCGTCGCGCTCGTCCTGCTGGCCCTCGCGGTCTTCGTGGGCTGGCCGCGGCCGCTCCCGGTCGCGGGCGCGTGGATGGCTGCCGCTGGCGTCGCGCCGCGTTACGAGACCGTGGATGGCGTCCGCATCCGATACGTGCGGCGCGGCTCGGGGCCGAGCGTGGTGCTGCTCCACGGCCTCGCCTCCTCGCTCTTCACCTGGAAGGACGTGGTTCCGGGCCTCGCCCTCGACCACGACGTCGTGGCCCTGGATCTTCCAGGCTTCGGCGGGTCGGACCCGGCGCCGGCCGTCTCGGTCGACCGGCTGCGGGCGTCCGTGGTCGGCCTGATGGACCGTCTCGACATCCCCAGCGCGAGCCTCGTCGGCAACAGCCTCGGCGGAACGGCGGCGGCGCTCGTCTCCGCCCTCCATCCCGAGCGCGTCGAGCGCCTGGTGTTGATCGACGCCGGAGGCTTTCGGCTCGCGCCCGAATCGCGGCCCTGGCTCCTCCGCGCCAGCGCCGGCGCGTTCGGAGGGTTGCTGGCCCGCCTGCCGCGTCCGCGCCCGCTCGTCGCCCTCGGCCTGCGCCAGGTCTTCCACGACGACGCCCTCGTGACCCGCGAGCGCCTCGACGAATACGAAGCGCCGCTCCTGCGGCCCGGCGCCGTCGCGGCCCTGCGGGCGATGCTCCGGGCACAGGCGCCCTCGGCCGCCGAGTTCGAAGCGATGCTGCGGAAGGTGCGAGCGCCCACGCTCGTGGTCTGGGGCGCCGAGGACCTCTGGATCCCCGTGGCAGACGCGGATCGCTTCGCGACGGCGATCGCC
>DASSJI010000123.1:0-6054 GCA_035691285.1 Vicinamibacteria bacterium | reverse complement strand
GTAGTACATTGTCTTACATGAGGGACACGATCACCGTTCGGTTGGACAAAGGTGTCGGGCGCTTGCTCGCGCGCGTCGTCAAGCTCTCAGGACGCAGGCAGAGCGACGTGGTCCGTGACGCCCTTCGCAGGCAGCTCACGGTCGACCTCTTCGAGCAGATGCGGCGACGGGTTGCGCCATTCGCCGAAGCGCAGGGACTTCTCACGGACGAGGACGTCTTCAAGCTCGTCTCGTGAGGGTCTTCCTCGACACGAACGTGCTCGTGGCGGCGTTCGCGACTCGAGGCCTCTGCGCCGACCTGCTTCGGATGGTTCTCGCCGAACACGAGCTTCTGTCGTCCACGACCGTTTGCGAAGAGCTGACTCGCACCCTGATCGAGAAGGTCAGGGTGCCCGACGCGACCGCGCGCGAGATCGCCGCGTTTGTTCGCGCATCCGCCTCGTTCCCGGACACGCTCGGCGGTCCACCGCCCGTGGCGATCCGCGATCCCGACGATGCCGTGATCCTCTCCGAAGCACTGGTGCTCCGCGCCGACGTTCTCGTGACTGGCGACAAGGACCTGCTGGAGGCAGGAGAGGTTCCCGGGATCAGCATCCTCGACCCCAGGGGGTTCTGGCAGCTCGTTCGCGGGGAGGACTCGTAGCCCCGAGGTATCTCGCGCCTGGCCGCGAGTTTCGAGCCGGAGGCGCCAGAAGGCAGCGTGGTACAAAGACTCCGGCTCATTCAAGATGTGCGGCGATGGGGAGTATCCGAGGACGTTCCGAGCGCCGTGGCCGTAGACCTGCCAAGACCTTGTCTCGGCTTGTCCCGGACGGACAGCTCAGGAAGGCCGTCCCGCCCAAGGTGTTGAGTTCTTGGTACGCCCGATGGGGCTCGACGTCTAACCTCCGGCTCCAGGGGTATTCGCTCCGGCGGCACGCCACCGACTCGGAGTAGAGTCTCTTGTTAGGGATCCACTAGTGAACTAGACTCGGGCCATGCACTCGGTCACGATCCGCGAAGCGAAGGCCCGACTCAATGCTCTCGTCGACGCCGCGGAGCGCGGCGAGCAGGTGGTGCTCATGCGCGGCTCACGCCATGTCGCCCAGATCGTGCCTCTCGCCGCGGAGGACCTCGAGGTGGCGCCCCGACTGAGCGACGGCCAGGCGGAGCGGCTGTGGCGCGAAATCGCCGCGCAGGCCCGGCTGGGCGCCGGCGTTGTGAACGAGAGTGCCGAAGCGGCTGTGGCGTTTCTCTACGGCAAGGCATCGGAGCCGCCGGGGCGCAAGCGCCCTCGGAAGTCACGACCGCGACGTCCGCGATGAGGGTTCTCCTCACCGGAGGATTCCAGCGCGACGTCCGAAAGCTCGACGATGAGCAGAGACGCGCCGGGTTCGACACGATCCTCGGCCTGCCGCGAGCGATGGGAGATCCGCACACCCATGCGGCCCTGGGCATTCGGAAGCTCCACCGGTCGGGAATCTGGGAGGCGAGAGTCGGCCTGGGGCTGCGGATGGTATTCGGCCTCGAGCCGGACTTGCTGGCGCTCGTCCGCGTCGGTGACCACGACGACGTGCGTCGCTACCTCCGAGAACTGTAGCGCGCCCACCCGACTCGGCACGCACCTCTCGGCTGATCTGTAGCTTGTTGTTCGGCTTGGTACGCCCGGTGGGGCTCGAACCTACAACCCCTTCGGCTCCGGAGTCATGGCACTGGTCGCACCGAGCCTCATGCCTTGGGAAACCAGGGCAAGAACGGGCTCGTGGTGCGCTGGTACTCGCGGTAGTCGTCGCCGCGCGAACGCAGCGCCTGCTCCTCGGCCATTGGGATGCCGGTGACCCGGAACAGGAAGAACAGCATGAGAAGCGGAGCGTAGAAGGACGTCCATCCCCAGGGCGACGGGAGCGCGAAGGCGGCGAAGGCAACCCAGACCAGCCACTCGAAGAAGTAGTTGGGATGCCGGGAGTAGCGCCAGAGCCCGCCGCGGCACGTGCGGCCGCGGCTGCCCGGATCCGCCTTGAAGGCGCTGAGTTGGCGATCGGCAAGCGCCTCTCCGGCGATGGCGACCACGAACAGTGCGGTTGCGACGGCTTCGAGGCCGCCGAGGGCCGGGCGTCGGTCGAGACAGGCGAGGAGGAGGGGGAGGGAGAGCAGCACGGCGAGGGCACCCTGGGCCTGGAAGAAGACGAAGAAGCGGCCGCGGAGGCGCGTCGCCCACTGGCGGCGGAGCTCGACGTAGCGCCCTTCCTCCTCGGGGTGGAGCGCAGCGATCCGGGCGTAGAGGTGACCGGCGAGGCGCAGGCTCCACGCCGTCACCATCGCCGCGATCAGGGCTCGCCGCGGTGCGTATCCCCCCGCGAGCGTCGCGTACAGCAGCACCGTGGGAGTGAACGCCGCCGACCAGGCGATGTCCACGATGGAGAAGTTCCGGATGCGGAGGGCGAGCAGGAAGGCGGCGGCCATGAGCGCCGCGACCAGCCCCAGGGCCAGCGCGAACAGCGCCAGGCCGCTCCAATCGCTCGGCATCGCCACCGCCGTGGAATCAGTCTCGGCCGCGAGCGTCCGTCGCCGGGGCATCTCCCGCGGACTGCGCGGTGCGCTTGAGGCGCGAGACGTCGAAGCCCAGACGGGCCACCGAGGCGACCAGGGAGTCGTAGGTGGCGGCATCCAGCTCCGGGCGGCGGCTCAGGATCCAGAGATACTTGCGCGATGGGTCACCCACCACCGCGTAGCGATAGTCGGAGTCGAGCTCGACGATCCAGTAGTCGCCCCAGACCAGCCCCAGGAACGAAAGCCAGGCGGGCGCGAAGCGGACCTTGAGCCGAGAGGCGGGGCCGTTCTCGTCGGCCGTCCGCGCCACGCCTTCGGCGCGTGCGATCCGGCCGTCCTTCCTGCGGCACTCGTTGACGACCGAGACGCGCCCGTCCTCCCGCAGCGTGTAGGTGGCGGCCACGTCCCCAGCGCATTGCTCCTGAAACCGATTGGGGAGGCGGGCGATCTCGTACCAGCGTCCGACGTAGCGCCCGAGGTCGACCCAGTCCTGCGTCGGCAGCGGGGCAGCGGCGACTGCGATCATCATGAGAGCACCTCCCAGCATTACCCCTCCCCGACGATCTCCGCCTGCGCCCGAGCCGCGATCCCGCGGAGCATACCGCCGAAGATCAGCGAGTGGATCGGATACAGCGCGTACCAGTAGAGCAGGCCGGCGAGACCCGCCGGATCGAAGATCGCGGTCTGGCGGATCTCGGAGCGCGACGCGCCGAGGGGCTTGACGTCGAACTGCAGCCAGGCCCGGCCGGGGAGGCGCATCTCGGCGGCCAGGCGCAGGAGGCGATCCTCCTCGTAGGCCTCCACGCGCCAGAAATCGACCGGCTCGCCCACGCGCAGCCGCTCGGGATCCCGGCGGCCGCGGCGCAGGCCGACGCCGCCCAGGGCCAGGTCCAGCGCTCCGCGCAGCCTCCAGAGCGCGTTGCCGCAGTACCAGCCCGTGGACCCGCCGAGCCGCCGCACGGGCGCGAACGCGCGCGACGGAGGAACCGCAACCACGCGCGCCCGGCTGTCCACGAGCCGCGTCCCGAAGCGGGCGCCTCCCCAGGGCGAGGGTAGGGCGGCCGAGGAGAAGGCGTCGGACCAGCGGGTCGCCGAGAGCTCGGCGTCCTCCTGCGAAAGCGCCCGCGCGATCGCCTCGCGAAGAGGGCGCGGCCGGACCGCAAAAGCGGCCAGGGCCCGGTCCGACGTCACCACGGTGGGGTTGCGCAGGCTCTCGATCAGCTTGCGTCCCACACGGGCATAGAGAGGCGTGACCAGGCCCAGCCAGAGGCTCGACAGGCGCGGGGTGAGAAGGGGGACCGGGACGAGCCATCGCCGCAGCCCCCGCTGCCGGGCGTACTCGAGCATGATCTCGCGGTAGGAGACGACGTCGGGGCCGCCGATCTCGTAGACCCCGTCCGCTCCCTCGGGCAGGTCGCGGGCGGCGAGCAGATAGGCGACGACGTCGTCGATGGCGATCGGCTGCGTCCGGACCCGGACCCAGCGCGGGCACACCATCACCGGCAGCCGCTCCACGAGCGCGCGCACCATTTCGTACGAGAGGCTGCCGGACCCGACGATGATCGAGGCCCGCAGCTCCACCACCGGGACCCCGCTCGCGCGCAGCACCTCGCCCGTCTGCTGCCGGCTGCGGAGGTGCTCCGACAGCTCGGCCTCACCCTCCGCCCCCAAGCCACCGAGGTAGACGATCCGGCGCACCCCGGCCGTGCGGGCGGCCTGGCCGAAGTGGCGGGCCGCCGTCTCGTCGAGCGTCGCGAAGCGGCGGCCGGAGCCCATGGAATGCACGAGGTAGTAGGCCGTGTCCACGCCGCGGAGCGCCGGGGCCAGGGTCTCGGGCTCGAGGCAGTCTCCCTGGACGACCTCGGTCGAGCCGGCCACACGCCCAGCCAGGGCTTCCGGTCGCCGGGCGAGGCAGCGCAACAGGACCCTCTCCCGCTCGAGGCAGGCGACGAGCCGCCCGCCCACGTAGCCGGTCGCCCCTGCCACCAAGACCTCGCCGCGCGGCGTCATTCGCCCGGAAAGCGGACGCGACTCTGGTGACATCCGGGGCTCCCTTCCGCGCCGCGGCGAGGAATGCGGCCCGCAGCTGGCGCGAGCCGCAGAGCTTCCCGGCGAAGAAGCTCTATTCACTGACCGCGGACGCTTCTCGACGCCACGCATCGCAACACGGACAAAGACCCGGGGCCGCCCTGCGGCCCCGGGAGGACGTGACGCACGATATCGCTTCTGCGATCGCTCAGAAACGAACGCGGAGCGTCGCCAGGATCGGCATCGACCAGCGCGAGCCGGTGTCGTTGATGCGTTCGAGGCCGGTGTCGGCGAGGCCCTCGAGGTCGGAAAGGCCGGTCTGATAGCGCGGGCCGGTCTCGAGGCCGAGCGCCACCCTCTGGCTGAGGTCGTAGCTGAAGCCAAGGTCCGCTCCGAAGACTCCCACCGTCGAAGAATCGTAGAAGGGCACGTCGGAGAGCACCACCCCGGCCGCGGGGACGCTGAAGGTCGAGGGCAGCTCGCCCACGTAGCGAAGCCCCGCGAGGGCGCCCACGTAGAGCTTGAACGGCTTGTCGACCCGGAAGTAGTGGCGATAGCCCAGCTCCCCGCCCCACTCCTTGTATTCGGCAAAGTCAGCGTTCAGCACGAGGCCGGCCACCGTCCCCACCTGGAGCGTCTCCGACTTCATCTTGTAGTAGGACCCGCGCAGGAACACTTCCCCGGCGCGCGAGACGCCGTACCCCACCTCGAGCTGGCCGCGGAATCCCTCCTTGTAGACGTCCCCGAACGATCGTGCCTCGACGTTCGTCGGGAGCGCCAGGACCGTTCCCGTGCCCCCTTCGTGAACGCTTCCGCTGAGTTCCAGATCGGTCCCGCCCTGGAAGGCCACCGACCAGCTGCCCTCCAGGCCCTCCGCACCCGCGAAGACGGGAGAGAACCCGGCCACCGCGAGGGCCGCCACTGCGCGAAGCGCCTTCTTCATGGAAATGCCTCCTTCCTTTCCGGGGGGCTGCTTCGGCGCCAGCGCCGGGCCCCGCCACCTGGTGCTTGCTACGAGACGGGTCTAATGATTGTTTCATATTTTGAGTAGATTATGAATCAATCAGCGAGCGGGCGGCGGCGTGGGTGCAGGAAGCGGCGGAACGGAGGCGAGGCTTACTCGGAGGTCAGAGCGAGGGCGAGCCGCCGGCCCCATATGTCGAGCGCACGCAGGCTCGTCACGACTTCGATGCCGTCCCGGGGTGCGGGTGCCCCCTCCCCGCCGACGACCAGCCGCACACGGCGCGGCAGGCTGTCGCGAAGGCGGCGGAGCGGACTGGCCGAGAGTCGCCCGCGGGAGGCGCGCGAGACGCTGATCGCCACCGCGCGCGCCTGGAGGTCGCGCGCGAGCAGGGCGAGCTGCCTGACCGGGACGTCGGTGCCCAGGTAGAGGGTGCGGCAGCCGGCCGCGGCGAGCACGAGCGCGGTCATCTCCAGCCCCAGGCCGTGCCGCTCGTCGGGCAGGGTGCCGTAGACGACGAGCGGGCCCCGGGCCCT